>JBAZZS010000001.1:0-301787 GCA_041658685.1 Candidatus Gracilibacteria bacterium | reverse complement strand
TTGTTTTGATTCTCTTGCTTGCGTTGTTTCGAAAGATGCAGGAAAAACGACTTTTCCAAGGACTGTGGGTTATTTCTTTGGCTGTGCTTTTATTTTTCAATGTCATGAATGTGGATCAAACCATTGCGAACTGGAATCTGTCCAAACAGACTTCACCGGATTATTTTTACATCAGCAATCTCTCGGCCGATGCCGTGGAGGGATGGGAAGCTTCTTTGTATGCGGCGCAGGATTTTTTACAAACCCTGGTGAATGAAAAACGCGTCCCGACCGATGCGGAAAAGGTCCGTTTGGCGGATTTTTATCTTGCGATTTCCACGATTGAAAATGCTTATAGAATTTCCGTCAATGATTCCGGAGGTTCGATCACGGCCTGGAATTTTGATGTTTTTCGCTCGATTTCCTCTTTAAATTCTTTATTGGGAGATGCGGTCGCCGTGAATGGGAAAGTGGATGGAGCCCGTTGTCTGCTCCGTGAAATCCAAAATTATCAACTCACGTATGGGGTGGATTTGGGGAATGAAGCGGGGAATCGTCTTTACAGTTTTGAATATCCGCTGATGGGAATCGATCGAGCCATTGAAGATCCTTGGCTGCAAAATATTTTATCGAGGATTCTTGGCGATGAGAGCGATGAGCTTGTGACGCAGATAGATACTTATTATGGCGGGGTTTACGATGTTAGCTTTGAGGAATTTCAAAAAGATGAACACGGAATTTTTAAAGACTTAAAGGCGGAGTATGCGGCTGAGCCGTTTGAGTGCTTTTAACAGACACCACTCACGTAGCGCAGCGAAGTGAGCTCCCCGTATTTCATCTCCACGAAGTGAGTGTCCTTGAGAAAAATGCCCCATTTTCAGCCCCATGTTGAATTTTCAATAATTCGCTGATTACTACGAAGCGAATCAAGTTATTGCATGCTTTTAGCCATAGAGTGATATCCCGAGGGTCCGCATTGGGAAGCAATCACTTTGCCTGCCCAATTCTTTACGCTAT
The DNA here is from genome assembly GCA_041658685.1 of Candidatus Gracilibacteria bacterium. NCBI lineage: Bacteria > Candidatus Altimarinota > Candidatus Altimarinota bacterium. The sequence continues at coordinate 300,791 of JBAZZS010000001.1, read as the reverse complement.
CTATATTCATCAAAGTCGTTGAAAACTCTTGCTGCTCCCCCCGGATGGATTCTTGTACATACACGGAGAGGACTAATCCTTTCCCGGGTTTAGCTTCGGCTTCTTCTTCGCTAATCTTTATAAAGACAAAATCTCTATTTTCCCCAAACAAGGGAAAAACAATTTTCGTAGAAACTCCAATCCCTTCCCTAGAGGAACTCACGTTTACTCTATCTGCACAACCTTGTTCTTTTGCCACATTGCTTAATGACGCAACCAACGCTTCACTCCTTTGCCATGCCGGGGAAACTTTGATATCTTCGGGGCTTTCTTCTTTAACTTGTTTACTGGTGGCCGGCACAGGGACAAGCGGATGAGATTTTTGGACAACAGAAGGTTTAGACTTAACTGGATGAATTTTTAGAGGGGACGGGGAAGGTGTAGTAGTAACGCTACTGGATGTAGGCGTAAGATGAGGTTTAGAAATGACCGGAAGGTTCATGATCAAAGAACTTAGTTGATGTTTACTCTCCTTGGATTGAAACTCAATCTGCTCTTGCATCCATGAAATTGCTCTATCCATGGGCATAGGATCTAATTTTCCCCTTTGCGGGTTCCCACGGATTGATTCTTCCCAGAACATATAAGCATTGCCTTGTCCGCCTTCTTGAATGCCTAACATGATCGAGTTTCCTAGCTCATCCATAACTCGAACTCTCATAAAAAGCCCAGTCTTGTTCCTATCCGGCCCCACCCTCACTGTATGATTACAACCCGGATATTTTGCTATTATTGCTTTTAACGAGGTCTCCAGCGCCTCAGCCTTTGCCCATGCTTCATCATCAATCTGATCGGTTGGCGTAGGGATAAGTGATTGCACTCTCCTACTCCAAATACCTATCTCTCCTCCTGGAACGACTTTTAAGGGTTGGGAGTCTGCATCATCTTCCGTTTTACGAGGGACTGGTGGAGGAGCAACTTTTGGCGCCGTCTGGGGTTTAGACCGTCGTGCTTGGGGATGTAAGCTTTTGGCTACAATGGCTGAGTCCGAGGGTTGGACCGGTTGTGAAGCCGAAGGAGTTTCTTTTTGGGGTTTTGCTGTGGCGGATCCCTCAGAAACAACTTTGGCCGGACTTGAAGAATTATTTTCTTTGGTCTGTATAGAATCTATTAAATCCAAAATTTTCCATTCTATTTCATGAGCAAAACCCCCAACATCCTTCTCTTTATTTGCATAAAAATGTTTGGCTTTATCCGGATCCGAATTATCGTCCATGGTTGCCGTTTTAAAATCAAATTTTTCCCCTTTTGCCAACGCGTATACGCCCTCATAGGCAGGGTCTCCATCCTCCCATTTCGCTGTTGCAACCGGATACATCACAACATCCGGTTCTGTCATAATCCATTCACCTTCCCCTAATCTTACTATGTAAGTACTAATATAAGGACCTTTCGGGGGTTCGTTACATTCAACCTCCACTCTTTCCACTTCAACCTGTTCCGCTTGATTCGTATCTTTTTCCCCTCCCCCTGTCGTATGGTGCTCAAGGAGGACGGAAAAATAAGTAAAGCGTATATCCCCCGGCTCAGTATCACATAAAGTGGTGTGTGTGAAAGTCCCTTCCATGTAATCAATCTTTCCGGATTCTATCGTTGTTCTAGGAGGAGTGGTTATTAATGAAGTCTTCCCTTGAGCCCCGGATTTCGGCGACCATCTATCTGATTGAATCTCTATACGTTTGGTTATTCTTGGCTCACCCCTAAAAGAAGAAGAAGACACAAAAGTTATAGGACTCCGGGGTTCAATTTTAAGGCTGACATCAGGAGTTATCCCCTTATATGCTTCAAGCGCATAATATATTCCTCTATCCGAATGTGGCATGAAATCATCAGGGTATGACCCATTAAGCCTTTCTATTCTAATATTTTCTGGATCAGCATTAATTGCCGCGATTCCTTGTTCAGCTATTCTCATAGCTCGTCCAAGTTCTGGATCAAAAACGGCAACATCTACGCGTGGATTTTTCCCTTTACCCAGGGCTTCAAGAGAATGTTGCGGATCGTGCGCGCATCCTGCGACCAAACCGAGTAATGGCACTATTTCTCTTAATTTCATGCTTATTCTGATTAAAATTGGCCTTCAATTTAACATATTTTATGAAATTGTAAAGCAAAAACACAAAATCTCCGTGCGTGGACGGATAAGTGAAAAAATACGGGGGGGGATATGACAACACTACGCTACTCTTCGTGCCTGGCCTAACGGCTCCTTTCGAGATTCGACCATATAATACAACACCGGGATCACGATCAACGTCAGGACGGTTGAAAACGCGAGGCCAAACACAATGGTGAATCCGAGACTTCCCCACACTTCATCCTGCAAGGACGTGGGGATCACGCCAATAATGGTGGTCAGGGTGGTGAGTAAAATCGGGCGGAAGCGAAGGTTCACGCCTTCGAGCACGGCTTGTTTGAGTGGCATGCCCAAGCTGCGCTGGCTGTTCATGCGATCAATGATCATGATGGCGTTGTTTACTACGATTCCTCCGAGAGCCACAACTCCGATGAAAGACGGGAATGAAAACCCGTAATCCATGATAAACAACCCGGCAAACACTCCGATCACGGACAACGGCAACGTGGTCAAAATAATGAACGGTTGAATGAGTGAATTGAATTGCGCGACCAAAATAATGTAAATGAGCACCACGGCGATCCACATGGCGTTGTACAGTCCCCCAAATGATTCATTGATGTCCTCGGTTTCCCCGCCAAACGTTACGGAATAACCCTCGGGCATGGGATAGGCGCTCAATTCTTGTTTGAAAATTTTCAAAATTTCCGCAGAGTTAGCTCCGGGGGTGATCTTGCTGCTCACGGTGATGGTTTTTTTGAGATCATAATGAGCAACACTGCTGGGACTTCCTCCAAGTTCGATGCTCGCAATCGCGTCCAACGAAATGAGGCCTTGAGACGAAGGAATCATGATTCTTTTAAGGTCATCGAGCGTGTCTCGGTCCGATTCTTTAAGCTGTAAAATCACATCCAATTCCTCGTTGTTTTCACGATAAATCCCCACGTTTTGCCCGCTGGATAAAGCACGCAAAGTCGCGGCAACGGTGGCGGTGTTCAAGCCCAATAATTGAATTTTTTCACGATTCAAAACGATTTCGTATTCCTTGAGTTTTTCTTGAATCCCATTGTCCACTTCCACGGTGCCGGGCACGGTTTCCAAAAGATTGGCGAGATCATTGGCCACGTTTTCAAGTGTGGTGCTGTCTTCGCCTTGAATACGGAATACGATCGGATCCCCTGAGGGCGGGCCTTTTTCTTGCTCCGCAAACGTCAGAGTGGCGCCCACGAAATAAGAAATGTCGAGCGCCAGGGTCCGAATTTCTTCCACAATTTCTCCACTCCCCAACTCGCGGTCCTCGGGATCGACTAAATTGATTGAAAAATAAATCGTGTTTTCCGCACTGCCTCCGCTCACGTCCATCAAGGTGGTGGAAGCGCCCGAGGTGCCAACCAAAGTGACAAAATTCCTAATTCCTTCGACGGTCTTGATTTTATCGGTCAACATTTGTGCGGCTTCATCGCTTTTTTCAAGAGATGTGCCCTGAGGAAGGGAAATGTTAAGGGTCACCCATTTCGAATCGGATCCGGGGAACATTTCGGTGCGGACCAAGCCGGTGGCGGGAAGCAAAAATGAGGATAAAAATAACCCGGTGAGCCCGGCTAAAAATGCCCATCGCTTAAATCGACTTTCCAACAACGCGGCCACAAAATCACGGTACATTTTTTTTATTGTCGTAAGATTCCCGGACAAAAGGCCGGTTTGATCCGTTGGCCCCAATTTCTTGGGGATCATGCGATAGGTAAAATAAGGAGTCAGCACCAACCCAATCACCATCGAACTTCCCAATGCAAAAATCACGGTCATGGGGATCACCTTAATGTATTCCCCCACAATCCCTGTCATGAACGCCATGGGAAGAAAAGACGCAATCGTAGTCAACACCGACGTGATGAGCGGAACCGCGATTTCATCCGCGGCATGCAGGGTAATAAGTTTTCGATCCCCTTTGGCTTGATGGTATAAGCGGAAAATATTTTCCACCATGATGATGCCGCTGTCCACCACCATTCCCAACACCAAGACCAAGGCAAACAACGTCAATCCGTTGATCGTGTACCCGGTGTACCACAGCAACCCGAATGTGGTGGCCATGGAAAGCGGGATCACAAACGCGGAAATAAGAGAAGGGAGCAGGCCCAAATAAAGGAACAAAATCAACCCCACAATCAAGAAACTTTCACCCACATTCACAAACATGTTGTTGATTTCTTTTTTGGTTTCTTCGGCCCAGTCTCCGGTCACAGCAACAGACACATTGTCGCTGAGAGACCCATCGATTTGCCATTGCTCGATCTTGGATTTAATTTCATCTCCAATATCCACAATGTTGGAGTCTTTCTTTTTATAAACCGACAGCGTAATGCTCGGTTCAGTCACCCATTCTCCGGTTTCATCTTTTTGAGACAATCGGGCGTAAGAGGTGGTTTCTTTAAATGTTTCTTCCACGGTTGCAATGTCTCGCAAATAAATCGGCGCTCCTTGAGTTGAAGACCCGATGACCAAATTTTCAATTTCAGTCAGATTTGTAAATTCGCCCTGGATACGTACTGTGTAATTTTGATTATCAATGGTTATATCGCCGACCGGGAAATTCACACTTTCCATCTCAAATAAAGGTGTGATTTGAGCCAAGCTTAATCCGTACAACGCTAAACGACTCGCGCTCACATTGATTTGAATTTCTTTTCCCACTCCGCCGGAAATCGTGACATCCGAAACCCCGGTGATTTTCTCCAATTCATCTTGAAGCCATTCGGCTTGATCGGTCAAAAACTCACTCCCCTTTTCGCTCATCAAATTGATGTCGAGCACCGGGAGATCGCTGGACTCGATCATGCCCACGGTGGGAGATTCCGCATCCGCCGGAAGTTCATTTTCCACTTCGCCGATTTTATTTTGGATCTTTTGCGTCATGAGATCCATGTCCACTCCGGTTTCAAACTGAATCACAATCATGGACATAGAAAAACTTGAGGTGGAAGTCAGGGTGTCGATTTGATCCAATTCCGATAATTTCGACTCAAGCTTGTCCGTGACTTGAGTCTCAATGTCTTGGGGAGAAGCGCCGGGATACATCGTGGAAACAATGGCAATCGGAATATTAATCTCGGGAATCTGCTCGCGCGGCATGGAAAAATAAGCCAGCACTCCCCAAAGGGTGAAGGTAATGGCCACTAAAACCGTGATTCGATCTCGTGTTAAAAAAAATCGAATGAGTTTTGCGATGGGGCTGAGGGGTTTGAATTTGAGTTCCTGTTTTTCCATTAATCATTTGGGATTATTTTGACTGCATCACCGTCATCTAAGAGATTTTGGCCTTGGATCACCACGGTTTCTCCGGCGCTCAATCCGCTTTTCACTTCCACCCAACCATCGATGGAATCGCCCAATTCAATGGCTGTTTCATGTGCAACTCCGTCCGTTACCACAAACACGCTGTCTCCGAGTTGTGTTGAAAAAACAACGGCTTCTAACGGGATGGCGAGCACGTTTTTCTTTACCGTTCCTTTGGTGAACGTGACTTGACCGCTCATGCCCGAGACCAAGAAAGAAGCGGTCCCTTCCGTGTTTACATAAGCTTTAACCGGATAGGTGCGGGTGTAAGCGTCGGTCATGGGGGAAACGTAATAGACGATTCCTTTCCAGACTTGCTCCGGATACGCGTCGAGTGTGATCGTGATGGCCGTGCCTTGTTTGATGTATGGAACCTCCATTTCACTCACCGAAAATTGCATTTCAAAACTGTCGGGATCCACGAGGGTGGCCACCGGCATTCCGGCGGAAATCAGTTCTCCGGCCGTGACATTAAAGTCCGCTAAAATTCCATCCGCAGGCGCGGTGACTGAACCGCCGCCCACTTGAATCGAAGCTTGTTCCACTTGGGCGGAAGCGAGAGAAACTTGATAGCTCGCAGCGGAAATTTGCTGGTCGTATTGAGCTTTGATGATATCGAGATTGTTGTACGCGGAGTCCAATTGGTCTTCCAATCCGGACACCGAGGATTCGGCACCTGTGGTTTGGGAGTTGGATTGAGATTTGACTTGGGCCAAAGCCGCCACCGCGGAATCGTATCCGTCTTGAGCCACGTCCACCCCGGCTTCGGCTTGAGCCACCGAGGTTTCGGCGGAAAGTTCCGCGGATTCGATGGCGGTCCCATACGCTTGCACGCTTAACAATTGGGCCGATACACTCGATTGATACCCATCCAATTCCGATTTGTAGGCTTTAATTGCATCGTAATAATCCGGCGCATTGAGTTGCAAACTGAGGAGCTCTTCCATCCGATCCAATAACGAAATCGTATCGCTGATCGTTTGCTCGGCTAAATCCACCGCGGCTTGGACTTCTTGTGTTGAATCTTCGGCAGCCACGGCATCGAGTGCGGAGTCTGCGGAGTTATAACTCGCATAAGCGGTTCGATAAGCATCATCCGCACGACTCAAATAAATATGGCTCGAAATATTGTCCAAAACATCTCGATACGTGGGGTCAAAGTTTGGCAAATCGATTCCGAGTACGGCATTCACTCTTTCTTGAACCGTGTCCACGGTGTCGAGGGCGCTGTTGGAGATGGAAAGAGCTTGTTCTTTGGCACTCTTTACGGATTGCTCGGTTTGAGATTGCGTGGTCTCAAGGGTGGTTTGAGCGAGATTAAGGTTGGAAGAAGCACTGTTCACTTGCGCCTCATACACCGCGATTTGGCTTTCCACGGTTGTTCCTGTGAGAGATTCATTTTTCTTGGCGTATTCGATTGAATTTTCAATACCGCGGATCGTGGTTTGCATTTCCGCGACTTGTTTGGATTTGAGCAATTGGAGGTTGGAAAGATTGGTTTGGGCTGCGCTTAAAGCGATTTGGGCTTGCGTGTATTGATTGAGAAGCGCGCTGTCTCCGGATTCCTGTTCCACGGTGAAAAGAAGTTGGCCCGCGACGACGAGATCCCCTTCTTTGGCGTATACGGCTGTAACTTTCCCACTCATTTTGGAGCTCACGGAAATTTCCGCCGTGGATTTTAAAGTGGCGGGAAGCGTGATTTCCGGAGTCAAAGTCGTGATTTGAACCTGGCTGACGATGACTTGGCGTGCCACGGGCGTTGAGTCTATAACAGGTCCGTTGGTGGATGAAATCACTCTCAATCCCACTCCCATTCCAAGAATTAAGGCAATCCCTCCGGCAAGCATCTTTTTTAAGTTCATTTGAAGATAATTTTTAAATTTATACGTAGGCTTGGCTTATTTTTTTACTACCAATTCAATGCTTTGTCAAATCTTATCCAAAAAAATTGCGCTCCGCCTTTTCTCTGGTAATATAAGTTCCGAATTTAATTAATTCTTAATTTTTCCTCCTATGCAAAAGCTTTATGGAGTTTGGATCGATCATTCCCGCGCTTTAATTGTTAAATGCAATGAAGACGATGTGATCTCTGTGACCGAAATGATGTCCGAGGTGGAACCCAACCGCCACGAAGGCAAATCCTTTGAACGCCTCACGCTCACGAATCAAAAAGTACATGGGGAACGTCGCCACAATGAAATCAAAGCTTTTTCCCGCCAAGTTTTAGAGGCGGTAAAAGACGCGGATGAATTGGCCATTTTCGGACCTGCGGATGGTAAAAAAGACCTTAAAAAAGAAATCGACGAACACAAGGTTTTGAAAGGAAAATTAACAGCCATGGAAACCGCAGACAAGATGACGGAGAATCAACTCAAGGCATTTGTTCGTAAATTATTCAACTTGCCGAGAATCCCGGCGTAATACTCACGGAGCGCCAGCGAAGTGAGCTCCCCCGCATTCCTAATCTGTTAAAATAATTTTATGAAGAATATTTTCGTAAAAACGCTGATCGGAATGGCGCTTGTTTTTATGATGAGCGTTGGGATTGCAACGGCTTCCGCTCAAGAAACGGCAGAACCCGCGGCAACAACGTTTACCTCTGTGCCGGTTTACTTTTTCTGGGCCGAAGGGTGCCCGCATTGCGAGGCGGCGCGAGAATTTTTGGATGGATTGAATGAAGTCCATTATTACAATGTTGAATTGGATATTCAGGATTTCGAGGTCTCGAAAGATGCCAAACATCAAGAATTGCTTTCCGAACTCTGCCAAGAATGGAATATCGCTCCGGTCGGAGTCCCGGTGACGGTGGTAGGAGTGACTCCCTTTTCAGGGTTCAATGTCGATTATGAAGATAAATTTCGAGCCGCAATCACCTCTTATGTAGATGAAGAGAAAACCGATGAAGTGGGTGTATTGATCGATTCTTTTATAGCCACGATTGATAACCCGGCTGACCCAATAAATCCGATTGATCCCGCTAATCCCGACGAAACGTGCGATGATGGGACCACCTGCCCCCTCACTCCCCCAGCGAATATTATTACCTTGCCGTGGTTTGGGGCCGTGGATACCGCGACGGTTTCTTTGCCTGTGCTCACGATCATGATTGGAACGCTTGACGGGTTCAATCCGTGTGCCATGTGGACTTTGGTTTTCTTGATCAGCTTGCTCTTGGGAATGAAAGATAAAAAACGCATGTGGATTTTGGGAAGCGCGTTCATTGTGGGAAGCGGGGCGGTGTATTTTTTATTCATGGCTGCGTGGCTCAATTTCCTTTTGTTCATTGGCATGGTGGCCACGATCCGGCTCTTGATCGGAGTCACGGCCTTCGGATTTGGGATGTATAACTTTAAAGAATTTTTCTTTAATAAAGAGGCGTCGTGCAAAGTCACGGGGAACGAAGATCGACAAAAGGTTTTTTCCAAGTTACGCAATCTGGCGCATGAACCGCGTTTTTGGTTGGCGTTTATTGGGATTTTGGCCCTCGCGTTTGCCGTGAATTTGGTGGAACTCTTGTGTTCGGCCGGATTCCCTGCGGTTTATACACAAATTCTCACCCTCAATCATCTCCCCACGTGGCAATACTATCTCTACCTTTTGCTCTACATTTTCTTCTTCATGATTGATGATTTGTTCATATTTTTGGTGTCCATGGCCACGCTTCAAGCCACGGGAATCACAACTCGCTACACTCGTTTCTCTCAATTTGTCGGAGGATTTTTGATGACTTTGATCGGACTCTTGCTCCTGTTTAAACCGGAGTGGTTGATGTGGGGATGAAGTTAAAAGTCTATTGAAAATTCATCCAAAACTCGATACATTAACGTGCGAAAATCGTTCGCACAATCGTTGGGGCGTCGCCAAGCGGTAAGGCAGCGGCCTTTGGAGCCGCCATTCCGGGGTTCGAATCCCTGCGCCCCAGCCAAATTGTACTTAAGCATTTTCTCAGGTATACTCGATTTGTTCCTTTCTATTATTTAGTTTAATTTTTATGAAGAAATTCCTTTCCGCGATTTTTTTGTTGGTCGTTTTTACCGGCTGCTCTCAACAAGATATGACATTGGAAGATAAGATTGAAAACTTCTCCAATTACACAACCATTACAGACGCGAATGTGAAGTCTTTCGTTCCTACTTGTGATGAATACAGTGAGGCTTTTGCTCAAAAGGTGATGGATGGAGACGTGGCACGTTTATATTTATACACGGGTGGAGATTATGCCTTACAAGTTTATATGACTCCCAACTATGACAACTGGACTGAAGCGGATTTTGATAAAGTAAACCAATGCGGGGAGTTAGGGACTGTTTTAGTAAAAAAGGTTGTAGCTGATTCTTTGCTTTGGTCTTACCCCTACTGTAGCGCGGGGGTAAAGCCAAATACCAATGAGCCTGGATATGAACAATTCATGGAATGTACTGCTGTTGAAGAACAATTGCTGGAGTATTTTAACAATTAAAGGTACTAGCCCGACTGGCCAGCCAGTCCATTTAACCCCTTTTCATGAAAAACACTTACTCGCTTTTGCCGGTGAAGATTTAAGTGCGGATCAAGAAACTGTGGTTTTCAATATTTTTAGGACTGTATTTTTCGCACAGTAAATAGAGCGAACTTTTAAATAGAAGGTTCTAAAGCCGTCACATCTTTAATCACTTCTTCGGCGTGGTCTTTGGGGGCCACTTTCTTATAATGTTTGAGCACCTTGCCGGCTTTATCAATGAGAAACGATTCGCGTTTTGCAAAAATCAATCCCTCGACCCCGTAGGCCTTTACCACGGTTTTATCCGCATCGGCTAAAATCGGGAAATTTAATTTTTCTTGTTCGGAGAATTTCTTATGAGACGCTTCATCATCGATGCTCACGCCCAAAACCTGGACATTCAAGGCCTTTAAATCATTGAATCGATCTCTAAAACACTGAGCCTCAACCGTGCAGCCTGGCGTATTGTCTTTTGGATAAAAATAAAGCAACACCAACGTGCCGCGATAATCGGATAATTGATGGACTTTCCCTTCTTGATCCTTAAGCGAAAAATCCGGGGCCACCTGGTTCAATAAATCGGTCATAAAAATGGGGGTTATTGATGAAATTGTATTGTACGCTACATTTTCTGTTGACGGAAAATTCGCCTAATGACAGTTGCTATAAATGTTATTCTTCAGTACTATATTAGATACGTTCTATTCTTTTTACCTTACCCCTTTTCATTCATGAAAAAATTCTTATTTCCTTTTGCCGTTGCATTACTCCTTTCCGGATGTGCTGCGACCGTGGAAGACAATACAACCGTCCCCGATGCGGATGTAGGAGATGAAGTCAGTGACAACACAAATCCCGTCGATACGGTGGGAACGCTTAATCTCAACTTGTTCACTTTCACGTTGCCGTCGGACTGGACGTTGGTTTCTCAAACCGAGACCACGGCCAAGATTTCCATCCCCGATTATGAAACCTATACGCTTTCGTTAAACATGGAATTAATCGAGACGGAGACAGGAATATGGGAACTTCCTGATTCCGAGACTACGGTTGAAACCACTTCCGATGGAGTTGAGATTTATAATATCGGTTGTGGCGGAGTGTTTGACTGCGGAAATTTGGCTTATGGTCCGAGGGTTTACAATTATAGCTTCACCATTGAAAGCACGGAACCGGTTCCGGAAAATTTGGATGGGATCTGGGTTCCAAACAGCTCGGTGAGCCATGAGGACATTGCCGCTTTTATATCGGCAGTAAAAGTGATGGAAGACATTGGGTACGGACATAACGAAGACGGCTCCAATGAAAATATGGCGGTCGGCTATGGAAACAATGATCGGATTCCCGCTCCCGAGGGTTGGGTCAGTTTAATCCAAGGTAGTTTTTTCCTTTATGCTCCATCGGGATGGGCTTTGACACCTGAACAAGGCATTGATACCTATGTAGGCACGGTTTCCGGAGACGGGATCTCGCTAGTATACAACTATGGCGTGGAGGATGTCGGGATGTTTTCAGATAATTCCCAGTATCCGTTGTCTGACTATGACGTTATGTATACACTAATCAATGGATGGGACGCGATTATTTATACTCCAAAAACAACAGGAGAAGGCCCGATGGTTCTTAATATTGAATCACCAAAAGGTGAAGGTAATTTTACTCTTTCCGGTAAAGACTTAAACGCGGATCAAGAAGCAGTGGTTTTCAATATTTTTAGGACTGTATTTTTCGCACAGTAAATAAAGGCACAGTATTAGTTGGAATAAAATACTCCGTAGCTTGCTGCGGGGTATTTTATCATCGAATCGTTCCCACCAATTCGGCCATCAATGTTGAGATCCCTTTTATTTTTTTAAGTTTGGTCGTAGGAATTAGTTCTTGAGAGAGGAGTTCCGCTCTTTCCATGGCTTCCGAAAGTCTGCGCCTGCCACCGGGAGCCAAAGTCACATAACGAACGCGAGCGTCGTGTTCGGTCATTTCTCGATTCACCAATCCGACTTTTTCCATGGGAACCAACATTCGAGTGACGCCGGAAGCGGTGAGCCCGATTTTTTCAGCAAGATCAATTCTGCGCATTTTTTCATCCGGAGCTTGGTTCAAATAAAATAAAATGATGAATTCGTTCAACCCCAATCCCCCCAAGCCGCCATCAAAGCGACGTGAGACAATGGCTTGGACTTTTGAAAGATTTAAAAAGAATTTCAATGCAGGGGTTGCGGTTTCCATAAACTTGATTATTAATTGATTAATGATTGACTAATCAAGTATATTCTTCGAAGTTTAGAAAGTCAAATATGCAATAACGCGCTAAAATAGCGCATTCCCACGCTGAAAAAGGCACCGGCGATTTTTTTGATTTGGTTTTTCATGGAAGGGGGTTATAAGCGACAATGTGATTTTACAAGGAATGGAGATTTATAAAAAGAGGGTGGGAACGCCACCTTGACGTAATATGAAATATCTGTTTTAATGCCATCTATTTAAAATTTTAAATAAAAATCATTTGAGAGACCAAGAATTTCCCTATCTTTCTCGTATTCAGGACTTGTCTAATGTTCGAATGAACCAAAACAATCCTAATTTTTTGGGATTCCATGGGACCTCTATGGAGGCGATTCGATATTTAGCACAATATGGGACAATGCCCCCCTCAGGCAACCATGGCCGTGAATTCTTCTTTTACCCGAGGGTGGGTGATAATAAAACTCCCCTTAAGGATGCGGCGGAATATGCGGAGATCAATGCGCTTCGATACGCTCTTTGGGAACAATTAATAAATCGTGATTTTAATTTGGAGCCCCATTTGATTTGCCCCTATTTTGGTTTAATTGAAATGGGAGTTGATTTTGAAGGGCTTTCGCCAGAAAAAGAAGAAATTCGACAAGCCATTATGAGATGTTTGAATATAAGGAGTCTTAAAGGCCTCGATCGATTTTGTAAAGAAATTGCAGCAACACGAAAAGGGGTTGTGCTTGCGCTCGGCCCACAAATTCTAGCGTTAAATCCCTATGTTAGTTTCATGGAGGAGCGTGTGGTCACAGTCCCCCCTGAGGGATTATCCATAGACTATTTAGTGGGAGTAGAACTCATGGGGGAATTTGAGGATGAGGCTTTGGGAAATGCTTTTATAAAAGTGCGATCTTTTTAGTTGAACGTTTGAATCTACGCATTTGACTTCCCTCCCCCAACTCCCCATACTATCCCCATGATGACCCTTTGCCTCAACACCGTCGGCGCCAAGAAGAAGACCTTTTCTGAGTGAAGCGGTGTGTTTTGCAAAATCATCCCCTGTTAGCCCCCTTAAACCGCTTCCTCACAGAGAAGCGATTTTTTTATTCTCAAAAATTTATCCATGTCACGATTGAACCCAACCCAAAAACTAATTTCAACCCTCGCCAATAATCTCCTCAATAAGAAGAGCGTTTCTCGAATGAAGCGACTCTGATTTTTGAATTCCAAGAATCTCCCCGGCCGCTTCGCCCCATGAAGCGGCTTTTTTATTTTTATTAAAAACAAGCATTATATGACCCCCATTGATACACCCCCTGACTATTCTCTTCAAATCCTTGGATCACCCGATGACAGCCCCTATGATTCCAATGGAAACCACGCCTTAAGAATATCGGTCCTCCCCCATGAATTTACAGACAATCAAAGAGCGAAACCAATCGTTGCCAGAGTACTCCCCAGAGACAGACGGGGCAGCGGTCATGTTTTTGAAATTTCACCTCAGTTGGGATGTGTGATGGGCTGCAAATTTTGTTCTCATTCTCCTGACAAAGATGCCCTTCACAGGAGTCTGACTCCGGAACAAGTCGTGGATCAAATAAAAATTTTGGAAGAACAAGCGGTGCAAAGAAATTTTCAAATAAATCCTTATAAAATAAATTTTACTGATGGAGGTGAACTGCTTTTAAATCCGCATTGTCGCGATATTTTGGTGGCCGTAAGTCGTCACTTGCGTCGTAAAATTAAAATTTCCACGGTTTTGCCTGATCTCCCGATCGTAAGAAGAAATCTGGAAGAAGTTTTTGATTTTATGAAAGATTATGAGCCGGGATTGAGTTGGCAAATTTCACTGGCCTCTACAAACGAGCAGGGGCGACAGGAAAAAAGACAGCCACAAAAAAGGCGAGTGCCTTTGTATCCCATGGAAGGCATAAAAGATGTCTGTGAAAGAATACAACAAGCTTATGAAGGGATTAGAAAAGCGACCCTCACTTTTACACTTACCGTGGATAGCGATTGTGACCCACGTGAGATTATTGATGTTTTGCCTCCTCATTTAGTGCGACCGCGTTTGCATCCTTTCAAAGAAAATCGGACCGGATGCGAATCCATGCCAACGGATAAAATAGAGGAACTTCGCGCCGCATTTATAAAAGCCGGTTATGCAGATACGGCGATCGACACATTGGATGAGGTGGAATCGCTTGAATTAACAAAAGGCAAAACAGATAGATAATTTTGGCGCCGGTTCCTACTCCCCCAAGTCACTCCCTCCCCACTCCACCACCGTAAACCCGGATCGCTCCGGCGCAGGCGTTAACTCTTGCATTGGCAAATCCACAGGCGAATCGATTTCTTTCACAATCATAAACACGCGAATCACGGTGTCGGGTTGAGGCACGATCGTGGTTTTGACCATGGCCTCGTATTCATCCTTTAAAAAGCGCACCATCACCCACCCTTTTCCATTCATTTGCGGCAACCAATAACTGATGAAATCATCTTGCTCCGAATCGTTCAATCCGAGCACGGTCAACTTTTCCTCCAAAAACGGAATGATTTCTTCGCGTTGAACCACAAATCCGTCCGTGAATTGAAACGTTTCGGTCAACGGAGAAATCCCCTCCCAAAAAAGATAGTCGTAGGTTCTGTTTCCATCGCTCAACGTCCCGTCCGGTGAGGCAATCACCTCCCAGGCGCCGTTTTGGGCTTGCGGGTACGTGCTGGTGAGAAGGCCTTGATACGCCACTTGGACGCTGACTTTTGTCTCTTGTTCGGGATACAAATAAATCACCGGTTTTCCGGTAGATTCCAGAATATTCGAATAATCCGCACACGGGTCAATCAACGCATTGGGATTGGGGATACATTCTTCCTTAGGGATATTTTCATCTGCTCCGCAACCGCTGAGGGACATTAAGGAGAGCAAAACCAAGGGAAGGGCTAACTTGATTTTTGAGTTCATGAGAATAAATTTAGGAATAAAAACCATCTTCATCATCCTACCAAATTCCAAAAACTTATGTTATATTTTTCTCACTTTTCATTTTAAGGAATTTTTACAAAAATAATGGAAAACCTTAAAATTGCGCAAATTTTCAGGGAAATGGCAGATATCCTCGAGCTCATGGGGGAAAATCGCTTTCGGTATTTGGCGTATCGACGCGCCGCGCAAACCATCGAACATTCGTCTCAGGAAATGAGGCAAATCGCGGATGAGAATCCCAAAAAACTCCTAGACCTCTCGGGCGTGGGGCAAGGGCTCGCGGATAAAATTATTGAAATCCTGCATTCCGGCGATTGTCGCGAACATCAAATGCTGCTCGCCGGGTTTAAAACCGGGCTTTTGGAGCTTCTCACGGTCCGCGGGTTGGGACCCAAAAAAGTGAAAAAGTTTTACACCGAGCTCGGCATCGATTCGTTACCGAAACTCAAACACGCGGCGGAAACCGGATTGTTGGCCAAGCTCCCGGGCATGGGAGAAAAAAGCCAAACCAGCGTGATTCAATCCATCAAAGATCACGAAAAACATTCTCAACGCCTGATTCTGCATGCCGCGACCGAGATGGCGAATCGCCTTGTGGTCTATCTCAAAACCTGCCCGGTGGTGGACCGGGTCGAGTACGCGGGCAGTTGCCGCCGCAAACAGGAAACCGTGGGCGACATCGACATTCTCGTGACCGGGAAAACCGAAAAAGATCATGGCCGAATTGTGGCGCATTTTGTGACTCAGCCGGATGTGCAGCAAATTTTGGCGCACGGAGAGACCAAGGCGAGTGTGATTTTGGAATCTGCGAACGGCCCGATTCAGTCGGATTTGCGCGTGGTGGATGAATCGAGTTTTGGCGCAGCGTTGCATTACTTCACCGGATCCAAGGCGCACAATATTGCGATGCGAAAATTCGCGATTTCAAAAGGATTCAAGCTCAATGAATACGGACTTTTTAAAGGAGAAAAAAGGATGGCCGGAAAAACCGAGGAAAGCCTTTTTAAAGCGCTCGGACTCCCCTACATCATTCCGGAATTGCGACGCGATGAAGGTGAAATTGACGCGGCTCTCAACAATACACTTCCCCATTCGATTGAGTTGAGCGACATTCAGGGCGACCTTCACATGCACACCCGCGAGAGCGATGGCGGCAACACGCTCGAAGAAATGGTGGCTGCGGCCCAGGCACTCGGGTATCGCTACATCGGGATCACGGAGCATTCGTCGTCGTTGCGCGTGGCGTCCGGGCTCGATGAAGCTCGGCTCATAGATCATTTGCGGCACATTGATTCGCTCAATAAAAAACTGAAGAATTTTCGTATTTTAAAAAGCGCGGAGGTGGATATTCTGGAAGATGGGAGTCTCGATTATCCGAATGGAATTCTTAAAAAACTCGATTTTGTGAATATCTCGGTGCACACAAAAATGAACCTCCCGTCCGAGCAACAAACCGCGCGCGTTCTCAAGGCCATGTCCAATCCGTATGTGTCGGTTTTATGTCATCCAACA
This sequence comes from Candidatus Gracilibacteria bacterium, assembly GCA_041658685.1. Classification (NCBI taxonomy): domain Bacteria; phylum Candidatus Altimarinota; species Candidatus Altimarinota bacterium. The sequence continues at coordinate 284,132 of JBAZZS010000001.1, read as the reverse complement.
GGCCGAATCGTGAATGATCGCGAACCGTACCCCATTGATTTGATCGAGATCGCTCGTGCAGCGAAAAAATATCGCGTGGCCTTGGAAATCAGCTCCAGTTTTCGCCTCGATCTGAATGAAGGGAATTGCCGTTTAACTCATGCCGAAGGCGCGAAATTCGTGATCAACACGGATTCTCACCGCACGGACAGCCTCAAGTTTATGCAATTTGGCGTTGGCATGGCGCGACGCGGTTGGCTGGAGAAAAAAGACATTCTCAATACGTTGCCGGTAGAAAAATTGCTCGCGTATTTTAGAAAAAAATAAAAAGTTTTTGGTGTCATTCCCGCGCATGAGGGAATCCAGTCTCTTTTCCTGATCCAATGAAAATTGGTTTGAATAAAATATCAGATTAGCATCGCTTGTCTGTATTTTCGATAAAGCTCGTCGGCTTGTGTTAGGGGTTCCGTAATGCCGTTATGCGCGAATTCGTGATGGATTTTGCAAAGGGGGATGAGAGAGACATGATTTTTGGCTTGAGAAAATCGGATTTGGTGATGAAAAATTTGGGCCGGGTTGCAGCAATTTTCGTGAGAGCAAATACCGTTGGTTTTGGCGAGAACTTCTCTTTTTTGAGCGATCGGAATGTATCGCCCATCTTCTTTTTCCCCGGGGATTTCTTGTCTATTTTGGGCTTTTGGCTGCGGTTTTTCATTTTTTACCGATCTCTCACTAAGCATTTCCAACATTCTCCTCAGCGCTTCCTTGTTGCTCAGCTTTTTGCCGATTTTTTCTTTCAATTTTAAAAACGCAGTCATCATTTCCGTATCCATTTCAATATTCCAATTGGTTTGGATTTTTCCGCGAAGCTCTCTGCTGAACTGCTGAAGGGCCGATTTACTCATATTTTCAACCTTATCCGCAAACATCTTTTCGTTTTCCGGAGTGGCAATGTTGGCGATGATCGCCACTTTATGAATCCCTTGGGTTTCGATGGCTTTTTGGAGATGGGGTTTGTTTTTGAGTTTTTCCTCGAGTTTTAGAGCTTTTTCAACCACGGAATGAGAAAGTCCGGCCAGCTTTCCCGCATATTCGTAGATGGTGGCATAACCATGCGTTTTGTAGATTTTTTGTTCGTAGATTTGCGGAAGAAGAACGAGGAGTTTGTAAGTGATTTTATTTCGCTCTCGGCCGAGAGAAATAAATTGTTGATGAATGATTTTTGGATCGAGGATATTCATTGGAATTTTTGTTAGTTATTAGTATAAAAATCATAATAAAATTCACATTCGAAAACAATCAAATTTTAGGTTATAAAAGCCAAAAGAACACATTTTTTATGGTAGAAATAAATAAAAGAAACCTTTGCTTTTAGAGGGCCTATCTCATGCGTCAAAAAAGGCTATTTCAACGAAAAATTTCAAGCCAACCGCTGGATTTTCCGGAATTCTCGAAAAACAAACGGCACGCAAAATAATAAGCAAAAATTTCCGCAAATTTTCCCGTCAAGCCGAAATTAAAAATCGCATGAGTCTCTTTTTCGCTGGATCCCCGTTCCCACGGGGATGATGCCTTGTCTTTCGCTCCTCAAACCGCTATATTAGCGATGTATTATTTTCTAAACATTTTTTATGTCAAAAGTTAAGAAACTTGCCCTTGGATTAGTGCTTTTCCTTGCACTGATGATGCTTTTCAGCTGTTTTGAAATCATCAATCCCGGAGAACGCGGCATTGTGATTCAACTCGGAGCTGTCCAAGATGAAATTTTGGATGAAGGGATCCATTTTGTGATTCCCATGGTTCAAAAAATCAAAACCATTGATATCACTATGCAAAAGTACAATGCTCAATCCGATGCGGCTTCTCAAGATTTACAGATGGTATACACGGATATGACCCTCAACTATCACCTCGACCCGACCCGTGTGAATACGATTTATCAAACCTTTCGTGGAGCGGAAAGCTGGTCTCTGATCGAACCTTCCATCCAAGAATCGGTGAAAGCCGGGACTGCGCAATTCACGGCCGAGCAACTGATCACCCAACGCGCCTCAGTCAAAGAAGTGATTTCTACGGAGCTCAAGAGCCGACTCGAACCGTACGGCATCATTGTGGACGGAGTTTCCATTGTGGATTTTCAATTCTCGGCATCGTTCTCGGAAGCCATTGAAAATAAAGTGGTGGCTGAACAAAACGCTTTGGCGTCCAAAAATCGTCTCGAGCAAATCAAGTATGAGGCGGAACAAAAAATTGTGACTGCTCAAGCCGAGGCCGAGGCTATCAAAGCGCAGACTCAAGCCATCCAAAGCGCCGGGGGTGAATCCTATGTTCAACTCAAAGCCATTGAAAAATGGAACGGGATTTTACCCACCTACATGCTGTCCGATGGCACCATGCCCTTTTTGACCATTCAATAAAACGTTATGACCAAGACGTTGCACCGCTTTTTTGTGGAACCTCAAGCTTTGGTTGGAGAACCGATTGTTTTGAATGAAAAAGAAACCGTGCATCAATTGTTTCGCGTGCTTCGCCAACAGGCAGGAGATAAGGTGATTCTTCTCGATAATACAGGGATGGAATATGAGGCGAAAATTCTCACCATTGCCCCGCATCAAGTCGTGCTGCAGCATGGCACCAAACAAAAATGCAAAGGCGAACCCGAGGTTTGCATTCGACTCTTGCAAGGCATTCCCAAAAATCCAGCCAAATTTGAAGAGGTGTTGCGTCATGGCACGGAAGTTGGAATCACGGAATTTTATCCTTTACTTACCGAACACACCGAGGTTCCTTTTCTTCGCAAACGGGAACGCATGGCCGTCATTCTTAAGGAAGCAACGGAACAATGCGAACGCGGGAAAATCCCGATTCTTGGGCCGGAAACGAATTTTTCGGAAATTCTAAAAAACGGCTTGCCGCCCGAGCTCCAGGCCGATGTCACACTTTTGGCTTATGCCCGCGAAAAAGAGGTTTTAATTTCCTCTCTTCTCCCCTCGCTTAAAAAAGCAAAAACCATCAACTTAATCATTGGGCCGGAAGGAGGTTTTTCCGATCAAGAAGTAGAACTGGCGCGCGAACGAGGATTCACTTTGTTCGGGCTTGGCCCGCGGATTTTGCGCACCGAAACCGCAGGGCCGGTGATTGCAGGGATCGTGCTCTATTGCTGAGATTAAACCAGCTCTCTGTAGTCTCTTTTTACCGCACTGTGCTTTTTATGTTAATCGGCGGGCGCGACCAGCCAGCCTAAGCCGCCTTAAGAAGGCAGGACAGGCGCCAGGATAAAATGCAGAATTAATGCTATCCTCCGTAAATTGCGGATAGATACGGGAAAAGTAGGACCTCTTGTCTTCCGGATCAGCATTGACGCTATGTGGATCCGCCAATGTGAATCTAGGGATATATTCATCGTCAGATCCGGATTCATCGTCAGATTCGGGGATAGGCCTATCTGCAAAAACGAGGCAAATACAACGCCAGCGAACACTTATATATAGCGGCACTGCATTATCTAAAAGACCAACTTTTAACATATGACTTATGTCTGGGAAAGTGTTAAAAATTTGCGCCCAAGAAATGAGTTTTCCTTTGTACTTACGGTTTTCAGAATCAAGTGCTTCATATTTTGCTCGTAAAGGAGCAAGGCGGGGGTCTTCAGCGGTTCCTTCAACTTTTTCAGTTGTGACAGGACCTAGCGGGTCAATGGGGAAAAATTCTTGGTCAATTCTATCAATAGCTTCTCTAATGGCTTTTAATACAGAATCATTACGCTCATGCCTATTGTCCGAAGGATGCTCCTGCTCATATTTCACTCTATAAAAAAAATCCATTAAAAACCTTACCATTACGAATTCATTAACACCCCTATCTTCCTTTCCCTTCAAGTCAGCCATTCCTGCTGGACCTCCCAAAGCGAAAAAAATATCTGTTAAAGCGTTTATAACCTCTACCTGGATTGTAGTATGAGTTCGCGTTAAACCATCGTCAAACTTACCCGAGTTATTAAAAGAGTATATATAAAAACCATTTAATTGGTTTAAGGCCCCTTCTATATATTTTATATTACTTTCTGGTTGTACTGCCTTCCCCATTGCAATGATGTACTTTCTCAAAGAATCAATAACAATCATCACAGCTTCCAAACGCAAGCCCTCTAAATCTGTTACATTTCTAGTCTCGCCTACACCAAAATTCTTAGACACTGCTTCTGGCCTTAGCTTAAGGATACTTTGATAGTGGTCTCTCAATTCATCAATTTTCGCGGGGTTCCTCAAAACGCCAAGGAGGGCTTGAGCTTCTCGCGATACTTCCTTACACATATGGACTACAGCATCAGGATGTAGACCTTCTGCCTCTTCTAAATTAGACATATTTTTAGTTTTTTAAGATTTAAAGAAAGCAACTGAATCAAGAAATCGTGCTCTATTGCTGAGATCAAACCAGCTCTCTGACCAAATTTTGCTTTGAATGCGATGAACAAGATTTTTTATCTAATTCTTTTCTTCAAAAATCAACTTCGCGTTGAAAGAATCCACCAAGGGAACTGACTGACTTAAAAGACCTCGTTGAGACACCTTGCTACAATTCACTTCTCCTATCTGGTAAGGAATCCCATTTCTTTTTAAATGCGTGTTGAGCTTCTCAATTATCCCTGGCATATGGATTTCTGGAACTCCCAAACCTGAACATTTATATGCGTTCTTTATTTCTCCCACAGGAACCAAACGAGCCTCAACTTTTATTTGTCTTAACCCTTCATCATTTCTATGTGCTAAAGAAAATTCCCATTTCCCCATGTCCGGATCTCTCAGGGAACGCCAATCATCCGCATGGGGGTGAGTATTGTGTCCATGCAATTTATCTGATGGAGTCACCAATGAAACATCCGAGTGTAATTCTTCCAAAAGTCTAGCAATGAGTTGACTATGAATAGCCTCGCTAATGCACCTGTATGCTAGCCCCATGTTTTTACCTGTTTCTGCCAATTTGACCATGTCCACCGGTTCAATCGAATTTGTGATGACTTCTCTTACCAAAGCATCATAGAGTTCACTTGTAGGGCCGTTTTTTGCAGAGGCAAGTAAGGACATTCCTTCTCGTGCAGCTCCTGCTTTTGGATTAAGAGTTAATTCCATTAATGGATCTTTGAGAGCCTGGACGGCATTCTTAAGCCGATGCAGTATCGCCGCACGAGTAAGCATAAAAGGTGCAAGTTGCCCCCTAATAAGTTCTTTACGCATTAATGCTCGTAGGGCATCAGAGAGGATACCAGTACCTGCCAACGCCTCCCGCAAACGGGCAACAACTGCATCCAAGTCATCCCCCATCAAATCCTTAAGTTTTCCGCTCACTCCATCCAATCCTGTTAGACCTTTTAAGTCCAGCAAAGCCCTCATAGCACTTCTGTTGCTTCGAGCTGCACCTCCTAGATTACGGTCAAGAACGGCATCTAATAATACATTAAAACCATCACAATGTGCTTCAGGCAATTCGCCTGTTCCCTCCGCCAAATCAGCAGCTACTTTTAATAGTTCGCCCTCCTTTCCAGGTAGGCAGACAACAGTACTTGTCAGCGCATTCATCCCAGGCTCAAAATTTTCATCAGACATATTATTATAATTTAAAAAATGAGTCCCAATTTCACCACGAAATTAAATTTTGTCACGCTTTATCTGTTAGTGATTTTCCGTCAACAAGGTGTTGTCAATTTTTTGATAACAGGTTCTTTGCAAGGTATTTGTAATCGACCCCGGCTTTTAGTATGATTCGCGCATGATGATTGAACGCTTCCTTTACAATTTGGGACTCAACTCGAGCGAAGTGAAAGTTTATCTTTATTTGCTCACCCACGGAGAATCCATTGCCAGCATCGTAGCCAAGCGCCTGGAACTTAAACGCGCCAATTGCTATGCGATTTTGGAAGTGCTTGAAAAAAAAGGAATGATCACAAGTTTCAGCAAAAACAATGTCACTCATTTTGACGCTACGGAACCGGACGAAGTCGTCGCTCTCTGCAATCAACGCGTTAAAGAAATGGAGCGCCTGCAAAAAAGCGCGGCGGAACTGCAAAAAGAACTTCACGAATTGCGCGAAAAAGGGAAAATGCCGAAATTGGAGATCCGCGGGAAGATCCAATACTTTCAGGGATTGGATGCGGTTACGGATTTGATTGAGGAGACTTTAAACGAAAAAGGAAAAGAGCAACTGTGTTTTGGACTCAATACTTATCACACGGAACTCGGCGGGAACGATTGGGTGGATTACACGCAAAAACGCGTCAAGAAAGGGATGCATGTTAAAAGCATTCAACCCAGTACCAATGCCGCCATTGAATATAAAGCTCGCGACACGAAAGAACTCCGGAAAACAAATCTTGTCCCAAAGGATCGTTTCCCCGGCAATTGTGAAATCAATATCATCGGCAACATGATCGCCATGTTCACCACTCACGGGAAAGAACCCATGGGCATGAAAATGCACAATGAAGACATGGCGCAAGCGCTTCGCAGTCTATTCAATCTGGCTTGGGAAAAATCGGAGGAGTACGACAAAAAAATTAAGCGCAACGGCAAAAGCTAAAAGCTTGGCTTTCATTTGCGAACCCGCCCGATTTTCCTTTATAGTAACGCCATGACTCAAGCTCAAATGTTTTCCGACTTTTTAAACGAGTTGGAAAAATGGAATAAAAAACTCAATTTAATCTCGTACAAAACGCGTGAAGAACTCCAAATTAAACATGTCCAGGATTCGTTGGCGTTGCTTGAGGTTTTTGAGTTGGGTGAAGAACAAAAAGTGCTGGACATTGGATGTGGCGGCGGGTTTCCCGGGATTCCGTTGGCCATCATGTGTCCCCAAGCCGAATTTACGCTCGTCGATGCCACGGCAAAAAAAATCGATGCAATTCAAGCGATGGTGAAAAAAATTGGGCTTAAGAATGTCAAAACCCTGTGTGGCCGATTTGAAACCTTAGCTCACGACTTGGATCTGCGTGAATCGTTTGGATTGGTGGTGGCGCGCGCCGTAGCTCCCCTCTCGACCTTGCTGGAATACGCGGCAGGATTTGTGTGTATCCACGGCTTGTTTGTGGCGTATAAAAGCGGTGATTTCGCAGAAGAACTCAAAGCTTCACTCAAAGCCCAAGCCGAGCTCCATTTGATGTTTGACGGCCCGATTTGTTATGAATTGCCCGAAGGCCAAGGGTCTCGTTCGCTCTTGGTTTTCCGCAAAACCGAAGCTATTTCCGATGCGTATCCGCGCAAAAATGGCCTCCCCAAAAAACGCCCTTTATAAAAAAATAACCCTTAAAACCTTCATCATGACTTTTTCTTTTAAAAAAATTTTTCTTCTCGTGACCGCCCTTGTTCTCATTCTCGGAGGGCTTTATGGAACCTATCGAGTTGTTGCGCCCGCGTCTTCCACTTTTCATGAAACCAATCCCCTTCCCGACTTCAAAAATGATCTCTCTCTTTTTATGGACATCGGTTGTGCTCTTGAAAACGGAGGCTCTATCATTTGCCCCAATCCTTCGGCCATAACAAGTTCGGGGTGTGGTAATTTTCATATTCCTTCTTCTTCTCTCGGAGGTCTCAATCCCGCTTATCCCATGATTGAATGTTGGGGATGGGATTATTCATCGGAAGAAAATGATTCGGTGCGGTTGAGCGCTTGTCCTTCCGACCCTTTTTATCAATACGCGATTTCTTTGGGCGGTTATCTGTCTTTCATTAAAAACACCAATGATTTTAAAACCTTGTTTGCGCCAGTGGAAACCCCGGAAGAAGCCATCGGTTTTGCCATTGCATTGACCGGAGATGATCCTCTTTTTGATTTTACGCTTCCTTCGGATGTAAAATTTTCGATCGATCCAAGCGATTTCCAATTAACCTATGCCGAAGAAACGGACAAAGGATATGAAGTGCTTCTCTTTTCCGATCAAGGGTGCGGCTGTCATTATCTTACATTGCTCACCGCCAAAAAATACCTTGTGACTTCGAGTGGTGATGTAACGCTCATGGATTCTTATGAGATTTATCACGGCGCGGACGAAGGGATGATTTGCGTGGATTAAGTTTAAAAGAAACCCCTTATGCAATTCAAACACCATCTTCTCTCCCTTCTCCAACGCATCGGACTCACCTCGGGAGAGGCTCATTTTTATCTTACGATTCATCAAAATCCCGGGTTTTCAATCAAAGAGCTCCAAAAAAAAACCGGCTTTTCTTTGGCGTCCACGTATCGAGCGTTTGAACACCTCAAAACCCTGGGTCTCGTTTCCTCTTCCTCTCAATCGTGGAGGCAAACCGTGCGCGCGGTTTCCATTCATGGATTGGCGGATCGATTAGGGCGAGAACAACGTCGTTTGCGAAAAGTGGAGCTTGAGTTGAAGCGCCTTGGCAATCTTATGAACCTGACCTCGCACTCTGCGCTTGAAAATCCGGTGGAAATTTTCACTGAAAAAGCCGATATTTCAAATCAAGCGTTTGCGATTTTATCGCGATGGGATCATTTTTTGGCGTACGGATCCGCGGAACGACTCATTGATGTTCTCGGAGATAAAGAAGAGCATGCTTTTGTCCAAATCCGCCGAAAAAAAGGAGTCCCTTGCAATGCAATCATGACGGAATATGGAAATTATTCTCGTGAAATTTTTCCCAACAATGAACGGGATTTACGAAACGCGCGACTCCACCTCGATTCCACCTACAATGACAGCATGGTTTATTTGCACGATAAGGAGGCTCTTGTTTGGCATAGAGATGCGGAATTCGGGAATCGTGCCATTCTCATTCGCGAGCCCTCGATTTTTAAATTGCATGAATGCCTGTTCCGAACTCTGTGGGAAAAAGGAGTGGCTACCCCTCGCGAAGCGCTTAAGCTATAATCCAATCGTTATTTTTTAATTTAAAATCATGGCCAAATCTTTGCTCGAACTTCGTTCCAATGAAATGCTTAAAAAAAATGAAAAAGGAATCTATCTTAGAGGGATTATGGCTCAAATGGGAGACATTTACCTCACAAACCAACGATTGATTTTCATCAAAAACCCCATCAACACATTTGGATTGATCGGGCTCTTATTCAACAAACAAAAGGTTCTTTTTGATCTGGAATTGACTCAAATCATCAAGGTAGAAAAATCAACATTCGGCTTGAATAAAAAAGTCATTCTTGTCGGGCTTACGGATGGCCGAGAGCTCAAATTCTCGGTGAGCTCAACGAGTGATGAATGGGTCGCGCTTTTAAAAAAATAAGGTTTTCTCATTTTTATGAGAAATTTTAGACGCATAGTTGAATCTTATTTTTTAGATTTTTAATTGTGGATTTTGAGAAAATTTTGGATTTTTGAAAATTTTGTTTATGATTTGATAGATTAATTTTCTCTGTCTCAATTCCCTCATGTCCACCCTCACCCAAACATGCCGCGTGACCGGAACCCCTTTTCTCATCAATGACTGGGAACAGGAATTTCTCAAAAAAATGGGACTCCCCTTGCCAACCCTTTGCCTCGACGAACGGCACCGACGCCGACTGGCTTACCGCAACGAACGATCGATTTATAAAGGCACGTGCGCGTTGTGCAAAAAAGAGATTGTTTCGCTTTATTCTCCCGAAAAACCGCACACCGTGTATTGCCAAGACTGTTGGTGGGGGGATGGATGGGACCCGACCGATTTTGCGCAAGAGGTGGATTTCTCCCGGCCTTTCTTCGATCAATTTCATCAACTGCAATCTCGCGTTCCTCGCTTGGCTCTCATGAATACAAAGGCTTTTAACAGCGATTATTGTAACATCACCACAGACAACAAAAATTGCTACTTGGTGTTTGGCGGAGACTTCAACGAGGATTCTTTGTATTCGATTTTCAACTTTCACTCCCGCGATGTGTCGGATGTGTATTGGGTCGAATCGTGCGAACTTCTCTACGACTGCATCAATTGCGAAAAATGTTACCATCTCAAATACGCGCACAATTGCAACGGGTGTCGGGACAGTGCGTTTTTGTTTGAATGTCGAAATCTTTCACACTGTTTTGGATGTGTAGGGTTGAGAGGCAAAGAATATTACATTTTTAATAAACCGTATTCCAAGGAAGAGTATGAGAAAAAAATTAAATCATTTCGGTTAGACACGTGGAGCGGAGTGCAGGCGATGAAAAAAGAATTCCAAAAATTTAAACTCCAATTTCCTCATCGTGCCGCGTATCTCGTCAACTCGGAAAACTGCGTTGGAGAAAATATTTTAAATGCCAAAAATTGTGACAATTGTTTTGACGTGATCGGGCCGGTGGAAGACGGCAAGGATGTGATCTGTCTCATCAATGCCAAAGATGTGTTGAGCTCGGATCATGTGGGGCATGACGCCGCTTATTTTTATGAATGTTTGGGCTCGATTTCCGGACAAAATTGCGCATTTTCCATGTTCACATGGCATGGGTACAATAATTTTTATTGCGACATGGTGTCCGGGTGTCATGATCTTTTCGGGTGCTCTCAACTCAAACGTCGAGAATATTGCATTTTTAATAAACCGTATAAAAAAGAAGAGTATCTCGACCTCCGTGCGCGGTTGGTGGCGCACATGCAAAAAACCAAAGAATGGGGGGAATTTTTACCCATTCAAAACTCGCCGTTTGCGTACAACGAAACCGTGGCCATGGATTTGTTCCCTCTCACACGAGAACAAGTGTTGGCGCAAGGCCTGCAATGGCTCGACGAAAAAACGCAAAAAATCGGGAGCGGATTTGTGCCTCCGGATTCGATTCATGATGTTGACGATTCCATCCTTAAAGAAACGCTGGTGTGCGAAAAAACCGGGCGACCGTATCGACTTGTCCCTCAAGAGCTCCGACTTTATAAAAAACTTGAAGTCCCGATTCCCCATTATGCACCTGAAACACGCAATCGCCTCCGTTTGGAGCAACGTAATCCTCGAAAAATATGGCAACGGACCTGCGTTCAATGTAACGAGACAATTTCGACGAGTTACTCTCCCGATCGCCCTGAAAAGGTGGTGTGCGAAAAATGCTATTTGAAGGAGGTGTATTAAAAAGGCCTAGCGGCTCCTTGCGTGTCTATTGATTTCTTTCTCTCAAGGAGTTATTTTTAAGTTGTCATCAATCAACAATAATATTATGTACGCTCTTTTTAAGGCTCTCGGTCTCAACGATAAAGAAATCCAAACTTTTTTAAAACTCCTCGAGCTGGGGGCTCAGCCCATCAGCATCGTGGCCAAGGCTGTGGGAATCCCCCGCCCTTCCATGTATGTGGTTTTGGGCCGACTCAAGACGTTTCAGCTCATTGAAGAATTTGAGCAACGTGGCGTGAAGTATGTCAAAACCATCCCTGTTCGTGATATTGAGTTGCTGATCCGCTCTCAAGAACGCCAATTGGGACAAACGCGTCAAATGTTTCTCGCCTCTCTCCCGGACCTTGAGTCTCTTGAAAATCGCATCAGCATCACCCCCCGGGTTCAATCGTATGATGGGAAAAAAGCGTGCATGAAATTTTATGAACAAGTGGCAAAAGCCAAAGAATTTTGGGCATTTTTCTCTCCGGTTCCGGTTAAAAAATACATGCCCGAATATGTGTATCAATTGGCCGAATTGATCAAAAAAGCCAAAGGCCATGCCAAAGAAATACTCGTCGATTCCGAGGAAGCCCGAGACTATCAAAAAAAATTCTCCGCCGCTCATCATGAGATTAAAATATTGCCTCAAGGTTCGGTTTTTGATGCCGACATTCTCCTCACTCCTCTCAAGCTCTACTTGATCTCTTACGGAGAGAATCAAGTCAATGGCACGGAAATCACCAGTCCGGCCATTGTGGGCGCGCATCGAGTCATTTTTGACCAGCTATGGCAGAGGCTATAAAGAGCTCTCGTTCATTTTTTATTTAGAAATTGTTCATTTTGATTTGTTAAAATTGAAATGTTTTTTTATTTTACTTGTGATATACTAATATATGTTAAATCAATACTTTTACATACCTTCAATGGCTTCCACTCAATTGCTCCAGGTTAAAATCGACCCTGTCCTCAAGCAAGATCTTGATGACATCGCCGAATATAAAGGGATCCCCGTTACTTCTTTTGTGAAGCTTATCTTAACAGAGACTGTGCGCGAGGCTAAAAAACAAATTTACACCCAAAATGGGCTTACGGTTGATCAAGAATTAAAAATTCTACAACGTGATGAGGAGACCAAAAAAGCGCATCGAAAAGGGAAACTTTCTCCCAAATCCTTCTCCACTCTTATTCGAGAATTAAATGCTTAAAGCCGATTATCATAAACATTTCTTAAAAGATTATCGACGACTCCCCCAATCCATTCGCCCTCAATTTAAAAAACGTCTAAAATTATTTTTAGAAAACCCTAAAAATCCAATTCTTCGAGATCATGCACTCACCGGTTTACTAAAAGGACGTCGTGCATTTTCCATCACCGGCGATGTTCGTGTTGTTTATCGATTTATTACTCCCGATTTTGTCGTACTGCTGCGTCTCGGAACTCATAATCAAATTTATTAAATTTTTATGAACGACTTCCCCATTCCCCTTTCACCCAAATCCCTACTCAAAGCCATTGAACTCAAGGTTAATGTTGCGGATATTGAAGAACTTTTTATTCGAGGCAGTGGCCACGGCGGGCAAAAAATCAACAAAACCTCAAGCACAGTTTGGCTCAAACATAAGCCCACAGGATTGGAGGTGAAAGTGCAACAATACCGCGAGCAAAGCGTCAATCGTCGCATTGCGTATCAACAACTCATTGATAAGATCGAAACGCTGGTGAAAGGGAAAAAATCCGAGCGCATGAAAAAGCTTTTTAAACTGCGCAAACAAAAACAACGCCGCAAAAAACGCGCTCAAGAAAAAGTCTTGGAGACAAAAAAACACAGAGGTATGATCAAGGCTGGAAGAAAAAAGGATATTCAATTTTAATTTCCCTTATGCCCAAACCCTTTACCGTCCATGACAAATATTTCTTAAAAGCAAAACAAGAAAACCTCCGTGCGCGAAGCGTTTTTAAATTGGACGGGATTCAACAACGGTTTCACCTCGTAAAGCCCGGACAGATTTTGGCGGATTTGGGCGCGTGTCCCGGCAGTTGGTCCGAACGGCTTGTCCAATGGATTGGGCCCAAGGGTCATGTTTATGCGTTTGATTTACAACCCATCGATCCCCTTGGGCCCACGGTGGAAATCCACCAACTCGATATCACAGATGCCAAAGCCTTGTCTGCGTTGGGGATGCCACCATTGGATGGCGTGGTGGCGGATCTGGCGCCCAAAACCACCGGCATTCATGATGCGGACTCGTACCATTCGGCGGAGCTCAATCATGCGGTCCTGGATTTTTGTGAAGCTTATCTTAAAAAAGGCGGATATGTGATCACCAAGATTTTCCAGGGCGAAGAATTCGCCGAAGTGATTCGTCGAACAAAAAATTTATTCAAGTTGGTGAAATGTTTTAAACCCGATGCCTCGCGCGATCGCAGCCGAGAGACGTATATTATTGGGACGAATTTTCGTTGAAAATTTTCTTCCACATAAAATCAATCCGATCATGATTGACTATCGTATAAGACAAGCTTCCCTTCAAGATATCGATGCTATTTGTATTGTTGAGAAAAGCGCTTTTCCTCCTCATCGACAAGCCAGTGCGGAAACATTAGCAAACCGAATGAAATTATTCCCCGAAGGTTTTTTTGTCATCCTTTGTGGAGATAAAATCGTTGGATTTTCCACCGCACTCTTAACCGACGATCTTCGTTCCCTTGAAGTGCTCACGCCTCCGGACAATCAACTTCATAATCCGCAAGGTGACACGTATTATCTCAGAAGTGTGGGAATTATGCTCGATTATCAACGCAAAGGCCTTGGCAAAGCACTCATTGAAAAACAGCTCACAAATGCGCGCGGTTTAAATAAAAAACGTTTTTGTTTTACGGCCTCGGAAGACGTGGAAGTTTTTTATACCAATTTAGGGTTTAAAAAACTCACGAACTACGAGTCTTTTCATGGTTCAATTCAAGCGGTGTGGGAGATGAGTCTATAATCTTTTCTCTATTTCACGATGTGCATGGAATCAATCAAGGCGCTAGTTTGAGTAATATTGGCCTCATCTATTCCTGTAGTGAGATGCAGATTAAAACAATAGCCGTCATAGTATTCAAATGCGTAAATAACAGTATTGATGAACTCTCCTTCCTCTCCCAGGCCATTGTAAACCAAGAGCAAATGTCCGTTGTACTCGTCTTTATTGAGTGGCCCAAACACAAAACCATTGCTTAAAACATCTGGGTCCGTCATGAAAGCTTCAATCAATGGCACTTCCAATTCGCGACATGCTTCTGCGCTGTTCACCCCGGAAACACTGTAAGCCGAAGGGGTCACCATAGTGAAGGTTGCTTGATCTTCGGATATTTTTTGCCGGACGAAAAATTGTTCCGAATTGGAAGGGCCTACTTGCGAATCTTCATATCCCGTTAAATCGAGAGCCATAGCCCATTCTTTATTGGAAATCTTTAAATACGTTTCTCCGGTTTCCGACAAAAGCCCATATTCCAACGAAGGAGGGTTTTCCGTCGAATTGCCACAACCCGAGATCAAAAAACTCGCTAAAACGAACAATACGAAACCAAACTTTTTTTGCATAAAATTATTTATTAAGATGTCTTATTAAAATCATACATATTCATTTGAAAAAAGGAAAACGTATGGATATACTTTGAACTCTTCCCGCTCCGCGCGCTTTTGTTGTTTTTATTATTTTTAGTTTTTACGATTGTCATGAAAAAATCCACACCTTCTTCTTCATTCCGAATCGAACACGATGCTTTAGGCTCGGTCCAAGTTCCCAAAGAAGCCTATTATGGATCTTTCACGGCTCGCGCCTTGGCTCATTTTCAAATCAGCGGACAAACCGCACCCGATTCGTTTCGACGTGCGCTCGGATTTGTTAAATTGGCGGCGTGTCGAACGCACGAAACAGGGAAAAATCTTTTGCCTCAAAAAGCAAAAGCCATGGCCCAAGCCACCCAAGAATTCATCGATGGAAAATTCAATGACGAATTCAAACTCGATCTCTATCAAGCCGGGGCCGGCACTCCTTACAACATGAACGCGAATGAAATCATTGCCAACCGCGCGAATGAAATTCTCAAAGCGTCAAAGGGCTCTTATCGGCATGTGCATCCCAATAATCATGTCAATAAAGCGCAATCCTCCAATGATGTGATTCCCACAGCCACCCGATTGGCGGCGTTGATGGAACTGAAACTTCTCAAAATTGAAATGGCTCTTTTGCAAAAATCATTGTCGAAAAAAGGACGCGAATTTAAAACGATTTTTAAAGTTGGGCGTACGCACTTGAGCGATGCGGTGCCGATCACGCTGGGCCAGGAATTTGATGCGTATGCTTCGGCGATTGGAACCGCGCTTGAGACGCTTCAGGAATCCGAAAAAACGCTTTGTGTTCTTGGCATTGGAGGCACTGCGGTCGGAACCGGGCTTAACACTCCCCCTCAATTTGCGCAAAAAATGACGAATGCATTATCTAAGCTGACCGGATTTTCGTTAAAATCGGCTTCGAATTTGATGGAAACCACGCACAGTATGGCTGCATTTCTTAAGGCCTCATCCGCGCTCCGCGCCTTGGCTGTGGAGGTAAATCGAATGGCCAATGACTTGCGCCTGCTTTCCATGGGGCCGCAGGCCGGACTTGCGGAGATTTCGCTTCCCGCTGCAGAACCGGGCTCGTCCATTATGCCCGGAAAAGTGAACCCCTCGATTGCCGAATGCACGAACATGATTTGTTTTCAGGTCATTGCAAATGACCAAGCCGTTTGCCTCGGTGCGCAAGGCGGGCAATTGGAGCTCAATTGGTTCACCCCGCTGATTTTGGCAAACCTACTCCCTTCGTTCAATTTGATGACGCGCGGATTACGACTGTTTAGAACGCAATGCGTGGATGGGATCAAAGCCCACCCAAAACGAATTCAGGAACTTTTCGAAAACAGTGCGGTTTTGGCTACGGCACTCGCCCCCCATTTGGGTTACCATGAAGTCGCTTTATTGGTGAATGAAGCGCTCAAAACCGGCCACTCCATCCGTGAATTGGTGTTGGCAAAAAAGTTGCTTTCCAAGAAAGAATTGGATCGGATTTTGGATCCGGAAAAAATGATCTAGGCAAAATAGGCCGAAATTAACAACTTTGAGCAAACGAAGTGAGCCGGTTATACACTGTTAGGCGTTGGTTAGAGGTTCTAACGAACGGATGAAAAAATTTCCTCAACCGTACCCTCTTCTGCTACTGAAGGCTGAAAGAATATTTGGCAGTAATAATCTTTCGATTTTTCTTCTGACCATTCAGCAAGGCCGAAACTGATGTTGCCATTTCCTACTTTATCCGCGGTGCCAAATATCGAATACTTTACTTCTACTAACTCGCCTTGTTTCTCGAAAGTTCGAGTATCTGATTTTAGAATTTCAGACTCCATGCCGCCTTGCCAGTCGCAGTCGACCATCATCATTTTTTCCTGACTTTCATTTAAAAATTGTGTATACACTCCTCCGGAATCATACGTTCTCTCGGCATAAATCCAAGATGACGGATAATCTAATTCGTAATTCACACTCCCAAATGTGAATGTTTTCATGGTTTTTGGAGTTTCGACTGCGACATTATCCGTTTCAACAGTAAGATCGGTATTTATTGCGATATTTTCTTTTTGTGACGAACAGGCGGCAAAGGAAAATGTGATAATAAAAAGAAGAAGAAATTTTTTCATACTTATTTATGTTTATTAAAATAATATATGGATATTACCAGATTTTCTTAACCTCACAAAATTTATGCGCTCCTAACTTTCGCTAAGCTATTCACTATACACCGCCAAGGTCTGCGTGTAGGTGTCGGAGACGCCTTCATTATCCGTCACGGTTAAGGTCACGGTGTACGTGCCCGCCACGGTAAACGTGTGGGTGGGTTTTCGGGCATAGCTGATGTCGCCGTCGCCAAAATCCCAACGATAATCGGTCACGGTTCCGGTGGAACAGCTCGGATTGAACGTCGCGACCAAGGGTGCCACTCCGGAATTCACATTGGATTCAAAACAGGCGCCAAGGGCCACGGGCTGGGCATTGATAAGCACGGAAACCGTATCTTGATTGCCGTCCGAGGCGATGGCGGTCACATTCACGGTAAATGTCCCGACTTCGGAAAAAGTGTAACTGATTTTCGCGTTGTCATAACGTGTAATTCCATTCCCAAAATCCCATAAATAATTCACGATATCGCCGTCCGGGTAGCTGGATCCCGAGGCGTCAAAGGTCACGGCAAGCGGGATTTCGCCACTGACAGGCGTAGCGGTCACGGAAGCGGAAATGCTCTGGGCCGCCACTTCCACCACAATCGTGGTCGTGGTTTCATTCCCTTCCGAGTCTTGAACATACAAAACCGGCTGAAAAGTTCCCTTTTCTTCGTATACATATTCAATGGATTCTCCAACCTCATCCGTCGTGCCATCTCCATCCAAATCCCATTCATAATTCACAATGTCGTCATTGGGATCCGTGCTTTCTTTGGCGGAAAAAACCACCTTAAACGGCACTTCTCCTTTGATCGTGGTCTGATCTTCATCGCTCCACGGCTGGTCTGTGGTCAAAGTCGCGATCGGTGATTCTTCCGAAGTTTCCACCGTCACTTCCATGGTAACGGTCCCGGTTTCCTTTTCCGAATCCGTCAATGTAAGGATCACTTCATACACTCCGGGCGCATCAAACGTGTGTTTGGCGGTCTTATTTTTCGTCACGCTGGTCCCATCTCCAAAATCCCATTCATATTTCTTGATTTCTCCATTGGGGCTTGAAGGATCGGTGACATCAAAAAGATAATCTTTTCCCACATAAAGAACCCCGTCTTTTTCAAGCGTGACATCAATCGTTCCCGTTGGGGTGGCGGCGTCGCGGGCCTCGATGTTCTTTTCCGCAACACTGGTTTCTCCATTATTGTCTGTCACACGAAGTTTCACGGTGTAGGTGCCATATTGAGTGTAGGTGTATTCAGCCGTAACCTCATTGCCATCGTCATAACTCCCGTCTCCGTCGAGATCCCATTCGTAATCCACGATTTCACCATCCGGATCCACGCTTTCCGACGCATCGAATTGAACGGTGAGCGGGATTTCCCCCACTTCCTGCGTGGCGGTAAAAAATGCGTTCACTTTTTCATTGGTGAAAACCACGTCCACGGTGAACGGCTCAATGCTTTCTTCACTCGTCTTATTGTCGCTGTACGTCACACTCAAAACCACGGTGTAACGTCCGTTATTTTCCCCTTTACTTGTGAAACGATGAGAAACCGTGGGGCCTGTGGCCGAGGCTCCATCTCCAAAATCCCACGCATAAGAAATGATGGTGTATTTATTGGTGTCCACCGGCAAATTGGAAGCATCGAACTCGACTAAAGCCGGAGCTGTGAGCCCGTTGGTGCTTTCCGGAACCGTCACAATATAAGTGGGCGCTCCTTCTCCGGTCATGTACTGGGCTTTCTTTTGTTGAAGATAATAATAGGAAGCGGCCCAAATGATGGAAATCAACATAAAAAACAACACGCCGAGAATGAGCATAACTGCGCCTTTCTTTTTTCGCGGTTTGTCCTCTTTTTTGGCCATGGCAATGATGAACGCGCCAATGATGGCCAACACAAAAGCCAAAAAGTCAAAAAAGCCAAAGAACAAACTCGTGAGATTGATCAAAAACGGATAAAGCTCGGCTTCACTCACTCCAAACAATTGCAATAACGGGTTGGCGCCTCCGGATCGACTTAAAATAAAGAAGGCCACCACAAACACGGTGATAAACACAAATCCCAAAGCGGTGAGCAAGAAAATGAGCAGGGTTTTGCGTTTCTTTTTTTCTTTCAATACGCGTTTTTCTTCTTTAAGTTGTTCGGGTGTTTTTTGAGGGGCCGGAGCCGGAGTGGCTACTGGCGTTGCGGCTACCGGTGCGGGTGCGACGGGCACGGGCTGAGCCGGCTGTGGCGCTGGCTGAGGTGTTGCCGGTTGTTGATTTGGGATTGGTGCATCGGGCATAAAGGGAAGGTAAAGGGATGGGAGGAAAGAGGGGGAGCCCCTTCGTTTCACTGCGGGGCTAAATGCGGACACTCACTTCGTTCGTGTCTGAGTATAAAGCTTTGCCCCCAATAAGGTAAAGCCCAATGCCGTGAGAAGGATGTAAAGCGCCTCGGAAGTGGTGACCGGAATAACGCTGGTTTGCCCTTCCGTGGTCGTGCTTACGGTCTGCGCTGCGTCAAACTTAATTTCACGCGTGACGGTATCCGTATTTCCCTGCTCATCTTCGATGGTGAGTTTAACTACGGTCGGCCCCCATGAAGAATCAAAGTCCGTGGTGTAATTTCCGGCCGCGGTTGCATCATAATTATGATCATTGTCTTTTTTTCCGTCACCATCGCTGTCAAAATAAACATTTTTATCAATCCAATAGGTCAAATCTCCCACTCCCCCTTGAGCGCTGAAGGTGAATTTCACATTGCCGGAAGTTCCGGTGATATGAATTTTATTATCGGTCTGGCTCGCCTCCGGACTGGAGGTTAAATACGCGACCAATTCTTCCACCGGATTTTCCAATTTAACGGGTTGGGTGACCTCATTCGTTCGGCCCAAAGAATCGACGATTGTGAGTTTAATGTTGTACGATTTATAGTCCGAATACGTATAGGTCGGAGATTCTTCCGTGGAATCCACATCATCGGATTTGGCGGAGGTTCCGCTGTTCCCGTCGCTGTTTACCGAGGTGTCAAAATCCCATGCATAACTCGCGATTTCCACTCCCTCCGCACCCACGGTTGAGTTGTTGGTGAAAACAACCTCCAAACCATTCAGTTCATACGTAAAAGCGGCTTCGGGCGGGTCCATTTCAATCAATTTAACATCCTGTGCAATCTCATCGGTATTGCCTTCATTGTCAGTCACCTTCAATTTCACCTTATACGTTCCATAATCAGAGTAGGTATAAATCGGGCTCATCTCCGTGGAATCCTCATCATCATCTTTGATCCCGTTCCCGTCGGTGTCGACCTTTTGTGTGTCAAAATCCCATACATACGAAACCAACTCGGCTCCGACTTCCGTGTCGGCCGTTGAATTGTTCACAAACGTGACTTCGAAATTTTTAATCGTGTAAGTAAAAGCGGCTTCTGGGTCTTGAGTTAAGGTGTCCACATACACTTTGATCGGGTCGGAAATGGCAGTGGCGCCTCCATCGTCCATGACTTTTACACGCACTTCAAGCCCACCGGGGGTGGACGTGTCAAACACTTTGGTCATGGTCACGGAACCGGGTTCATTGTTATAAAATCCGTCTCCTTCAAAATCCCACATGTACTCAACAATGTCGCCATCTTCATCCGTGGCTGAGGCGCTGAAGGTCACGCTTTCTCCCAATAAAACATTGGTGCGATCCGCATTGACCTGAACCGCGGGAGCTTTATTGGGGCCGTTTTCAACCTCCAAAGTCGGAATTTGGGTTCCGGGAAGGGTGTTTGTGGACGTTACTTTATTGTTTTCACTGTCCGCGACTTCCACCCCAAATCCATACATGACGCTCTCTCCGGTTTCCCCATTGGTATTCACGGTGAGGTAGGCGGTATCCGAAGACGACATTTGCGTTCCTAATAACACACTCGAATTATTGATGTCGTAATACCAAAATTTATATTGAGCGGGAGATTTATTCGGGGTATCCAAATCCTCGGCATTGGCGGTTACTTTTACGGTGAGAGGGGTGACAAGCGTGTCATTTTCCGGAGTTGCGGTCAGTCCGTAAATCACAGGAGATACTCCTTCAATCGTGAGCAACAAGGTTGCAGTGGCGTGATCATTTGTCATTTCCGGAATTACGGTCAGCGTGACTTCATACGTCCCGATTTCACTGTAGGTATGAGTGGTTTCTTTATCTCCCGAGGTGGTGTTATCACCAAAATTCCAATTGCAAGTACTCCCCGCTTTCAAAGAGATGCCGGTTTTATCCACCGAATTAGAACAATCGAATGTAAAACTGGTGGTTCGATTGCCCGTGATTTCACTGTCCCCAACACCGGTATAACTGTCTGCCGATACCTTAATGATGGCAATTGGAGCATCACCGTTCCCGATATAAACATTGTGTTCGGCACTGTTGCTTTTCCCTGCTGCATCGTAGACTTTTACGTTCACGCCAAAGGTGCCGGCTTGGGTATAAGTGTGGGAAACTTGAGTGGTTTCTCCCGCGACTGATACCACTTCCGGGCCGGTTCCGTCCGCCCAATCCACTTCATAAGAAACGCCCAAGTTGCTGGTCAAATTGAGGCTCACCACCGCGGAAGTAGGAATCGATGTGATCCCATTGTCTGTTGTTTCTCTTTGCAACATCGTGACCGCATTCCCTTCGGTTTCCACTTGAATCCCCAAAAGCGACGTGATTTTTACCGTACTTTCATAGGTATCGCTTTTTTGCATATCTCCGGTGTAAGGATCGCGCGCCGTAAGCGTTACATTAAAATCACCGGTTTTGGAAAAATCAATAACCGGGTTGATTGAAGCCGCGGTGGTTCCTTCAACAAAACTATAGTCGGTTCCTTCGGTGGCATTGATGACCCATTCGTAGGTTAAATTTCCCGTATCGTCCGGATCGGGGTCTTTTGTTGAACTGGCATCCAAATACACTCGATTGGGCAATTGCGAATCCGGGATAGCCCACTTGAACACCGCTTCCGGCGGAGTGGATTCAACCAATATTTCTCGAGAAACGGTATCCGTATCTCCGGTAGCATCCTTAACCGTCAACTGCCACAGGTAAACGCCGGGTGACGAAAATGTTTGACTCCAGACATCTTCCCCGGATTCATTTTCGGCAACGGTTTGGCCATTTGAATTGACGAGCCAAGAATACATAATGATGTTTCCATTGTCGCTCAACGAGCCTCCGCCATCCGCCGTCACTTCGTCCCCCACATTTACGATCAAATCCGAAAGATCCAGATTCGCTGCAGGCGAAGCCACCTTAATGGTAACCCTACTGCGGTCTTTGACTCCGTTTTGATCCGTCACTTCAAGAACAAAACTATAATTTCCTTCTTGGGTGTAAGAATGTGTGGCGACCGGATTTGCACCGTTTTGGTAATCCCCGTCTCCGAAATTAAAATCATAACTGATAATCGTATTGGAATTGCCACTGCCATCCGTGGTTCCGCTGGCATCAAATGTAATCCCGGCTTGGGCCGTTTCTTGCGTGACGGTCCATTGAGCCACATCCGTGTCCGTGTCCGGATCTTTTAAAGTGGTGGTTGCAGATGCCGTGGTGGTATCCGCCGCTGTGGTTGTGGCGTCCAATCGAATGAGGGAAGAAGGCGGGTTCACCGTAATACTGAGATAACTGACTCCCGAAGCAATCGTTTCCGGGGTTGAACTCGTTACGCGAAGTCCGACACGATAAGTCCCGGGTTCGTCGTAGGTTTTTGTGGTCGTGGCACCGGTTTCAGAGCCTTGACTGAATAGGCCGCTTAATCCGCCTCCGCCAATGATACTTCCTCCTCCATTTCCAAACGTTCCATCTCCGTCCAGATCCCATTCGTAATTGGCATTCGGGATGGTGAGATTGCTTGGATCCGAGGATTTCAACCCGTTCAAGGTCACGGTGAGCGGAGCATTGCCTTCATCCGTATTGGCCGTGATCACCGCCGTGGTGAATTGAAGGGCTTTGATATCCGTATAAAGTTGATTTAAAACATTGACGATGTCGCCGACTCTTGCGCTTCCACCCGGAGGAAGGATGTAAAGTAAAAGCTCGGCAGGTCCATCATTAACATAATTGAATGTATACGTTTGAGTTGAATAACTTCCTCCACCGGAAAGATATCCACCCAAATGATTATCATCTATAACCTCCGCGAATAATCCATTGATAGTTGTTAATTCCGTAAAACTTTCTTGCATTATTTCCAAGCGAGCTTTAATCGCTTCCATATTGCTATTTAAATCTCTTAAAGCTTCTGCGGAAATCTCATTCATCTGAGCCACAAAATCCACTCCCACTCCATAAGGGTCAGCCACGCCTAGAGCAGCCACTTCTCCGGCACAGTCAGAGATACAATCGAAATCCACTCCACATTCCACTAAACAAGCGTTCAATTCTTCCGCCGCATCCGTTTCTCCCTCCGTGTACCCATCCACACTTTGCGCCAACAGTACATTGGCCTCCATCCATTCATGTTGAGACACCAATGTTTTTAAAGACTCTGTGGCATTCATACTTATATAGCGCTCAATAATATCGAGCCCTTTGTTCACTTCGTCCGCGGTAGCACTGAACGGATCCACTTGATCCAATATCATATTCAAGCCTTCCTCCATATCTCTGAGCCCTTCGTCGTTGAAGTAACCCACTTTCGCCATGGCATCCAAAATCGAGGCCGTATTCACAAACGCGGAATATTGATCCAAATAAAGTTGGGTGAGATCTTTGAGATCTTGAGCCATTTCCGCGGATTGAAATTCGCTTAAACTTTGACCGCTGATTCCGTTGGCGGAATACAATCCTCCTCCGGTGTCTTCTCCTCCGGTGGCGCCCTTAATAAGGGTGTTCACCAACGCATACGAGATCAACACGATGACAATCCCCATCATCGCGTACATGATGCTCTTTTTCCCTTTGTCCGCTTTTTCGGATTCTCCGCCGGCTGTGACATAAAGCACGCCTCCGTAAATCACCACAACAATGGCGGCCAAACCCAAGAACGATAAAATAAAATTCGTAACATTCACGACAAATTCTCGAGCCGAGCTCGTGGTGGTGATGCCTTCGGCATAACCTTCTTCACTGGGCGGAACATATTCTCCGTTAAAATCGGAAAAACTGGTGGATGCCCCCTCATCGGTACAGGAAACCACTCCATCTTCTCCTACAGCATCACAAATGGCTTCTTCAAGCCCAAAATCGACCTCGAATGTGGCCTCCGCTTGAGCCAAGAGCGGGAGTTGAAGAGTCCCGATAAAAATCCCGACCATGAGCGAACTCAATGTCAGGCTAAGGATTTTCTTTAAACATTTTGAGAAAGAGTGATTCATGGTTTTTTTGTTTATTTTAATTAAGAAATTATAGCATGAAAACTAACTTTAAACAACCTATTGGGCGCCTTCCAACGGGATGACCGTTGAAACAATGGCAAATGAAGCGGCGGCCAATCCGATGCCCGCAATCGCACTCCACATGATTTTTTTCGCTTTCCCGGTAAGCTCGTCGTTTCCAAAATTGACAATGTATAAAAATCCGGCGTAAACAAAGGCCAAAACTCCGATGGTTCCAATCATGGATGCCAAGAAATTGGTGAGGCCCACAATCAATTCTCGTCCTCGCGCCACATCGATCTCGGTGCCTTGATTTTTAAAGATGATATCTTTTATAACCAATTCTGAAATTCCGATGAGCACCAATCCAAAACCGGAAAGATAAATATGTTTTTTGGCCGAGGTTACCGCTTCATCCGAAGCGCCCGCCACCAAAATTTGGAATCCGGAATACACGATCATAAGCACAGCCAACGACCCCATAAACACCTCCACAATGTTGTAAAGTCCTTCAATAACTTTACCTCCGCCTTGAGCGAATTCGGCCGCAGTTTCTTCATCTCGCAAAAATTCTCCTTCCGTCCCGTAAAACCCCAATCGAATCGCTTCTTCGGCGATCAAAATCATGACCAATCCCATCAACGCGTATTTAATAAAAGCTTTTTGTTTTGTGAGCTGATCTTCCGATTCTTTCCCTGCGGTGATCATCCCCAATGCATTGATGATCATCATGAGCACCGCAATGGAGCCCAAAACGTATTTCAACAGATCGATGGCAAAAAAGATGGCACTCATAATGTTTTTAAGCCCGGATTCACTTCCTGCGTCGGCGTGGACATTGGTTTGATAATTTTCAAGTTCGGTTTTGCTCCCGATGGACTCCAAGATGTCACGAAAATCGGTGACGGCAAAAGTGAGGGGAATTTTGGCCCACAAAAGGCCTGCGAGCACGAGAACAAAGCCCCCGATCGGAGCTGAAAATTTCAAAATTTTAAGAAAAGATTTCATCCGAAATCAGGTTAAAAAACACCGCTAATAAAGGTGGAGACCAAGGCGAACGCACCATAAATAATGATTAAAGCGATGGTGGCGTTGAATATGATTTTTTTGGCTTTTCCCATCTGATCGTCGTCTCCAAAAGCGGTCAAATACATAATGCCTCCGACCACCAAGGCAAGCACGGCGAACGGCGATGCCCAGGTCACGATGAAGTTGGTGATCCCCACAATTTCTTGAACTCCGCGTCCGGTGTCAAAGGTCACAACCGCTTGTTGTCCGGAAGCTGAATAGGAGCTTTGATCCGGGTCCACTTTAAATAAAACTTGTTTTACAATGACATCCGACAACATGATCAAAAACAGCGCAAGTATACCGCTCATGATGTTCTTTTTTTCCATGTTTAACACTTCGTCGGAATCACCGGCAAGCACCAATTTGGCGCCGGAACGAATCAAGAAAAGCACGGCCACGCTTCCCACGATGTACTTAATGAACGTAATGACGATGAGTGCTTGTCGATCAAACAAACTAGCGCGATAGGCGATCTCCTGTTCACTGGAAAGAAATCCGCCGTTTTGCATGTCCAAAATTTCCGCAATGGGGCCGGCAATGGCGATCATCACCAACCCGACCACCCCCCACAAAAGATTTGTTTTTTGTTTATTCGCGGTTTCCTCGTTGTTTCCCGAAAGGACAAGCCTGATTCCGGAAACGACCATCATGAGGATCGCCACCCCTCCGATGATGTAACGAAAATTGTGAGCGAGGTTGAAAACGAGGTTGTAGGCCTTTTGCAGGCCTACACCTTCCGGGTCCGGGACATCACCAAAACTGGCGGCATCCGGGATCGGGAGAAAACCTGCGGCAAAAACCCCATTCATCTTCAACACAAGGACACCGACCATCAGCGACAGTGCGATGAGGCCTTGTTTAAGCCATAAAAGTCTTTTTTTGTTTTTCATGGGGTTCCATGGTTTTTTATTTATCTTTATATTTTACCAAATTCAACCTCGGAAGTAAAGCCAACCACTCACGAAGCGATAGCGGAGCGAACTCCCTCTCCCGCATTTCTTGTATTTTTTCTTTACATTTTTCCAAGCTCCCGTATTATTACTCGTGGCCGAGGCCTTTTCGGGCTATCTCCACTTTCTCACTTTTAGTTCAAATTTATGAAAAAATCCAATCCCGTTCTCGCTTATTTTGTTTCCAGTTTTGAGGAATTGCGCCGTGTGACATGGCCCACCAAAGAACAAACCGCTCGCCTCACCATCATTGTGGTGATTTTCAGTCTTTTGGTGGCGGTTTTTCTCGGAGCGGTCGACCTTGGTTTTACGGAAGCTTTCACTCGTCTTATCTCTCTTTTTTAATCTTGTTTTTCTATGGCTAAACAGGCAAAAAATACCGGTCGAAACTGGTATGTCATTCACACGTATTCGGGTTATGAAGATGCGGTTCGAGAAGCCTTGCTTCAACGCATCGAATCCATGAACATGCAGGATAAAATCTTTGATGTCGTGGTTCCGAAAGAGACCCAAATTGTGATGAAAAAAGGGCAACCCAAGACTGAGAAAAAACGCCTTTTCCCCGGGTATGTGCTCGTGGACATGACCGTGGATGATGATTCTTGGTATGTGGTGCGCAACACGCCCAATGTGACGGGGTTTGTGGGATCGGGCACGATTCCGGTTCCGGTTTCCGAAGAAGAATGGGGCATTGTTCGTCGCCATATGGGTGAATCGGATCCCAAATTCAAGATTGATCTTCAAGACAATGATCCGGTCATGGTTTTGGATGGGCCGTTTGCCAACTACGATGGCGTGGTCAAATCCGTGGACAATGAAAAAGGAAAAGTGAAAGTGCTCATCACGATTTTCGGTCGCGAAACGCCTGTGGAATTGGATTTCACTCAAATCAAGAAAAAATAGCTGATGCATAAATTCACGATTTTCACTCTCCTTTTCTCTGTTTGCGTGGTATTGATTGTGGCGGATTTGGTGCTCAACGATTATTGGGGCAAAGATTTTGCGAGCCAGGATGCGATCACGGAACAAACCGTGCCGGACGAAACCATCCCGGATGAAATCCCCCCCGGTGAAATTGTGGCCGACCCCACCCCCACACCGATTACGGATGAAACACCGGTCACGGATCCGGAACTTTATGGAGATGAAGAAACCAATCCGAATGAGATCGAAACGACGGTACCCGATGAACCGGCCCTCAAGCCCACGTTGACCCAAGCGTTGACGACGGATTTGGGACTCACCGAGTCTATTCTCGAAACCGAATCGTATACGGGTTTGATTTTTGGTTTTTGGGATCTTTCCGCTTCGTTGAATGGGGCTCCTCTTCTCCGTCATAAATTATTCGATGGCACGACCTTTTTGGGATCCATTTATGAAATTCAGGGAGCGACTGAAGTGGATCTTTTTTCCCTTTACGAAGCGCTCCGCACCTTGGCGAACACCTCGGAAACGGGCACGATCAATGAAAATAATGCGTATGGAGAGGCTTCGTTTTATTTCAATCATATGGTAAAAACCAATACGGTTTTCTTGACCGTACGCACGCAGAATGCGGTTTATGCCTTTGAATACGCGCCGAGCGCCCATGTCCAGATGAAAAAGCTGATTTCGCTCTTGATGGCCTTATAGAGAAATGCCAAAGCGACTCTTTTCGTCGCATGGGAAATTTTTTCACACCTTACGCGTTCAAAAATTTCCCTAAAATGCTCCTCAAAGAGCCATCTTTGTCATTCATCATTTCCATTTGACTCTCGGGGCCTTTTTCTGTAATTTACACACGCTTCTATTCCCTTATTTTTGATCTTTTAGCGATTTTTATATGGCAAAAAAAGTTCTCGTTCAGATTAAACTTCAGATTGCAGCCGGTAAAGCAAACCCCGCACCTCCGGTCGGTCCCGCCCTTGGACAACATGGTGTGCAAATTCAAGAATTCTGCACTCAATTCAATGCTTTGACCAAGGAAATGGGAGATACGGTCGTCCCGGTGATTGTCACCGTGTACGAAGACCGCAGTTTCACTTTTATCACCAAGGTGGCGCCTGCCGCGATTTTGATTCGCAAAGCCATCGGAATCCCCAAAGGATCCGGTGTCCCAAATAAGGATAAAGTCGGCACCATCACTCGCGCTCAACTCGAGGAAATTGCCGAGAAAAAGATGCAAGACTTGAATGCGAATGACATGGATGCCGCGGTGAAAATTTTGGCGGGAACCGCACGCAGTATGGGAGTCAATGTGGAAGGCTAACCTTGTTTTTATGCCCATTCAAATGATGGATTCCAAAGGAGGATATGCAATTTCTTCTTTCGATTATGCGGATTCTTTATGGCCACGATTGCTGTCTTTTGCCTTCCCTTTTCTTATTGTTTGTTTGGTCATCGCTTTTATCCTTTTAATCCTTTATCTCATGAAGAACCCTCTCTCTTCAGGCGGTCTGTTCCGAAACTTTTCATCCAATCTCAAGGCGTTCTACCTGTATGCGGTGGCGTTTGTGGGAATTGTGGTGCTTTTGATCAATGGAGTGACTCTTCTTCGAACCGTGCTTCAAACCCAAGTTTTTGGGATGGAATATGAATATATGAATTCTTATGAATGCTACAATAAATGGGACCCCGTAACCAGCACCACCGTGGTTCTCTCGGAAGAAGAATTGGCGCAATGTTTGGATCGAGCCGCAGATCAAGCCAAACTGGATTTTTCAGCTCAAACCAAGCGCAGTTATGCGGAAGGATTGGCCGGGTTGATTCTTGGATTCTTGATCTGGTTGCCCCATTTTGTATGGGCAAGGAAATTGAAATAATCAAAACGTTTTATTGTTTTGTGGGAGGCTACTCACGAAGCGTAGCGAAGTGAGTCTGGGAAGACCGCTGAATATCAGCCAACGGATGAAAATTCATCCTATAACTGAAAATGAGGTCCCTTCTCGGTAACACTCGCTTCGCTCCTGTTATGGCCACCTGTACCACTTAACCCCCATTTTTATGCCACACGGCAAAAAGTATCGAGCTGTGCTCGAAAAAATCAAAACCAATAAGGTTTACACCCTCGAAGAAGCCGCGACGTTGATCAAACAAACGTCCCCTTCTAAATTTGATGCAACCGTGGAAGTCCACATGCATCTCACCATCGATCCTGCCCAAGCGGATCAAACTTTGCGAAGCACCGTGTCACTCCCCCATGGAACAGGGAAAGAGTCTCGCGTGATCGCTTTTGTGGATGAAAGTCATGTCAAAGAAGCCATGGCTGCCGGAGCTTTAAAGGCCGGATCCGAAGACCTCATTGAGGAAATCAATAAAGGTTGGCTCGATTTCGATGTGGCCATTGCTCAACCCGAAATGATGAAAAAACTCGGAAAAGTGGCCCGCACTTTGGGACAAAAAGGTTTAATGCCGAATCCCAAGGCCGGCACTGTGACCACCGACATTACCAAGACCATCGCGGAAGTGAAAAAAGGAAAAGTCGAATTCCGTAATGATAAGGGTGCCAACTTGCACAATGCGATTGGAAAAGTGTCGTTCACCGAGGCTCAAATCAAGGAAAACCTTGAAACGTACGTGAAAGCGATTGTGGCGGCCCGCCCTGCCGGAGCCAAAGGCAATTTTATCAAAACCGCGTCCTTGGCCACCACCATGGGGCCCGGGATCAGATTTGATATTTTGCCGTACTTTAAATAACAGACACGATTGTTGAGTAAATTACTGCGTAAATTTAAATCCCCTTTAAAACAATTAAGGGGATTTTTAATTGAGTTTCTTCACCCCCTTTTTCGTTTCGTTGAATAAATTTTTTATACAATAAAAAGCCTCGGATTATATCCGGGGCTTTTTTTGAGTCGTGCACAAGGAATCTTTAGCCGAACATTCTGTTCCATGGCCCTCTCATCCACCACCAGACACCACGCACGAAGCGAAGTGTCCTATCCCCCGCATTTCATATTTTCATTCCTGTATTCAGTCACTTTTTTATCGATAACTTGTTTAAAGTCATACCAGTTAGGTTCCAGCAAAATCCCCCATTCATCCGGCGCGCGGTCTTCATTGGCGATGAGCCCGTGGTGCGCAAGGTGCTCATGCGCTTCACACAACGGGATGAGATGATCAGGGTCATGCACAGGATCAAGCGCGAATCGTTGGGTGTGGTGGAGAATTTTATAAGGTTTTGTACAGCCGGGATAAGCGCACTGGCCACGCGTCTTCTCGATCGCAAATTTCTTTACTTTTGCAGGAATGTGACGCGAGGGAGTTTCGACGGGTTTCGGTTTTTCGAATTCGAGTTTTTCTTTTCGGAGCTGTAAAAGTTCACGCATGAGGGTATTCCAGTCGCCTTTGCCCTTTAGTTTTTCGAGCTCCGCGACAACGTCGGGGGAAAGACTCATAGAGATAATTTTCATTTCTATAGGTTGGGCCGAATGGGTGGCCTGAGAGTTAATGTCTTTTTCAGATTGGCCCGGCGTCCTAGGAAGCCACTCTAATCTGTATTCGTGAACATAGGTTTCGAGCGTATTTTTGCTCATAATTCGTGCCTTTTCTGCCCAAAATTCAGCGGTTTCAGGCGTCGCGATCGCGATCACTGGTTTCACACTCTGAATTCCCTTTTCTTCGATCACTTTACGGAGAGCGGGTTTGTCTTCGACTTTTCTCATGATTCGAAGAGCATCTTTGACCGACGATTTGCTCATCCCGGCCAGTTTTCCCGCATACTCAAAAATATTCGAAAATCCTTTCTTTTTCCAAATCTGTCTTCGATTTATTTCGGGGAGAAGAAGGGCACATTTGCGAAGCCATTCTTTGGCGTTGCGGCCGTAATCGACAAAATTTTGATGGACGAAATCGTCTGAAGAGGACGTGGAGGGAGAGGATTTTGGGGCGGTTGTAGAAAGAGGAGCGGGGGGCAAAAAATGCGGGAAATTATACTTCGCTTCGTTACGTGCCTGATTAAATTTTTCTGAATGTTTTTTGGGGGTCAATAAAGTCATAAAAAGGAAGATTAAATGTTGCTTTTTAGCATCTAAAATTTACCACTAAAATATTAGAATTCCAGATCAAAATTATCATTTTAACGTGACAAAACTGGCAGGTGAGTATATATTCACCTTTCGTCAGGTTTTCCGTCGCTAATTTCCTTCCATTTTTGCTTCATTTTCCCTCACTTTGAACAAATTTTTTATACACAATTTTGCGAGTGGGCGTGAGGGGCATCGAAGGTAGTCTGGGCGGTAACATTATTTTCAAGAAATCCGCCATCGATACTGCCTGCCGTGTTGACTGAAAGTCGAGTGTCTCTCGCTCCGCCATTTTGCTCCGTGCCCTCCCCCGCTGCGTTGTGTGCCTGTAAGACTTTTTAATTTTGAAGCCTTCGCCGATTTTGCTATGGTAAGGGTATGATCGACGTCTTATTCGAAGGCCTGCACGAGAATCAATTCTTCCCGGACGGGCATTATCACATCGAGCCGCTTCGGAGCAGTGTCACGCTCATTCGGAAGGGCGGGCTCAATATTTTGTTTGATACTAGTTCCATGGCATACGCCGACCTCCTGGTGGCTGAGTTGAAAAAACGCGGACTCGCCCCCAAAGACATTCATCACGTTTTTAACAGCCATTATCACCTCGATCACTGCTTCAATGATTATCTTTTTGCAAAAACCGCGCTCATTCACACCTACAATGCCACGATTTTTCCCAACGGATCGGTCGATATTTATCCCAATCCGGACCTGCGGTTGCTCCCCTCTTTTCTCAAAACTCTCAAAACGCCGGGGCACACCGGGTCGGACATGAGTTTGATTTATCGTTGCGACGGGGAAACGTGGGTGCTGGCGGGTGATGCGGTGCGCGAGGATTTTATTCGGCAAGAGGCGCCGCTTTCGGCGGAGAATAAAAAAACGTTTTTTGAAAACATGAAGGTGGTTTTTCAATCCGGGGACGTGATCGTGCCCGGGCACGGGCGGGTGATTCGCGGGGAGGTGAAAAAGGAGCTGGAAGGGTTGCTGGAAAGGTGGCCGGTGGAGAAGCTGGAGAAGGGGTGCGGGGGATGTAGGAATTCGTTGAAAACCCTAACCTAAAAAACAATAATGGATATTACCTGTTTTGAACTTAAGGGGATTCTATATCAACCAAAAAATATTTTTCCGCTAGGTGATAATTGGATTATGGGGGCGACTAAAGATTGTAATTTCCTAGAAGGTGACGATCAAAAAATAATATTTTTATCAGATAAAAAATTCGAAAAGATTCAAAACGATATTTACCTTTTCGTTTTCTTTTATCAGTTTTTATTCCTAGATTGCAGAATTTATAATTTATACTACTTATCATTGCTTCAAAAACAACAATCATTCACGATTAAATGTGATAAGACCCAAGATGTAGAAGCAAAAATTAAGGAAAAATATGGAGAAAATAAAGGTTGTTTTACAATTGATTTTGGGGAAATAAAATTCGAGCAGACCAAACTTTGGAACACTATAAATTTCAATGAATTTCAAAAGACATTCGATGAACAATATAAAAAAAATGATAAATTCAAAGATATTATTGATCTATTTTTATATACCATTGGAAGTAATCATCCACTTTATCCCAATTTTTTCCAAAAAATCGCACAACTACAAACTGTATTTGAAACAATAATTGGACAACCAAAAGGTAAAAAATGCTACTGGTGCAAACAAAATAAATACAAAGAAAAACGAGAAGTTTTTTTAGAACGAATATTGAGAGAAAAAGGGATAACAAATCAAAAAGACATAGATCTAATTACGATAATTAATAAAACTTTAAATAGTACAGCGCGGATAGAATACACACACCGTTCAAAGCAATTGAATATTTTTCAAGAAACATTAAAAGAGATAAAAACTGATAAATATCATTACAAAGGGCAATCCTCCTATACAACAAATTTTGATGATATTATAAGCGGAAAATTAAAAGTTAAAGATTGGGCAATACTTGACTGGGAAAACGTTTACAGAGCATATCAATTTATAGTCAGACAATTGATATACCTAGGATTCTTTAATGCCTAACGGTTTGTCTTCCCCTCTTCTCTCCATTACAATTCAACCATGACTCCTCTTAAAGTCCGCATCCAACGCATCGATCCCGCCCTTCCCCTGCCCGTGTATGAAACCGACGGGTCGGTTGGGTTTGATTTGATCGCGCGCGAAACCACGACCCTCGCGCCTCAAACCATTGCGCTCATTCCTTCGAATGTGATTGTGGAAGTGCCGCGCGGATACATGTTGGCGGTCGCTTCCCGCAGCAGCACGCCGCGCAAAAAAGGCCTCACGCAGCCGCACGGGTTCGGCATCATTGATCACGATTATTGCGGGCCCAAAGATGAGGTAAAAATTCAGGTTTACAACTTTTCGCAGGACGCGGTCACAGTCGAGCGCGGTGAAAAAATCGCGCAAGGTGTTTTTGTGCGCATCGATAAATTCGAGTGGGAAGAAGTCACGGAGATCAAAAAAGAAAGCCGGGGCGGGTTTGGGAGTACGGACCAGACACGAACGAAGTGAGTGTCCTTGAGGAAAATGCCTCATTTTCAGCCACATGTTGAATTTTCAATAATTCGCTGACATTCAATCGTCTTCTCAAGCGCATTCCGCTACGCTCCATGCGTGAGCGAAGTGAACTTCCCCGAATTTCTTCCCTTAAGTCACCCATTCGACAAGCTCAGGGTGACACGCATCATTGGTCATTATTCATTCGTCATTGTTCAAAAAATATGAAATACAAGAAAATTCAAAATCGGACACTCCGCTGCGCTCCGTGTCTCCTCACCCTCTACGGCATCAACAACATCGGCAAAACCACGCATACCTTGCGACTGGTGGAAAAGCTAAAACAGGAGGGATTTGACGTGGTGCGCGTGAAATATCCGGTGTACGACGTGCCCCCGTCCGGGGATTTTCTCAATCAAGCGCTCCGATCCGGCAAACCGCAAACGATTTCTGAGCAAGAACTTCAACTCTGGTTTGTGTTGAACCGCTGGCAATTTCAACCCACCATCGAACAATGGCTCAAGCAAGGCAAAATCGTCGTAGCCGAAGATTATATCGGCACCGGCATTGCGTGGGGTACAACCAAAGGCGTTGAAACTTCCAGACTCGAAATTCTCAATGAAGGCTTACTCAAAGAAGACCTCGCGATCCTGCTCGACGGCGAACGATTCACCGAAGCCACGGAAAAAGGGCACCTTCACGAAACCAATAACGAACTCATCGCCCGCTGCCGCACGGTCCACCTCGAATTGGCTCAACGTTACGGGTGGCAAAAAGTCGAGGTTCAGCCCAATCCGGATGACACGTTCGCAAGAATCTGGGCTTACGTTGAAAAAAAATTGCAGTCAGAGAAAAAATAACTTACAATACAGTCTCTTTCATCCCTGACTTCCCTCTTCTCTCTATGCAACTCTTGGACGGTCGAAAAGTCGCGAATGAGATGCTCGAAAAAGCCAAGGGAGAAGTCCAACAACTGCATGATCAAGGAATCCAACCCAAATTGGCGGTTCTTTTAGTGGGAGAAGAACCCGCGAGCCTAACGTATGTCACGCAAAAAGAAAAGGATTGCAAAAAAGTTGGGATTCTTTTTGAACGACTCAATTTCCCGACTTCTGTCACGACCGAAAAACTCATCGAGACCATTGAAGAATTGAACACTCGCGAAGACATTCACGGGATTTTGGTGCAGCTGCCGCTCCCCGCTTCGGTCGAGACGCCGCTTGTGATTCGCGCGATTCAACCGAAAAAAGATGTAGATGGGTTTCATGCCTACAACATGGGCAAATTGGCGCTTTCCGCATCGTTCGAATCCTTGGTTCCTGCCACGCCCAAAGGTGTGATCAAAATGCTCGAGTACTACAAAATCTCGGTGGAAGGAAAAGAAGTGGTGGTGGTGGGACACAGCAATCTTGTGGGGAAACCGGTTTCACTCATGCTTCTCAATCGAAATGCCACGGTCACGACCTGTCATAAATTCACAAAAGATCTTGCGAGTCATACGCGGCGCGCCGATATCCTGGTGGTGGCGGTGGGAAAAGCCGGCCTCATCACCGCAGACATGGTAAAAGAAGGCGTGGTGGTGGTGGATGTGGGGATCAATCGT
The DNA here is from genome assembly GCA_041658685.1 of Candidatus Gracilibacteria bacterium. Lineage (NCBI taxonomy): Bacteria > Candidatus Altimarinota > Candidatus Altimarinota bacterium. Next base: position 248,906 of record JBAZZS010000001.1, on the reverse strand, counting down.
GTGAATGGAAAACTCGTTGGCGATGTGGATTTTGAAGCGGTGGCGAAAAAGGCGTCCTTCATCACTCCGGTTCCGGGAGGGTGCGGGCCCATGACCATCGCGTGTTTGATTGATAATGTTTTGATTGCGTGCCGACGCTTGCAGGCCTCAGTTATTGGCTAACGCAGCAATGCGCGATTTTTAGTCAGCATTTTTTATTCTTTAAACCCAACTCCCATGTGCGGAATCCTTGGCATCTACGCTCACGACCTTGTGACTCAAGAACTCTATGATGGTTTATTGATGTTGCAGCACAGAGGACAAGACGCCGCAGGGATGATTATTTACGATGGCGAACATTTTCATACGCGAAAAGAATTGGGATTGGTCAAAGATATTTTCCATACGCGACACATGAAACATCTTTTGGGTTATGCCGGAATTGCGCACGTCCGTTATTCCACCATCGGAGGCGGGGTGGTTGAAGACGCTCAACCGTTTTTGGGACAAGCGCCGTTTGGAGTGGCCTTGGGGCACAATGGAAATATTTTTAATTCGCATGAACTCAAAAAAGAACTCTTTGAAAAAGATCACCGCCTCGTAAACTCCAATTGCGACGCCGAAGTGATTCTTCACTTATTCACAAAAGCGCTCACGCGCCAAGATCCGGATGAAATCAAACCCGAGCATATTTTTAATGCGGCCCAAAGTGTAGCCGAACGTGCCAAAGGGTCGTACAGCACGGTGGGGTACATCGCGCGCCAAGGCATGGTGGCCTTCCGCGATCCGCATGGGATTCGCCCTCTGATTTTTGGAAAGCGAGACAATGGTCGAACCGTGGATTATATTTTCTCTTCCGAATCCGTGGCCCTCGATATTCTCGGATTTGAAGTGGTGCGAGATGTGGGCCCGGGTGAAGTGATTTTCATTGATGAAAAAACCCGCACCGTTCATTCCAAGATAATTTCTCATAAAAAACATTTCCCCTGCATTTTTGAATACGTTTATTTTGCCCGTCCGGACTCGGTCATTGATAAGGTTTCGGTGTATAAAAGCCGACGTCGTATGGGAGAAAATTTGGCAAATAAGATTAAAAAAGCGAATTTGGACATCGATGTAGTTATGCCGGTGCCGGATTCTTCCCGTACCGCGGCCCTCGCGCTCGCCTCGGAATTGGGAATTAAATACCGCGAAGGCTTGGTGAAAAATCGCTACATTGGACGAACGTTTATCATGCCCGGGCAAGCCATGCGCAAACAATCGATTCGACACAAATTGAATCCCATGAAACTTGAGATCCAAGGCAAAAAAGTGTTGCTCGTGGACGACAGTATTGTGCGCGGCAACACGTCTCGCGAAATCGTTCAAATGGTTCGCGATGCCGGTGCAACAAAAGTGTATTTTGTTTCCTATTCGCCGCCGGTGACAAACCCGTGTCTTTACGGCATTGATACGCCCACCAAAGAAGAATTGATCGCTTCCTCCAATTCCATTGAAGAAATGAAACAATTCATTGGCGCGGATGAGTTGATTTTCCAAGATTTCAAAGATATGGAATCAGCCTGTCTTGAGGGGAATCATGATCTTAAGGAATTTTGCACCGCGTGTTTTGATGGGAATTATAAAACCGGAGATGTCACGCCTGCGGATCTCAAACGTGCTTCGGATGATCGAACGTCGGAAAAGATTTCAGGCGGGTGCGAACCCATGGGAAGTGAAGGCGAATTGCATAAAGTGAATGAGAAGCAGATGAATTTGTTGTAAATCTTTTCGAAGCGCGGGTCAGAAATTTTCTTGGCCACCGCGGTCCGGTCGCTCCTGCGGCGACCGTCCGCTATGCCTCGCGCCAATCGTTCCCGCGTTGCGGGAAGCCAAGCCGATTGTCGCTGCGGAATTGGCCAAAAAAATCTCCTCCCCACGCTTCTCTTAAATATTATTTTAATCCTCTATGAAAAAAATCCTCATCCTCGGCAATGGTGCGCGGGAACATGTGATTGCGGAAACGTTGGTAAGAACGAGTAATAAAAACGTGGAAATTTTTACATTTGGAGGGGCGAAAAATCCGGGGCTCGTGGCCCTCTCTTCCAAATATGAATTGGGGAAAGTCACAGATGTTCCCTCTGTGGTTGAATTCGCAAAAAAAATACGACCAGATGCGGTTTTCCCCGGGCCTGAAGCGCCGTTGGCGGTTGGAGTGGCGGATGCCTTGGCTGAAGTTGGGATTCCAACCATCGGGCCCAAACAAAACGTAGCGCTTCTCGAATCTTCAAAAGCCTTTGCGCGCGATCTTTTACAAAAATATAAAATCCCCGGAAATCCTAAATTCAAAGTTTTTCACACCCCGGATGGGCTTGCGTCCTACCTGGGAGACATGCTTTCCGGCGAATTTGTGGTCAAAGCCGATGGGCTCCAAGGCGGAAAAGGCGTGAAAGTTTCGGGCGAACATTTGATGAGCGTAGGAGAAGGCGTGGCGTACGCGGAGGCGTGTATCAAGGCGGATGGCCGCGTGGTGGTGGAAGAAAAATTCGTGGGAGAAGAATTCAGTTTGATGAGTTTTACGGATGGAGAAACCGTGCTCGACATGATTCCGGTGCAAGATCACAAGCGTGCGTACAACGGGGACACGGGCCCGAACACGGGCGGGATGGGTTCGTACAGCGATTCCAATCACCTGCTCCCCTTTCTCACTCAACGCGATCTCGACGAGGCGCATGCGATCACCGAGGCCGTGGCCAAAGCATTGGTGACAGAAACCGGCACGCGATTCCAAGGCGTTTTGTATGGCGGATTTATTGCCACCAAAAAAGGCGTTGGGCTCATCGAGTACAATGTGCGTTTTGGGGATCCGGAAGCCATGAATGCTCTGTCTTTACTTCAAACCAATTTTCTCGATATTTCGATGGCGATTGCGAGCAATGAATTGCGCGGCATGTCCCTTTCATTCGAGAAAAAAGCGTCGGTGTGCAAATATCTCGTGCCCGAAGGCTACCCGGACAAACCGGTGAAAGGCGTTAAAATCACGATTGGCGACATCCCAAAAACCGTGCATCTGCATTATGCGTCTGTGGACCAACGCGAGGATGGATTATATCTCGGCGGCTCGCGCGCGATCGCGCTCACCGGAATCGGCGACTCCCTCTCCGAGGCCGAACAACACGTTGAAAAAGCCCTTCCTCAAATCCAAGGGCCGCTCTTTCATCGCACCGACATCGGCACTCCTGAGTTGATTGCGAAGAGGGTGGAGAGGATGAAAAAATTGAGAGGGTAATTATTCCTTATCAGCTATTATTTTTTTTAAACGTATAGCGATTGCATCTAAATTGTCCCCTCGCAGAGAACTGTTACCGTCTATAGTAAAACCCGCCAAGTGCATCTCTTCTATTAAATAAGGGGTATCAGATGAGCTGGAAAAAGCCCATATCGGACGAACTTCAACATCTGAATTTCCCCCTATAGGAACTACTAAAGTTAAAGGGTTTTTAAAATCGGATTCAATCCCCTGTTGATCTAAGGATTCCTGAAAACTTATTGCGGCTTCTTGCATCGCAATCCCTATCGATCCTCTATGCTCAAGCGCGTTGATATAGGCAGTACATTCTGTATCTGTTTTATTTTTACATAATTCTTCCCGTGGAGGTTCGTGGTTAGAAAGGCTCCTTACATCTTCGCATATCGTACTTAAAGCGGACTCCGCATTCCCTCTTTCTGTTTTGCCAAGGGACTTATAGTTGGCAATTTTCCATGAAGAAGGGACTTCGTATTCCATGGTAAGGTCGTCTCCCATTGAAACGGTCCATACGTCATCTCCATCTTCCTCTAAAGGCATCCACCAGGCTTTAACTGAGTTAGGAGGCGTGATCAAAATTGACGGAGTTTTATTTCTTAAAGAAAAAAATTCTTCCCCCCTCGGATCCGTATTATAAACCAAAGCGACATCTTCTTCTCTTTGGATACAATCTTGCAATGCCATATGAACATTTTTAGGATGCCCTTCTTCATCCACAAGATGTACCGCATTTTCTGTAGGAGGTTCTTCTTCTGCCCCCGTGTCTTCTTCGGGGCCTAAAAGTTGACGAAAAAATCCTCGCGCACGCGCGCGGGTTTCTGCTTGAGGCTCGCTTAATCCTTCTTCTGCACTCGTAATCCCGGCCCCGCTGAAATCAGAGGAGTCACAACTCTTCGCTACCACTCCGACAGCCAATGCCAACGCGGCTAACCCGACCACGGGGCCGACCCATCTTTTATCTTGGGATCCTGGATTGTGCGTGTCTGGATTTCCCATAAATACAACCATTAAAATTAACCTGTTTTATCAAGGAGGTGTAATTTATACTAATTTTATAATTCTGTCAATAAAATATGGCTAATACACCCCCAGCACCTTGATCCCACTCACCTCTTTTTTGACGCGAGTGAGGGCTTGTTTGCCGCGGGGGGAATGGCCGTTTTCGTCGAAATCGAGATAGAGAAGGTACTCGCCTACTTTTTTGGGCGCAGGGCGGGACTCGATGCGACTCAGGTTGATTCCCAATTCGGCGAAAATTTCGAAGACGCGGAACAGACTGCCGGGTTTATTTTCGGAAAAGTAAAAGACAATCGAGGTCTTGGTGGCTTTTTTCGCGTTTTTAACGGTTTTTAGGAGTGGATTTCGAGGAGAATTTTTTGTGATCACCACAAAACGGGTTTCATTGCTCGAGTCATTTTCCACCGACTCTGCCACAATCTTAAATCCATACGCTTTGGCAGCAGGAAGTGGGCCGATGACTGCGATTTTTGGAGTGCGATATTTTCTCACATAATCAAAGGCCGCGGCCGTGCTGTCTGCGGTGATCCACTTGGCATTCGGGCAATTTTTCTTCAAATACTCACTGCATTGATGAAGGGCTTGCGGATGCGACATCACGCCGGTAATGGACTTAAAAGGCACATTCGCGAGCGTGGCAAAGGTTTGGTGAATCGGGCACTTAAATTCATCGACAATCGTGACGTTTTCCTTAAACAAGGCGTCCATGGTTTCGCGCACGGTGCCGTGCAAACGGTTTTCAATCGGAACCACGCCGGCTTGGATTTTTCCTTGGGCCACGGCCTGAACCACCTCGGGAATGGTACGGAAATACACGAGTGGACGATCCTTGGCTTTTTTCTCGTTTGCGGTCGAGTTTTTCGCGCGCCACTGATCTGCGGCGAGTGAACTGAAGGTCAACTCCGGGCCTAGACAACCGATCCCGTTCTTGGGTGGTGTGTCAGTGATTTTTGGCAAACTCACCTCCATCATGCGCTGAATCATGCCATCGGTTTCCTCCAGCGCGAGATCACCAAAATTTCCAAAATAATTTTTCCCTTCATTGAAATAATTCATAAATCCCTTGAGGTCGCGTTTTTCAACAACGGTTCGCAATTCATGAACTGAGTTTTCCAAAGCTTTTAACACTGCGATGTTGCGAGGATTTTGGATTTGAATATTGCCGTAAAGGCTTGCGTCTTGAGCAAAATGACGTGCCACGATTTTCAATAAAATCCGAGATGCGGCGCCGGACAAGCCGACCACTTCGTCGCGATGGGGCTTGAGTTGGGCCAACGTTTTCCCCAGCGCAAAACCGGTTCCGTGGATGAGCGCCTGCGCAAACGACATGAGCTCGTCGTGATGTTGAGGCGTAAATTTCACGAGTTTAAATCCTCCTTTTTTCTCAAAGGTCTGCTTAAACCAAGGCATCCACTTCCCGAGGCGCGCAGGGCAATAAATCAAAATTTGGCCGGGACCGAACGTGGTTTCGTTGCACATGGGGTGCATGCCAATGACTGAGGCATGAGATTTGAGCATCGCTGTCACGGGTTTTTCTTTGATGGACGTCACATCCAGAAAAAGTGCATTTTTGCGAACCAACGGCGCGATGTCCAAGATGATGCGCTCGGAAAGATCAATCGGGACGGCGACGAGAACGACATCCGCTTTCTTGGCCACTTCGCGGTTCGATAAGGTTGTTCCTCGATCCGCAATCAGAACGGTTTCTCCGTTTTTACGAAAAAATTCCGCGAATGCGTGACCCATTTTCCCATTTCCACCGAGAACGCCGATGATCATGGCCTATTTCTTTTTAGACGATTTTTGTTGAGCGATTTTTCTTCGGGGGTTTTTCACCGCCTTATTCACTTGAGTTTTTACTTTTCGGGCGGTTTTCCCTGCTTTTTTTACCGCTTTTTTGGCCACGGTTAAGGCTTTTTTGGCGTGCCCTTTTGCAGTATCGAGAGATCCTTTTTTCGCTTCCGCGTATTTATTAATCGTGGCTTTTAAAAGATCGATTTTCTTATGAGCCGTCTTGGTCCATTCTTCCAAATCAACGCCGCCTTGAGTCCATTCGCCTACGGCCTTGTTTGTTTTTTGGAAAAAGCGTTTGGCTTCTTCACTCTGAGAAGCTTGTTTTGCAATTTTTGCCACATCGTCCGCCATTTTTGCCAAATCTTCGGCAATGGCTTTATGGCCGAGCCCGCCTTCTTCGCGTTCCTTGGCGATGCGTTCGCGAAGAGCTTTTCCGCGAGTGGGAGCAAACAAAAGACCGGTGACTGCACCGGTGACAACTCCGAGAAGGAGTGAAATTTTACCGCTACTGGACATGGGAGGGAGGGATTAAAAATAAGGACGTCTCGATTATAACACCAGCTCCGAGAAATAAGGAGTATTTTTATTTTCGTTTGACTTTCAGGAGAGCTTTCCCTAATATTTGGGGGCTAAATTTCTTGACGAATTTTATTTTATGCCAATTCTCAAATCTGCAAAGAAAGCCCTCAAACAAAACATCGTACGCCGCGCCCGCAATTTTGACACTCGACGCACGGTCAAAGAATCCATGAAAGACTCTTTGGAAACCCTTGAAAAAATGACGCCTGAGGAAGCGAACAAAGCCTTACAAAAGGCGTACAAAATCATTGATATGGCGGCCAAAAAGCGCATTTTTCACAAAAACACCGCGGCCCGCAAAAAATCTCGCTTAGCCAAATTGGCGGCGTTGGGTGCGAATAAAAAACCGGCCGCGAAAGTCGAAACCGAAGCTAAGGCAACGTAATTTAAAGTGTTTAGGTCGAAATTAAAACCACTGAGAGATGCTTGGTGGTTTTTTGTTTTTTAAATTTTATTTTTAGGGCGGATCGAGTACAATTTGAACGTTGAAAAGTTGACTTCTCACTTTGGGCCCGTAGCTCAGTGGTTAGAGCAGGCGGCTCATAACCGCTTGGTCCCTGGTTCAAGTCCAGGCGGGCCCACCACAAAAAAATGCAAAGCATTTTTTTCTCTTTTCCCCTTCCGCATCCCGCATTTTCTCTCTTGCATTCCCCTCTTTTTTGGCTAAGATAAGCTCTTATCCATGTTTAAACGTATGGCCCTCGACCTTGCCCCATTCCGAGAACAGGCACAGCGCCATTATGAAACGGAGATGCATACTCGTACCTCTAGGCTTTTAAGATTTTTGATCGAAACACGAGCCACTACTTTGCGACGACTTCACATCGCTCTCGACCTTGAGGGTGTTTTGGTCAACAATAATTTCCCCTCAAGCCTAGATATCCCTTCCGTGACAGAACGGCTTGCTCGCCCTCTTTCACAGGAACTCATTAATCTTTTAGATCTGTATGCAGGGAAATTCTCGGTTTGGACCGGGATTCCAGATCCAGAGATTGTTAAGGGGATAATTGCTTCCTCCGGGCTTCAAATCCCAACCGGAGTTGAAATCATAAATCGCGCTGATTACATCACTCAACTTTCTCATCATCCTTCTACTTCTATTGTAAGTTTTTTCGTTGATAAAAGATGGCAGACTTTACCCAACAATACGCCTCAAGAGAAAGAAATACGTCAAGATCTTCAGCATTTTCTTACTAAAATCGCTCAAATCTATGAAGTGGATCTTCTTTTCGATGATTCCGCCGCGCGCCATCAACGTGCACTCTGTGCCATGGGCCTTCCGGAAGATGCGGCCAAGATTCGTCCGGTCCAACCTTTTTCATTGTTGTTTGAGGAGCAAATTAGCACCTATTTTCTTACAGATACCGGGTTGTTGAAAGCCATGAATGATGGGCTGCCTCCTATCGTGCGGCCCCACCCCATTCCGTGACCGTGAAGCTAATCAACCTCGATGGGCTGATTGAGACCTTGAGCATAACCTCATCTTACTTTATATTGTCGCGGACTTTAACCTAAAATATGCTCATCGCCAAAGACCTCGCTTTTGAAACCACGTCCGGCCAACTTTTTGAAGGGGTGGATGTGTCTCTCGATAGCGCCAGCAAAAAACGTGTGGCCATTGTGGGGCGCAACGGATGCGGGAAATCCACGCTTCTCAAACTGCTCAAAGGAGAACTCGAACCCAGTCGCGGATCCGTAAAATGCTCTCAGGAAGTCATCGGCTATCTTGTCCAGGACATCGTTTTTCCGGATGAAGAACAACTGGTGGGCACGCATTTGGAAAGCAAATTGGAAGAAGAATGGATGCTCTATCAAATCGATATTGCGTTGGAAGAAGTGGGGCTTCCGCAAGACACCCTTTTATTGCCACTCAAAAATCTCAGTGGAGGGCAACGGGTACGCGTGGCGTTGGCGGAATTGCTATTGGCTGAACCGACGATTTTGCTTCTCGATGAACCCACCAACCATCTCGACGTTGCCAGCATCGATTGGCTCAAAGGGTTTGTGCGTGATTTTCGCGGAACGGTGGCGTTTGTTTCGCATGACCGCAGTTTTATCAATAGCGTGGCCAATCAAATTTGGGAAATTTCCGCGGAGCACAACATTGAAACGTATGGCTGCAGCTATGATGATTTTCTTGTGGAACGGTACGAGCGTTATCAAAAACGCCTTCAACTGCATGAATTCAGCCAACGTGAAGTGAATGAACTTGAAGCCTGGCTCGCGGAAAACGCCAATCATCCCAAATATAAATTCACGGCTACGGTGGCGCAAAAAAAGAAAGCGCTCGAGCGCATGGAGAAAAAAGCGCCTCCTGCGCCGGTGCCGGATCCGCGAGTGAGAATGAAGCCTCTGGCCCAAGGACAAAAAGGTGCGGTGCTCGGGTTTTCCATTGAACATAAAGCGTACGAGGATCGCGTGATTTTAAAAAATATTCAACTCAAAATTGAACAAGGCGATCGTGTGTTGATTGAAGGGCCCAATGGCTCGGGAAAAAGCACGCTTCTCAATATTCTTGCCGGCGTGGATACGGATTTCGTCGGACAACTTACCCCCCGTTCCAATCTTAAAATCGGCTATCTCGGCCAATTTTCACGCCTCAATCCGGACAAAACCGTGATCGAAGAATTTGGAGCCAATACCGATATTGAATACACCGCGGGACGAGGCGTTCTTGCCGGCTATCTTTTCCCGGCCGAGTTCATGGACAGCCTTATCAAAAACTTAAGCTACGGCCAACGACGTCGTCTCGAATTTTCGATTTTGCTCACCAATAAACCGGATCTTCTTCTTCTCGACGAGCCCACCAACCACCTCGACCTTTTCTTACGTGAAGACCTTGAACGCTTTTTGCTCGAACAAGAAATCGCGATGTGCGTTATTTCTCACGATGTCCACTTTGTGCAAAAGCTGGGGATCACAAAGACGCTAACACTGAGATGATTTTTTCCTCTCATACTCCCCGGCCCGTTCCCACGCGAGTTCAAAAAGGCTGCGCAAAACTTGAGCCATGTCTTTGTTGTAAATTTTGGCGCCTGTGGGTTGTTCCCCGTGCGAGGTGAAAAGTGCGATCATATCGCCGATGATGTTGAGCTCACATCGTGCCGGAAATTTTTGATGAGGAACCAACCGCGTTTCACGCAATTCATTTTTGTCTCGATTTTTATACGCCTTGGCCGCCGTGCTGTCGGGCTGAAGGCTGCGAACCGACATTCTCACCGAGGCGCGCTTTTTGGTATACGCTTTCCACTCATCCCATAAATGATGCGTGTGATAATCGTTGAGTCCAAAACACAATTGCTCTTTCGGCCCCTCTTCGAGCGTTTCGTAAATCAATTGTTTGACCGCGTCGAGGCCTTGATAATATTTGATTTTTCCTTTCACCTCCCAGATGGGTTTGCGTCGTTTGTTCGCCAACGCCTTTAAAGTCGGAACCACGGACTCGGCTTCTTGTTTTAACTCTGTCTCGCGCGCGATTTTTTCTTTGCATCGCTGAACGAATTCCTCGGGCGGAAGCGCTTCAAAATAAGTCACTTTGTCTTTTTGGAATGTGGCAATCAGGTCTTGTTTGAGCAAGGCCTCCAGGGCCGGGTACACGGTGACGCGTTTGATATTGAGCCGCTTGCCGATCAAGCTCGCAATGGAAGCGCCATATTCGAGTAAAAAAAGATAAATTTTCGACTCATTGGTCGTGAGTCCAAATTTGGATAAAAAGGAATGAATAAACATAAGTTGTTATTAAATTGACAACATATTTATTATTTCAAATCTTTATCTTAAAATCAAGTGATTTTTATAAAATTTATTTTCTAATGTTATTGATTTAATAACAGGAAAATATACAATAGCCACTCGCCCTTTAAAATTATTCCCGGATAGTTGAGGGGTACAACACCGCGCTGTTAACGCGGATATCGCAGGTTCGAATCCTGCTCCGGGAGCCAAAAAACAAAAAAGGTGAGTGGGGTTTTCTTGAGCGCACGGAGGAATAAACGATTCGGGTCTCGTGGGCCCTGAATCGGCTTATGACGAAGTTTAGCGAAAGAAAAATTCACGAACATCAGCTTGAAGGGGGTTCCCGAAAGGGGGAACCTTAGGTGCCCCCTTTCGCTTTCCGAGAGTAGCTCGTTGGGATGAGCGACCGGCGGTTAACCGGAAGGGTAGAGGTTCGATTCCTCTCTCTCGGGCCCAAATCCTATTGCACTAACAATGTTAGTGCTTTATAATAATATTAGAAAAACTAACTCCCCCCAAAACCATGACCACCTTAACCATTCGCATCGATGAAGGCTTGAAAAATAAAGCTTTTGCTCAGGCTGAAAAGCTGGGCATTCCCCTCACGTTAATCATCAAAAACGCTTTACAAAATTTCGTCATTGCCCCCAAAGTGATGATTGGCGAACCCGAAACAATTATTGTCACTTCCCCCCTTCAGAAAAAAATGGACACCATTGGTCGCTTACTTTCTAAAAAAAGTTCTCGTTGAATCTTATTATTACTCATTCCATCCAAAGAATTGAATTTGAGGTTTTACAAAAGACTTTCTCTTTGGAAGTGATTAAAGCAGGGGCAAAAAAATCGTTACAAGGGCTGGGGAACGATATAAAAAGTTCATCTAAAATCCCTTCCACGTGTTTAAAAAAAATACACTTAACGAGCACCGGTGGGGCCGGGCGAGTGATTTTTTTATTGCAAATCGGAATTCAAAAATCGGTTTTGGTGATGATTCGGATGAAAAACGACAAACAAATCGGCTCCAACATGACGGTCCAAAATCCGAAATTTAAAAAAGCTTTGGATAAAAATTTGAGTTTAATTTTAAAAGATCTAAAATACGGGGACTACAAAGAATATTTCTTATAAAATGTCCCTTTTCCGCACCCTTCAATCCTTCAAAAAATCCCTTTCCTCGTATCAACCCCTGATTGAGGTACGAATTGATCGCGCAAAATTGATCCAAAACCTGAGGGAATATCAAAAAAAAGCGCCCGGAGTGAATGTGGCGCCGGTGTTAAAAAGCAATGCGTACGGACACGGACTGATTCCTGTGGCGCAAACGTTGGATCCTTTCATCTGCGAAGATAAAAAAAGAAGCAAAGCTTCTTTTTTTGTTGTGGACTCTTTGTACGAGGCCCAACAGCTTCGCCTCGAAGGCATTCGGGCTAAAATCGTGGTTATTGGCTACACTCCCCTTCCCAATATTCTTTCCAACCGCCTCAAACATGTGGCGTTCACAATCATTAGCCTTGCAGAACTTAAAACCCTGGCCCTCAAAAAACCGACTTCTTTTCATCTTAAAATCGACACCGGCATGCACCGCCAAGGCCTACTCTTGCAAGAGATTGAGCCTGCGATTCAAATCCTTAAATCGAATCCAAAAATTCGTCTTGAAGGCGTGTGTTCTCATTTTGCCGATGCGGATGGCGAAGATGAAAAATTCACGCAAAAACAAATTCATGCGTGGGAAAAAGCTTTAGAACTTTTCAAACCTCATTTTTCAACGATTGAATTTACGCATCTGTCCAATACTCCGGGGGCCAAATTTGCGGATCGGATTGCGGCAAACACGATGCGCGTGGGCATCGGACTATTTTCGGGAGTGCTTGAAATACACAGTGTGGTGAGTGGAGTGAAAACGATCGAACCCGGGGATTGCGTGGGCTACGGGTGCACGTTTCGAGCTGAAAAAATCATGCGAATCGCCACGATCCCGGCCGGATTTTTTGAAGGCATTGACCGACGCTTGTCCAATCAAGGTTTTGTCAAAATCCGAGATCGATTTTGTCCGATTATCGGGCGTGTGAGCATGAACATCACCAGTGTGGATGTGAGTGCTTTCCTGGATATTAACGTGGGAGAAAAAGTTATTATTCGCAGTGCGAACTCAAAAGATCCCAATTCCATCGAGAACATTGCAAAGATGTGCAACACGGTTCCGTATGAAATTTTGGTTCAGGTCCCATCGCAGCTCAGAAGGATTTTGATTTGACAAAACTCAACCTCAAACCCGACCTTAATAAGCGACCCCATTGATGTAATAATTTGAAGGTTTTAATGTTTCTCTTTAAAGAGAAAAACTATTTAATCTAATAGCATGGGATCACCCCAAAAAAATCATGAAAAACATTACCATTATCAGCCTCTTTCTTTACCCCCAGTTCAAAAACAAGCTCCTGATTCTTTGCCTGTGAATCAAGATCGATTAATAAGATGGATGATTGGTATTGGATTGATCATTGCTATAGCAGTTAATGCCAAGGGGATTGCGGCCCTATTGCAAAAGATCTCTTTCTCGGAGCCCAAACGTTGAATGATTCCCTCGATCAGTCTTCTCGCTAATAAACTTCTTTTTTGTAACACTCCTCGCAGCATACCTTTTCCCAACGGTCCGGGGCGTAACTGGTGATCAAGGCTTTGCCACACACTGCACATGCGCGAGACCATAACCGGAAGAAATTCGGAAGAGCGCACTCCGCTGGCGCTGGAGAAATACGAGAGGGGGAGCTCACTCCGCTATCGCTTCGTGAGTGGTGCGTGGGATTGCGTTGAGACTGGCGTTGTTCATGGCGCGTTTCCGGGGCGAGGCGCGGGAGTGGCAAATCCATTTGTCGATAAAATCGCAATTCTTGCGGAGTGAGTCGATAAGGCCGCCCGGTTTTTTCACATGTTAAGGTTTGCGTTAAAATTTCATCCGAAATATCTCGAATCGAATCCGGAATTACGGTCACGGTTTTGCTGTGCGTTTCAGTGTCTTCCCTCCATTTCAACCCCAAACCCAGGGCTTGTTCTTTTGTGAGGGGGAAATGATCCTGCGCCAGGGTTTCATTGTACGCAAACGGCGAAAGGCTCATGGGGAAAAATTCACCCCACTCCCCTGTTTTTTCCATGGCACCAATAACTTCCGCCACTTTTTTTTCATACTCATCTTTGCCTAATTCCACATTCAATACACAATATTCCCGATTGCGCAGGCCCACGCACCCGAAACAATTTTTACACGAATGGCAGTTGTCGCAATAAAAAAGATTGTAAGAATCCCGACAAAAATTGGTAAAACGATACCCATAACCGATCAAACTCGTGGATTCGTAACACAATTCCGTTTTGTCGAAAAAGCAAACATCTTGGCAATCCTTAGCCGTCAAACCGTCGTGCACATACGCCAAATCGCGCGAATCGTAGATGTCAAACCCGAGATGAATATTTTTGGAATTAAAAATAGAATCCCCGGACACGTCTTCACATGAAACCCAATGGTGCGCTTCTCGAAAGGGGAATGTCTTTTTGAGAACTTCAAAGCGCGCCAGCATTTCTTGATGTTTGGCATAACTGCCGGCCATTTCTTTTTTGATTTTCTCGATCTCTTCTTTGGTGCTGGGGCGATTCCATAAATAATAGTCGCGGTTTCGGAGATTCACGCAAAACAATGAATTTTTAACACCCTTGCAATTCAACAAAAAAGCGCTGTCCGAACAATGATCGCAGTTTTGAGCGTAACGCAAATGGTAACATCCATGGCAATCGATGGCCTCGTACAAAAGCTCTGAATTTGTGCACCACAATGCATCCACGACATTCTTGTTTTTCACCAGCAGCATGCCGTAATAACAATCTTCGTTCCCATTAGCGGAGGTGAGAAGATAACAATTTTTATTCCCATCCGCAAAGTTGCAAAATTCGGAATTGACGGCCTTGTTGTTGATCAGCGGAGGGCGTGGTACGACGCGACTCAGGGCCTTGAATTGCTCGAAAAAGGTTTGGTTCGGGTTAAAGGAAAGCGCGCACCGCTGATGCTGAGAGAGAAATGCTGGGGTCGGACACTCGTTACACTCGTGTCTGGTGCGTGGCTCCATGCGTGTCCACCACTCGTCATGCGCGAACACGGGAAAGGATTCGTCAGGGTGAAAAACCGAAATGATTTCACGATGGCTCAGCGTGCTTTTTCGTCGATAAAGTTTGCGCTCGTTGCGAAAGGTCAGACGCCGTTGTTCTCGATGCATTGGACACAAACGAGGCGGAGGAATGAGAAATTTTTTGCCGCCAAATTCCGGAGAAATTTTTTCATAAAACAGTCGATCTTCCTCACGGACCGGGAACGATTGTTGGCAAATGGCGCAAGAAATGGATGTGATCATGCTTCCACTTTAATCACGGTTCTTTTTTGTGGCAAATTTTATATGAGTCGCTTGATGAACTTTGATTTAAACATTATGATAATTACATATTATATTGCATAGCCAATGAACCAAATGATAAAGCCAAAAAAATCGTTTCTCAGCGCTGTTTTATGTTTTTTTATTATCTATTGTCTGCTTTTAGGTCCTAATAATTTTGCCCAAGCGAGCGGGGACCTTTTGTCCGATGATTTTTCCGGGGATTCTTCTCAATGGACTTCGGTCTCCGGTGCATGGTCATTAGAAAATGAAACTTATAAACAAAAGGAAACCGGCGTCAATTATATTTCCGCAACCGATACAGCGGTTTTTAGTGATGATTTTGCCAATGAAGCGCCGGCAACTTTGGCGACTCCTTTTACCGAACCCTTTACTCAAGCCGATGGTGCGGCCGCCAATTGGACCGTAAAAAGGGGTAGCTTCGCAATTTCCAGTAATACTTATCGTGCTCCAAACGGTGGGGGGTACACCCTGAGTATTCCGACAAATGCTGCTTACAACAGTTGGACTGATTATCGTGTTACGGCCAATTTTCAAAGAGCTGGTGGAATTGGTGCTTCGGGATATTCTATTTTTTATTTTCGTTCTACCGTGGTTGGAACCGTCGATAATTCTTATGTTCTAGCTATAAGGCAGACCGGTGTGGCTAATTTTTATAAAAAAGCTGATACGGTATTTACTTTGCTTGGGACTTTTACCGTTGCCGCAGACAATGACTGGCACACGTTAACCGCAGAAATTGTTGGTTCAACTTTTAAAGCTTGGATTTATGATCCGGCTGATCTCACTTATCCAACGCTCAATGCTCCTGATTTTTCCGTTAGCGGACTAACCGATTATACTGCCGGTACAATCGGTATCGGCACAACAGGTTGGGTCAGTTATTTTGATGATGTCAGTGTTACTAATTTGACGTCAGGGTACCAATTCACAGAAAAACGATGCGTTTTTTGGGCAAACGACGGAGCGTATTACGTAATCCCTACCGGTTGTGAAGGCGTAAAACCTCTGGCTGTTATCTCCGATTCCGCCTCTTTACTTTGGAAAAATTATCGTATCACCGCTCAAGTCAAAAATCTTGGCGCACTGGTTTCCACCAATTATTCTATGATTAATTTTCGAACCACTTTAAGTGGAAATAACGATAATTCTTACGCCCTCTTGCTGAGACAAGACGGCACAGCCGATGTTTATGAGGTTGTGGATAACTGGGCTTCTCAGATTTTATTGGGAACCTTTACCACAGATACAGATCCGGATACCGATTATCATGACGTGATCATTGAAATCGCAGGGCCCTCATTAAAAATTTGGTATGATCGTACCGCGAGTACGCAAGTCCCCAATTTCCAATATAACCATTTAACCACTTATACGGCCGGGACCGTTGGCTTGAGCGCTATGGGGGCACAGGGCGTGTTTAATAATGTGGTGGTGGATCCGATTGTAGCGGTTCAAGCACAACCGTCCTTTTTGTATGCCGGAGAAGACAACACTTCCAACCTTGTTATGAATTCAACAGATACGACCGGGGATTTAACTTTCACCGTGACCAACCCGAGCGGAACTCCGTGGACTTTAACCAATCCCGCGGCTTGTAATGACTTAGTTGATTGCCAAGTGGTTTTCCCCACGGATTTTTCCGGTGCCGATATTTCCGAAATCGGGACTTATACCATTACGGTCCAACGGGGGGATAATATTTCTTATTCTTTGCTCGAAGTGCGCGAAGCACCCTTGTTTTCTTTTGTACAGGTTACAGATACCCATTACGACTCAACCAGTTCGAATGCAACGGAAGAATTGATTCGATTGAATTCTTTTATTACCGATATCAATAATCAAAAATATTTTCCAACGCCGGATTTTGTGGTTGCTACGGGTGATATCACAGATCATGGAACCCTTGGCGAATTATCAACCGTAAAGACGGCATTAGACAATTTGGACGTTTCTTATTATCCGGTTGTCGGGAATCATGATACGGCTAACGAAATCGGTGCTGCCATGGGGACCAATTGGCAAACCACTTTTGGGGCTGACAAATTTTCTTACAGCTGGACAGCGGGAGATTTTTTATTTTTAGCCATGGATGTTGAAGCACCTTATGGAGGCTATGGCAGTGACTTGGGCAGTGCCGCCCACACGACTTGGCTGCAAAATATTCTTGATTCCAATCCAACCAAAAAAGTGGTTCTTTTCAGTCACTATAGTCTTACCGAACCACGCGATGCGGGAGACGCTCAGGCTTTTTGGGCTCAAGATGATTCCGATGATGTTAGAGTCATTCTTGAAGGCCATGGGGAAGTTGTGGCGGAAATGACAGGCCATGACCATATCAACAGCCTTGTTCAGCTCAATGGAATCTCTTATATTACCACGTCAAGTTTTTATAGTAATGATCAATATCGTTATGTGGAAATTTACAGCGATCATATTGTTTCCAAAATGATTCGGGCGGATTCTTACAGTTATACTCAAGATGGTCAATTTTGGGAAGGCTCGACCGACTCCACTCATACCGCTGCGGATTACAGTTTTGGATTGCCCCATGAAAGAGAAATGGAGATCAATTTTTCCGGTAGCGAAGTGGTGAAACCGGCTGAGGCAATAACAATTGCCGGGAATGAGGCTTGGCAAAACTATGAATTTTCAGCGGATATTACGGTGCGAAATGATGAGATCGTGGGACAAAATCTTGCGGGATTGATTTTCCGTTATACGGATGTTGATAACTATTATTCGGTTGTTTTGGATTCGGCTGCGGACACCCTCACTTTACGAAAACGAGTGAATGGCGTGGTGACAGAGTTAGTCAGTCACGCCGCGACGATTACTCCGGACATCACTTATGAAGTTGTTGTATCTGCGGTGGGCCCGGTTCTTAAGATTTATCTGGATGATGTTTTGGAAATATCCACCACGGATTCGACTTTTACTTCGGGGAAAATCGGACTGAGCTCGTATACGGCCTTAAATGAATTTGACACTGTTTTAGTGTCCGCTTTGGCGTTACCCACGGTTGCGTGGACCGGTGCCGGGCAGGCTACTAATGAGGGGGCAGGTTCCATTACAATAACCGCCCAGCTTTCCGCCCCCTTTGACGCGGATGTCACCATCCCCTTTACGATTGATGCGGCAAGTACGGCGACCGGATCCGGGACCGATTATTCAATCACCGCGAGTCCTCTCACCATTACGGCCGGCTCCACTACGGCCAGTGCCACGATCACTGTTGTTGAAGATTCTTTGGATGAAGCCAATGAAGCTGAAACCATCATCGTCAATATGGGCTCCCCCACCAATGCCACCCAAGGAGCCACCACGATTCATACCGTTACCCTAACCGACAATGACGACGCCCCTACGGTTGCTTCCGTTTCCGGGACGCCTGCGACGGATTCCACGGGAAAGGTTACGATTACCTTCATTATGGACGATTCCGCGGATGACAATACGTTACAAGCGCTGGTTGAATACAATGTGGGGGCGGGCTGGGTGAAAGCGACCCTTTCCGAAACTTTGTCGGACCTCACTGCAACTTACGGCACCCCGAATGTAGAAAATGACAATGCCTATCAAATCGGGAATATCGGAGGCTACATCACCTCCTCTTCCGGGGCGAACACGATCACTGCGATTTGGGAATCCGGAACGGATGTACCCACCGCAAGTTTAAGCACGGCTCAAATAAAAATAACCCCGTACGATGGGACTGAAATCGGTATCGGTGTGAGTTCTTCGAATTTTACGATTGATAATGTGAGCCCCGCCGCACTTGCCGGATTATCGGCCACAAGCACGACCTCGAGTACGATCACATGGGGATGGACCGCTGCAACGGATACTCGTTTTGATCATTATGAAATTTGGTATGGGACCACGGAAAGCGATGTGAGCAATCGAAGCGGCACCGCGCTCGAGTGGGACGATGACAATGACGCGACTCTAGCTACGGCAACCACGACCACCACCACCCTCACGGGATTGAGCGAAGACACAACATATTACGCCACAATCTGGGCCATCGATAGTTATGGGAATGAAACAAGCACGACTTCTTCTCCCGTTTTTATTGCGAGTTCTTCAGAGGAAGAGGAGGAGGAAGAGGAATCTTCGTCTGTTGTTGGAGGAGGGAGCGAAATAAGTCATGGAATATCCTTTCCCGAAGAAGAGGAAGAAGATCCCGAGTCTGGAATTGATCCCGAATCCGGAATTGAATCCGACGAAACTCCCGAGCCCGCTGAAAACCCTGACAATATTGAAATTTCCGATGGGAATCCTGCAACCCAATCATTGGACGACATTTTGGAGAATTTAGACAGCCTTCTTCCCGAGAATTTTACATGGGGAGAAGAGGCCTTGATGAATTTCGGAGAGATGGATTTGGTCCAAACGATTTATCGTTCTTCCGATCCCTTACAACTTTTAATCTCGAATTTCTTCTTCCAACCTTTTGAGAATTTGAGCCGTATGGAAATTTTGCAACTTTCAATGCTTTCTTTTATGCAAGACACATTGTTGGGAGAGGCCCCACAAGTTTTAAATCTGGCCGATATTTCGGTGTTTTTGGATGAAATGGATGCACAAGATAATGCTTTTTATCTCACGATTGGGTTCAATCATGGCGTAATTTCCGGGTATCCGGACCAAACATTTCGACCCACACAAGAGGCAACGCGAGCCGAGGCGCTTAAAATGTTACTTCTTTCATCCGGAGCACGAATTATCTTGGACCCTTCTCAAGGTTTGTTATCTCAATTCAATCTTGAAGAAAACCCATTCTTGGACATGTCTTTGAACGAATGGTATGCCCCCTATGCTTTGTACGCTTACAGCAAAGGAATTATTCACGGGTATGGGGACGGAACATTCTTGGGAGACCGGGCCATTTCCAGGGTGGAATTTTCAAAAATGCTAACCAACTTGTACGATTTGACCGTGGAGGTGCATAGGGCAAGAAGGGGTGAGCGAATTTAAAACAAGCCCCTTTTTCAAGGGACTTGTTTTATTTACGATGGGCTATTGATTTACCAACCCATTGAAAGCACCAATACCTTGGTGAATTCAGCGCGAGTCATGGAATTTTCCGGGCCAAAAGTCCCGTCCGCATAACCGGACACAATGCCTTTTATGTAAGCATAAAAGACATACATGGAATACCATTGGTCGACTTTAATGTCAGTGAATGGATTGGCACTCAATCCGAAGTTGGCGAGCATGCCTTGGCTGGGATCAAGCAAAATATTTTTCTTGATCACTCCTTCGAATAAAATCTTGAGCGCTTCGGCGCGAGTCACCGCTTGTTCCGGTTTGAATGTGTTGTCTTCATACCCTTGAATCATGCCTTTTTCTTGAGCCATGACCACATAAGGCGCGTACCAAGCCGAGGGATCCACATCCGAGAATTCAGTCTCAGTCACGGGTTCGACCGTGTACTCGGCCGCATTCACCACCATCTTCACCAATTCGGCGCGGGTGATGGTTTGATTCGGAGCAAAATGCAGGGCATCAATCCCTTGGGCAATGCCGCGATCCTTGACGATTTCAATGTAAGAAACCGCCCAGTGATCAACATAGTCGGAGGTTGTTGCCTCTTCTTCGGAGATCACTTCCTCTTCGCCGGGAAGAGTTGTGGAAACTTCCTCTTCATCGGAGGGCACTTCCTCTTCGCCTGTGACTGCGTCTTCTTCATCAGAAGTCACTTCTTCTTCCGTATACGGTGTATTGCTATTGGAACCTCCGGTCCCCACCGAAGTGCCGGTATTCTCACTCCATGTCGCAGAGGACACGGCGGAAGAAACAGCGGATTCTCCATCCGCATTGAGGGCTGACACTTTGTAATAATACGTGGTGTTTTGGGCCAAACCGGTATCGGAATAACTTGTCACCGCGGCTACGGTTGGGTTACTCCCCACTCTGGAGAAACTGCCGGCCGGATCGGTTGCACGATAAATGTCATATCCTGTGACTCCCGCCACTGCGGTCCAACTTAAATTGATTCCCGTGGAACTTACGGCGGTCGCGGATAAACCCGTGGGGGTTGCAGGGACATCCGGTTCATCGGGCGCCGTTGCTTCCGTGGTCACGGACACGGCGGATGAAGCCGCGGATTCTCCGATCTCATTGAGAGCGGAAACCTTATAATAATAAAGCGTTGAAGCCGTCAAACCGGTATCGGAATAACTGGTCACAGCTCCCACTGTGGGTTCAGTCCCCACTCTGGCAAAATTTCCACTCGGGTCTGTATCGCGATAGATATCATAACCTGTTGCTCCATCCACGGCAGTCCAAGTCAAATCCACTCGTGTGGAATTGGCGGCTGTGGCGGCTAAATTCGTAGGCATTGCAGGCGCACTTTCCGTGGGAAACACGAGTGCAAAATCCGTAAAATGGCTTGTGAGCCCGGTCATGGTGTTGTTCACTGGATCGAGGGTGTACCCTCCTTCCACCGGGATGTATTCATTGCGTTCATTGGAGAAATACGCGAGTTTAAGATCCGATTCATTGTATCCCTCGGGAAGATTGTCCACCAAATCCGAGAAATCAATGGTGATTTCGGCATTTCCGTTCAAGGTTTTAATGGCGGAAGATCCGGTGGCTTCAATGGTGAAGGTCGCATCTGCCAACGGTTCAAAGCTCGCGGTATCCGGAGCGGTGAAACTCTTTTCCATATTGAGCGTGACATTTCCGGATCCTGTTTCAAGAACTCCGGCTCCAACCGTCACTTTCATGTCCGTATTTCCCGTGTCATTGAAACTTCCTCCGGTATTGGCCGCCAAACTCTTACTGGTGGAAGTGCTTTCTTTTGTCGCATCTGCGGTCAAGGTGATGTTTTTCCCGGTTTGATTTCCTGCATTGACCACCACATTGGTTCCCAGCGTGGTTTTGGCATGGAGAGGAGCCACGGCTTTTAAGGTCCATGTTCCATTGTTCACCGGGAGTGAGTATCCCCCGTCTTGAGCGTCAATAGGTCCGGTCACCGTGAGTCCGGTGGTGGTTTCAACCGCGGTAACAAACCCGCCATTTGCCGGGGTGCTTCCATTGGATTGATAAATCGTTCCTTCAATCGTGTAGAGGGCTTTTATCATGGCCGCTTGATCCGGGCTGGCTCCTCCAAAGTCGTAATTGACGATGCTTTGAGTCAACGCCACCGTTTTTGGAGATTCACCGGCCACATAACCCGCCATTGAAACGGAAACCGCATAGTTCCCGGCTTTCACATTGATGGAATAATTCCCGCTGGCATTGGTCACCGCGTTTTGCATAAATCCGGTGGAGTCTTTTAATGAGACCAACACACCGGGAAGAATATTCTCTTCCGTATCTTTCACATTGCCACTCAAAGTCATGAGTTGCTTGGCGGAAAGATCGATCGTGACCGTACCTCCGGTGGAGACGGGACCGCTGTATTCTCCAACCCCGATCACATTCACAAAGTAATTGTAAGAACCTTCTTTCATGGTGAGGGAAAATGAAGACTCCAACCCTTTTTGATTTTTACTCATACGGGTGAACACGTCATTCGATTTTTTGAGCTCCACAAACGCTTCCATGGATGCAGTCCCTCCGGTGAAGGAGAACGTGATTTCCCCCGTGGTCCCGTTGGTGATTGCAATATTGGAAATATCGCTTTCTACCACCACTTGCGTGGCACTGATTTCTCCGGAATTCGGACTCCATGTTCCAATGCGATACGTTGTGTTTGCCGCGACTTTTACATTAAAATTTCCACTGCTGTCCGTTGAAGAAAAGCGAGAACCTCCTCCCATCTCCGGACGATTATTCACAGTATCCCATGCTTCCACAGAGAGAGGAACATTGGCTAAAGCCGTTCCGCTCGCCGTGACGGTTCCACTTAAAGTCACACACGTGCCGGCAGTGGGTTCAATATTTTGATTGGTTTTGCTGGCATCACTGATGACTACTTCTTTTGTAAAGGTTCCGCACGCATCGGTTTTATCCGGGGGAAGTTCACTGCGAATGTTCCATGTCCCGGCAGCAACAAACAGGGTGTAATTCCCGCTAGCATCCGTTCCTCCCGAGACAAAAGTCCCATTGGCATCCTTGGCGGAAACCGGAGCGTAACTGATCCCGTTTCCATTGGCATCCAATACTTTTCCGGAAATACTGAAATTGGGTTTATTGAGTTTGATCACCAAAGGATTTTGATTCGTGATTTGTTTCCCTTTATAGAAAATATCGGGCGTGCTTCCTTGATCCGAACCATCGGGGCGTACTTCAATCGTGGAATTGCTGGGCGGAAGACCATCCATAAATGCACCGATTTCATACGAACCGTAATCCGTAAGATTGATGGAAAAATTTCCGGTCCCGTCCGTACGACCGAAGCTGGGCATTCCAAACCCTTGATTGTGGATAAACACCTGCACATTGGAAAGCGGAGTGGTTCCGTCCGTCACTTGTCCGGTGACGGCCTTATCCGCGGTGGCAAAAGTGAAGGTTACGGTGTTTGTGGTGGCATTAAAACTGGTGCCCGGAGGATTCATCCCCATGACACTTGAAATGGTGGTTGTTCCGGTTCCAAGCCCGTTCACATTGAGCTGCATGGGAGAAGGAGGAACGCCCGGGAGTTGATCCGGGATCCCCGTGTTTTTCCCTTTAGCCATCGTGGGTTGGATTCCAACAAACCATTGCCCGTTGGAATTAAGACGAAGGGTGTATCCGTCGGCATCGGGCGTGGTCAAATCATCAATTTGTTTTTTCACAAACATGCCCGGTCCTCCGGCAAATATTTCCACACTTTTTCCATTGAAATCCATTCCCGTGATTTTAACGGTCAGTGGCACGGTATTTACGTCATCGTCTGAAGAACGAAGCACAATGTTTTTGGTTTTGGTGCGGTTGTTCGCGTCCACACAAATGGATTCCGGACGATCTTGTCCGTAATAATCCACACTGCCCAAGGTCACCATTGAGTCGGTGGCGACAAAATAACATCCGTCCCCCAAGCCGGTGAAATTAACATTACTTGCGGCTACATCATCGACTTGAGTGATGATCCCATTCGTTAATGTTACATTCTTCTCCATGGAACCGGCCGGACCTCCGGCCATAAAATAAATATCTCCGGTTGCTCCGTTCACCGGGCTTTGCTGGCTTCCGGCAAAAATATTGACGGTGATCGTGTTTTGGCCTCCTTCTTGAATGTAATACGGCATACTGGTTTTATCGAACAATTGAGTCTCTCCTCGATTCCCCTTTATACCCACTGTATATCCGGAGGTGTCGGGGCCTTTTGCGAGGATGGGATTGATGATCCCGCGCAAATCAATAACATATCTGTCTGTAGCTCCCGGGGTTCCATTCGTGATTGAGAATTTTAAGGTTACAATTCGAAGCGTAGCATCCACAGATATTCCATCGCTGTCAAAAGAGGAGTCCAATCCGACCACTCCGGCTCCAAACGATTCATTCATATCCCTATAAAAAGAAGAATACGTGTCCGGGCGTACTCCCGAAACATCCGTTCCTCTGGGGAAAGTGATTTGAATCATATCTCCGTTTTGCAACGCCACATTGGGCGTAAATCTCACTTGGAAAACATTGGAATCTTTTCCTGCGGTGGCATTGAACGGATAAGCCATATCCGCGCCTCCAAAAGCGAATTGTTCGGCCGTGAAACCGCTGGCTCCAAACCCTTGGGACTGTGTGGTCCCCATCATTCCACCCTCTCCGATGGTAGGCGGAGCGTACATCATCCCGCCCATATCTCCTCCCATTCCAAAATTCCCAAAAGTGGTTTTACTGTCTTGAACGACGCCCGCCGAACTATTTCCTTGAGCCGAAATCATGTTCCCCGCCAAATCCGTAATATTGCTGAATTGGACGCTAAACGCAGCCCCCGCAGACATGGCAAGGCCTTCGATGATTAAAGCATTGTTCATGGCTTCATAAGACATCATCGGCGTAACCCCTTGTCCATTGGGCGCCACGAGATCCGAGCCTCCGTTCATGGTTAGGGTCACATTGCTATGATTCAAAACACTATTTGCGGAACGTGATCCTCCCGCCGCATCACTGGATACGGGTTCAATGAATTGAATCTCACAACGATAATCGTCGCATTCGGCACTCTTAATTCCCGGAGCTGTTTTATCCGCGCCTCCGGTGAGATACACCACATTCAAGTCACTCAATGAATTCCCCGCCATATCCTTAATTTGCGAAGAAAAATTAACGGAATATTGACTGTTGGGCATGAGCGTTTGAATCGGCATAACTTGAATTGAAAAATCATCCGGAAAATAACGGACACTCACGGGCACGTCCGAGCTTCCTCGGCTCATGGTGATGGTGGTGCTCGAAACCGTACCGGGATCCAACGCTTCATTGGCACCAAATTCCAAGGGGCCTGCGCCCAAATTCACCGGGATGGATGTATTGGCCTGAAGCATCGGAGTGAGAGTTGGAGCCGTGGAATCACTGGTGCTCTTCACATTGAAACTCATTTCAAAAGCGGAGGTGTCCGAAGAACAAGACGACATCATACAAACACCGGATGTATTTTTAACCCCGGCCATGACTTGCAATCGATATTCTCCGGCGGGAAGAGCGGCCGGAGTAATGGTGGCCATTTTTTGTCCCACCAAATCCGGAGTCACAGTGATGGATACATTATTGTTACTTGAATTCTTTAATTTAATATTCGATGAAGTCAATGTACCGGTGTTCATGGTGGTATTGAATTCAACCGTTACTTTCCCGTTTGAAGAAATGGACATTCCTGAAAGCGGCATGGTTGAACTCACATAAGGAGGCATATAAGCTCCTCCACTTCCAAAATTCTGCTGCATGGTCTCTTGATTCATCATGGCTCCTCCGACAAAAAAGTTAATTTGATGCCCTGCGGGGAGACGATTTCCTTCAATGGGTTGGCCCATGGCATCCGTGACCCCTTCTCCTATAATCAAAGAGTAAGAAGTTTGCGGAGTTAAAGACGCACTCGGGATAAACACAATGGCATTAAAATCCGCAGCTCCGATATAAGTTTCGCAACCCGGGGTTGAAGAACTTTGACAATACACCACAGACCCTGCGATCTTATTATTTCCGTCGGTGGTTAAAAAAATCAAAGGACTCCCTGCGGCTGCATTCGCATTGTTCACCTTACTGGGATCCAAAGGATTGCTTGCAATGGCAACAATCTTATTGGTACTCGGATCCACGCCTGTCATCGCATTCGAAGGCATGGAATAGGTGATTTTGGTTCTGGCTCCATTTTCATTTTGGCATCCGCTCATCAACGTGAGATTTGCATTGCTGGCATTGTTTTGATTGTCTACGAAAACATAACTTTCAATACTGCATTTTCCGACTTTATAAGCCGACAATTCATACCCATTGCCTCCGGGTAAATTGGTGATTGAAAAATTCCCGGACCCATCGCTGGTCACGGATTGAATCGCCCATGAGGTGATAAAAACGCGCGTTTCGGCCAAACCTTGATCCACGCCGATCAATGTTCTTCCGGAAATACTGCGCGGCCCGGCGGCCGCTGTTATAACAACAAAAGGGTTGGCTTTACAGGAGGTTGCATCATTGGCAAATGAATTGGCACAAATGAATTTTGAATTCCCCGCACGATCTTTTGCTTCAATATAATACTTATAATTCCCCCCTGCGGCAGGGACCGCCGCTCCGGGAACCACAAATTGGAAAAGATCTCCTTCCACCGGGGTGGCGATCACTTCGCTCTGTGCCACGGTAAGATCTTGCCCATAATATAATTTAATATATTCGGGTTGTCCGTCCACGGCATTCCCAAACTCGCCCGCTTGTGTTTGTTCATCAAACACTTTGGCGTAAAAATAATTGTTGGCCGCAGCGATCCCCTTTGTGGGAGACATATGTTCCACACTTGGGGCCATGTTGTCGGACACATTGTCGGAAGTCACTGATACGTTCGAGGAACAATCAAACTTACGATTGCTTGAGTTTGAATTGTCACTCAATACACAGGCTTTATATTGATTGTCCGGGCTCCATAATTGATTCGCACTGTCTCCGGTCAAATATTGAGGTAAAAAATAAGTATTATTCGTGAACAACATCAACATCCCGGTCGGATTACACAATTGGCCGGCGCAAGCATTGCTCATCACGGTCGTCCCATCCACGGGAAAATCCGCTTGAAAAATATAAATTCGATAACTCGTAAAACCTTGCGGTTGCGTTTGTAACGGAGTCCATGACACTTGAAAATCACGTCCATCCAAACCAAACCCGGTGGTATCGCTGTCCACCAAAGTGAGTCCCGTGACTCCTCCGGATGCCGGCGCTTGTTGTTGCTCCGCAGTGATGGTCACTCCTCCCGAACAAAGGAAAGAATTCCCTCCGGTGGCAGTGAGGAGAACGCAGGCTTTATATTGATTCTGGGCATTGAGCGCCTGATTATTACTATCATTGGTCACATTATTTTGTCCCGTGAATGAATTGTTCGCAGCATTGTTGAGGGTCGCAATGGCGGTACAAGGGGCTCCACCGCAAGCATTCGTGGCTACCGTATCTTTGCTAAGCCCTCCCATGGCAGATTGAAAAATATAAACCTTAAAATTTTGATATCCACTGGTCATTGGATTGGGGTTTGTCCATCCCACGCTAAAATCTCGCCCATCGATTCCCGTATTGATGTCATTATCCGCCAAAGTGACATTGCTTAAACCCGCCGGCGCTTGTTCTGCCGTCAGGGTCACCGCTCCTGAACAGGCGAATGAATTTCCGGCTCCGTTCTCGGTCTTAACAAAGACACAGGCTTTGTATTGATTTTGAGCATTAAGCGCTTGCCCATCGCTGTCATTGGTAACATTACTGGGCCCGGTGAATGAATTGTCTCCGGCCTGAGTCCTATTCCCGGCGGGAGTACAGGGATTCCCATTACAAGCATTGACGGACACATTATCCTTAGTAAGCCCCGCCTTATCTGCTCTAAAAATATAAATCAAACTTTGTTGAAATCCTGCGGGCATTGGATTGGGTGGCGTCCATGTAACCGAAGAATCGCGACCATCAATTCCGACATTATTATCGTTATCTTGCAATGTTACATTGCTCACATCCGGATTCTCCGGGACCGCTTCTCCGGTGAGTGTTACATTTCCCGAACAGGCGAAAGAATTCCCGGCATTGCCCGTGGTGACCGTAAGCACACACACTTTATATTGATTTTGCGCATCTAAGGGTTGGTTGGCACTGTCCATCGTTACCTGACTGGGGCCTGTCCACGAAGTATCCCCAATATTATTTCTATTTCCTCTGGCGATACAGGCACTTCCGCCACAGGCGTTTGTCAACACGGTGTTCACATCCACGGCTCCCATCGAGGCTCGCAAAATAAAGAGTTGATAACTTATAAAGTTTACCACGGAAGGATCTTGAAGGGCCCAAGTGCTTGAAAAATCTTGACCGGTAAATCCCGCATTGGCGTCATTGTCCGCTAAAGTGACATTGCTGACGGCCTCCGCTTTTGGGATCGATAAATTGGTTCCCACAAAACTGAAAACGAGGGCCAGGAGACTCGTCCAAGCGACAGCTCGGCGGCCAAAAGAGGTAAAAGATTTGGAATACATGTTTGTTTGGGTTAAAATTTTTTATTTTGAATAAAAAGAACAATTAATATTAAAAAACAGGTTATTTGGGCCTGCTCTCCCCTTGAGATCAATCGAGTGGGTTTTAAGATCTGTTTTTGTTTTTTGAGCCATGAATTCTCCCGGGATTTAAATGGTTAATCTTGTTATTCTAACATTTTTCCATTAAAAAGGCAAGGATTGGTTTGCCTGATTGCATTCAGCCTCCATTTTGTTCCTAAATTTTTCTGTTGAGCGCCGCCACTGCCGCAGCCTCTTCCGCATTCTGTTTGCTGGATCCCTTGCCTTCCGCAACTTTTTTATCCCCCACATACAGGGCCATCACAAATTCCTTGGCATGATCCGGGCCATGATCCTCGATCAATTGATAATGCGGCGTGATCCCCCATTTTTCCTGTGCCATTTCCTGGAATTGAGACTTGGGGTCAATGTGCATGCCTTTTTCCAAAATTTCCTCCAAATAAATGATTACAAATCGGTCGATGAATCCATGTGAAACCTCATACCCATGCTCTAAATAAATGGCTCCGACCAGCGCTTCAAACGTGTTGGCGAGAATGTAATTTTTCGTGCGACCGCCGGACCGTTCCTCTCCGTGCCCCAGAGTCAAATATTCGCCGAGATTCAATTTCTTGGCAATGGTGGCGAGATGACTTCCGTTCACCAATGCGGATCTCCAATTGGTGAGCTCGCCCTCGGGATTGGGATAAGTTTTGTATAAAAATTCCGTGACCACCAATTCCAACACCGCGTCCCCCAAAAACTCGAGGCGTTCATTGTTTTCAACGCCTTCTTCCTTGGTTTCATTCATGTAAGATTTATGAATAAAAACGGTTTGAAGGGTTTTGCGATCCTTAAATTTAATACCGATTTTTTCTTCAAGAGATTTAAATTTATTTTCCATCCGAGGGTGGGTTAACGGATTTTTTTTTATCTTTTTCTGGTGTTTTATGACATTTTTTCATCACGGTGCTGAGTACGCCATTGATGAACTTGGGCGCATTCGTGTTGCCGAATTGTTTGGCCATTTCAATGGCTTCATTGATGGCCACAATGGGAGGCACATCGGTTTCGGCAATGAGTTCATAAACCCCGATCTCCAAAATCACGCGATCCAAAGGTGCGATTTTCTCAAAACTCCACTCCGGAGCGGTTTCCGTGATCAGCGTTTTGATTTCTTCACGTCGTGCCAACACACCTTTCAAGGTTTCTTTTACAAATTCCACTTCCGTGAGTTCGGGATAAAATTGAGTCAATACATACTGCAAAATCACCTCCGGATCTCCCCCGCGAAATTCCCATGCGAACAGGGTCTGGACCACCGCGATTCTGGAGAGATGCCGATGACTGGGCATTGGAAATGTAAAAAAACAAATGAAAAACCGTCTTGAACTGAACTTAAGCTTTTACCTTAGTGATTTTCTTGGTCATTTTCTTTTCCATGGGGATCACTTTTTTGGCGTTGTAATTGCCACAAGCCGTGCACACATGATGATTTCGTTTCTTGGCTCCGCAGTTGGAACATGTCACCACAGGCGTGCTTTCCACCAACTTGACGCGTGCGCCATTGGCAAATGTTTTGTAACGTCGAGCGGAACGGGATTTGGACTGTTTACGCTTAGGTACTGGATGTTTCATTTGGAAAAAAATTAAATCAAGTGGGAAGAAAACGGTTAAAGGATACGGATTTTCAGATAAAAAGCAAGTCGAAAAATAAAAAATTTAAAATCTTAAATCCGGGCCCGCCCGTTTTTCTTTTACTTGCTCGTCCACTCTTTTTGCCATCCTTTGCGGGAGCGTATAGAGCTCGATGAAACCGGCCGATGCATTCTGATTGAAAAGGCTGTCCTTCATAAAAGTGGCGAAGTTTTTATTGATGAGGGAGTAAGGAGAGGAAACTGCGGTCACCGTGACCGTGCCTTTGTATAATTTCACAGACACCTCCCCTGTGACTTTTTCATTCACTTTATCAATGAATGCGTTGAAAGCCTCCATCAAAGGTTCGTGCCATTTGGCTCCGTAACAAAAATAAGCCCATTGTTGATCCAGCTTGTACTTAAACTCATTTTCATCTCGGGTGGAGACGAGTTTCTCTAAATTTTTATGCGCTTCAATAAGAATTGCCGCACCGGGTTGTTCATAAATACCCCTCACTTTCAGCCCAATGAGCCGATCTTCAATCAAATGAACCACGCCAATCCCATGTTCGGCGCCCCAATGATTTAAAACTGCGATCAACTCATGCAACGCCATTTTTTCTCCATTGATTTGCGTCGGGATCCCTTGATGAAATCCAATTTTAAAAGAAACGGCCCGATCCGGGGCCTCCTCGGGTTGTTTGCAAATTTTAAGGATGTTTTCCAAGGGTGGCGTTTGGTCAAAATCTTCTATTTCGCCTCCTTCGGCGGAACATCCCCATAAATTGTCATCATAAGAATATGGTTTGCTTTTGGTTTGAGGAATGGGAATCTTGTGTTTGAGCGCGTATGCAATTTCTTCGTCCCTTCCCATGGCCCACTCCCTTACCGGAGCAATGGTTTTCAGGTGAGAATCAAGCGTGGTGATGTACCCTTCAAATCGGACTTGATCATTCCCCTTTCCGGTGCAACCGTGAGCAATGACCGGGATATTCTTTTCTTTTGCCACTTGAACCGCGATTTGGCTGATGATCGCCCTGCCGAGCGGACAAAAAAGATGATAGTCCCCTTGGTATGAGGCATTGGCTTTGATGGCTTTTGTAACAAAATGATTCGCAAACTCCTGTTTGGCGTCGATCACCACCGCTTCCTTGACGCCCAGGTTTAAGGCTTTTTGCTTGATGGCTTCAAAATCGGCTTGCTGGCCTATGTCTACCGTAAGCGTTGTAATATCCGCTTGGTATTCATCTTGAATCCATTTAAGCATGACCGAGGTGTCCAGCCCTCCGGAGTATAAAAGGAGAACATGTTTGGCTTCTTCTTTGGAAGCTTCATGACTGGCGACTTTTTGATACGATTTATTCATAGGATATGATTTTAAAATGATTAGAGATAAAAAATAGAATGCTCCGGTTTTGCCGAAGCGTTTTTACGGCACTTCTGGCGACGTTCTTTGGGCGTACGACGAGTTGTGGATTTGTAAAATTTCATAAAAAAATCCGCTTTTTCAGCGGAGTATTATTTTTTGCCCTTCAATGTTTTCAAAAACCTCCGCTAGAGTAGCGGGTTACGGCGTTGGGCGGTCATGGATATTGAAATATTCATTGAATGAAGGATATCGATTTTTCGTAAAAATGGCAAGAAAAATCAAACAAAACAAAAAGTCCGCACGTGCAGACTTTTTGGTAAATATAAAACGACTTTAGTTTGTCATTCCCGCGGATGCGAGAATCCGGATTTTTATATATTGGTCATGACTTGGAGGAAATTCAAAAGATTGTTTAGCTTCCAAAAATCCTCAATATCATTGGAATCTTGGCTGACATCGGGCTCGATGGATTGGACGATGTCCTCCTGTGTTAACGTCATCGGGCCCAATTGATCCAATCCTTGCAAGAAATCACTCGTGTCAAACGTTTCAAATTCCATGACTTGTTGCCCTTCCATCACCCGTGTGATAACGGCCGCAACTTCCGCACGATTCAAATTGTCATAAGGGCGAAACGGATTTCCTGTCATGACTCCTGCCGAAGAGATCGTGGCTACGTCATTGGCGAATTCGTCACCCGGAGTCACATCGCTGAATTGTCCGGATGTCAAACTCAGGGTCGAATTGCCCATCAATTCATTTAAAGTTCTGGCGACCATTCCACGACTTGCCGTATCATTGGGATTGCTTAAAGCGAGATCAAGCCCCAATTTTTCGGCTTGGACATAAAATCCTTGAGCCCAATGTCCCACAGCCTCACTGTTCGATGGAGTGCCTTCGGCTTCTCCATTTCCGGTGGCATTCAACGCCATTTTCAAAAACTCGGCATTGGTCACTAAATCTTCGGGGTTGTATTCACCCGTAAGTTGTCCGTTCAAATCCTTTCCCCCGCTGACGACCCCTTCCCCCTTCAATGTCGCTGCATAATACGTATACCATTCCCCTTCTGCGGTGTCTTTGAATGGGATAAGACCGTCTGAGAATTTTTGCGTTTCCGAATCGGCTTTCACTTCTTCAAATTGCATTTGCAATTGCGCCACTTCCGTTGTGGAAAAATTATTTAAATCCAATCCACTCAATGTGGACTGAAAGGCTTCGGCTTGATCCCCGTAAAGATTGGCTTGCGCCATTTGGTCGAGTAGGGATTGCAATTGAGAATTCTGAGATCTCAATCCTTCAATTTGCTGTTGCATATCCGCGATCGTGGCAGCCATGGATTCCGTGTCGGTTAACATGGCTTGATAATTTGTCGGGTCCGCGTAGGTGCTCATGGTGAGCAATTGATTCAAATCAATTCCCATTTGTTGATCATAGCTTCCCAAATTTTGGAGGGTTTCTTCACTCACCATACCCATGAGTTTTTCAATGATTTGATTGGCCATGCCCTCGTCCATCTGCCCGACGATGTAATCGATGATTTCTTGTTCATCCGTTCCATCCCCGCTGAATTGTTGAACAAACGTGTCGCGAGAATCGTTCCGGCCTCCATTTTCAAACAAAGAAACCAATAATTCTCGATCTTCATCACTCACCTGATTTTGATATTTGCTGTAAAATAAATCTTTAAGATAACCCAATTGGGAATCTGCATAGTTGCCAAACGGCTGCATGACTTTATCGAAGAAATACCACAAGGCTTCCGGATTCTTGGTCTCTTCGGCCTTAGCCATAGCTTCGTCCGCAGCGGAAAGAACTTTATTTTCAATGGCGGAGAGTAAATCATCAATGACGGTTTGAGCCTGAGCTTCCGTAAAAACCCCATCCGCCACGGTTAAAGCGTTTTGAGCTTCACTGAGCATGGTTTGCATATTTTCAAAATCCTTGAGTGCAAAACTATATTCACGCGCCCAATTGATGGATTGCCACATGATATCAAAATTCCTCCAAGGCTCACTGTCCCAAAATTCACTTTCAAGATCCCGATAATCCTCCATATCCCAACGGAGCCAATCCATTTCATCCCATAAATTCGTTCTTAAATCATTCATTTCGTCTTGCGAAAAAACGTCGTTTGACAACGCGACCACAGCTTCTTCTTTCAAAACATTCATTTCATCCACAATTGCGGAGTATGTATCTTGAAGGGTTTGAAGTTCGGCTTGCATAGTGTCTACCGACGTCCAATCCAATACATCGAGTACCCCTTGTTTTTCAGCGTCATAGGCGATTTTAACGGGTTCCAATCCTAAAAAATCATACATTCCGGTGTTGTCGTATTCACTGACTCGATTTTCCAACGTTTCTCGAATAATCTGAAAGAAATCTTTTTTGCCCGTATAATTCCAAAAATATTGACTGCCGTATCCTCCGGCGGCCACGGTATCGTAACGGTTCTGGGCTTCGACCATAAAATCGGCATAAAGCGTTTGATAGGATTGAATTTCGGCAATAGTAGCATCGATTTCAGCTTGATATCCTTCAAATAAATTTACTTTTTCTTGAACAAAATCGGAGAACACTTGGCTTAATCCTTTTTCGTCGGCTTTTGCCAGATATTTCGCAAAACGTTCCTGCACTTTTGTGAGGTATTGTTGAGCGTGTTCTGCTCGTTTCAAAACATTACCAAATTGATCCTCGTCTTTTAAGTTGTTTTGCATGTCGCTAAGTTCGCGGGCATCGGGAGTCGAACATGGGCCGGAATATTGAGTGTTCACATTTTCCGGCATTTCATCTTCCGTGGCATAAGTGATGCCATCGTTGCCGCAAACTTCAGTTTGATAAAAAAAGGTGCAATCCGGGCCTTCACACATATTTCCTGTGGTATCCCATGAATCTTCCACCCACTGATCCCCATCGTCTTCGGGCTGATCACTGTTGCATTCCGAGCTGCCGTTGTCATACATCACACACCATTCGCCATCCAGCCAGTTCCACATGCCATAATCTTCACAACGACCATCGTCCGCAAACCAACCGTCCGTGCATAGAGTTAAATCCTCTGTTTGAGTGTCATCCACCCATTCGTAGCTGTCATCACTGTTCGAATTTTCACAAACCAAAGGTTCGTTATAACCCATCATGGTGCATCTTGTCCCATCGCCCATATCAATGTATTCGCCATAGTTGTAACAATTATCATATTCATCATTCCAACCGGCACACGCTTCATCCCCGTCGGTTTGCCCTTCATCAACCCAATCATAGCTGTCATCGTCTTGGTCGTAATCATAACCATTTCCATCGTCTTGAGTGGGATCGTCCAATAAGCCTTGATCCTCTTCTCCTAACCCCTCTTCTTGGACTTGTCCATTTGCGCTTGAATCCTCCCATGCAGCATTCGAGGTACTGGCCTGCCCTTCGCCGGTTGAATCTCCTTCCCCTGTCAATTGATCCGAGGATCCCAATGTCGATGTAAACGCGAGCATATTGGTCGTCAAGTGAACTATTTTCGGAACACCATATATCGACATTCCTAAAATCACCATCAGCGCAACTAGGCGGCCCATGGGTTTAGAAAAATACAAACGTAGCTTTTTCATTTTTATTTTGGTTAAAAAATGCCTAACACTATTATTTTAGAATAATTTTTATATTAAGTCAAATTTAACACCACTTTCTTTGCGCTCGCCTCGAGGTTAAGCTAAAGTGTTTTTACTATGTTTAAATTTCTCCGTTCTCCTCTTCCCTCTTCGCGCCCCACATTGCTCATCCTCGATATCGGGACCGAGTTTGTGAAAGCGCTTATTGCCGAGCCCGGAGACAAAACACCTCTCATCATCGGCGTGGGTAAAACGCGCCAAAAAATGGGAGAAATGCAAAGCGGAGCGGTCACGGACATTGCCGCGGTGATCGATCATTGCAAAGAAGCCATGGCCGATGCCGAACGCATGGCCGGACGAACTCCCAATCAACTCGTTATTGGCATTGCCGGTGAATTGGTCAAGGGTGCGACACGCACCATTCGTTATCGTCGACATGACCCCGAAGTGAAAATTCACTATGAAGAATTAAAAAATATTGTTCATAAAATTCAATGGAAAGCGTTTGAACAAATGCGAAGCGAACTGGCGTATGAGACCGGACACAATGAAATCGACATCAAATTGGTGAATGCCGCGATTGTGGATGTTAAAATCGATGATTATAAAGTGACGAATCCCATCGGTTTTCAAGGAAGAGAAGTGGTGATGACCGTGTTCAATGCGTTTTCCCCTCTCACGCATTACGGCGTATTGCAAACCATTGCCGCGGAATTAGGGGTTCCTCTTCTGGCCATTACGTCCGAACCGTATGCGTTGGCGCGCGCTTTGGAAGGAGGCGACCCCAATACTGTTGAACGAGATGCGATTTTTATAGATGTGGGGGGCGGGACAACGGATATGGCCGTGATTCAAGATCAATCGCTGGTGGGAACCAAAATGTTTACTCTCGGCGGACGAACCTTTACTAAACGTCTTTCCAATAATCTTAATGTTTCCTTTCCGGAAGCGGAAGAAATCAAACTTGCGTACTCGGGCAATCGACTGGAAAAACAATCGCATAAAATCGTTCAAAATGCGCTCAAAGGAGACACTGAAATTTGGCTCACCGGCATTCGACTGACTTTGCAGGAATTTTCGTCCCTCAAGACCTTACCTCCCAAGCTGTTACTTTCCGGAGGCGGATCCTTACTCCCTGAGATCAAGCTGGTTTTGACCGAAGGCGATTGGTGGAAAGATCTTCCGTTCAGTCACAAGCCTTCGGTTCGATTCCTTCACCCGCAAGATCTCCCCAACATCAAAGATCAAACCAACCTGTTGCACGATCCGCAAGACATCACCCCCATGGCGTTGGTGAAACGCGGCATCGATCTTATGAATGAAGAAAAAATCCTCACCAAAATTTTACGAAAAGTGGTGCGTTTGATTCAGGCGTAATATAATGAAAATATCAACATGAACGATGTCCCCCCATCTTCCGATCCTCAACAAAATCCTCCGCCAGAGGATAAGGTTCGGCAAATCTCCAAACGAAAAGTGCTCTATATTGATTTGGATGCGGAAATCACATCGATTTTTGAGAAAATTGCGAATCTTCCTTATCGCGATGTGTATTTGGTGGTTCCGGAACGTGCGATGTTGCTCCAGAGTGTTGTGAATTTGCAAATTTTAAGAAAAAAAGTGGAAGATCTTGGGAAATCGCTTTCCCTTATCACTCAAGATAAAGTGGGGGCCAAATTGGCGCATCAAGCCGGGATCCCGATTTTTGATCAAATTCAAGGATCAACGCCGACCAAATCTCAAGAAGGAACATCCCCCATCCCCGGCGAACCGATGAAAGCCATGGGGAATGAAGTCCATGACGAACAACCGCACCGCCTTTCGCAAAAAAAAGTGTCCATTTTTGAAGTGGTCAAAGGGAATAAAGCCAAAAGTTCCTCTCCTCTGACTTTTGTCCGGCGCTTTTTGGAACGCAAGGAAGAAAATAAATCGCTCAATATGCCCTCGCCGTTCATCCTCGGCGCGCCCAGTAAAAAAACCTTGGGCACCTTGGTGGCGGCCAGCTTGTGTATTTTGCTTGTCATCAGCTACATCGCGCTTCCGGGCGCTACGGTTACGATCACGCCCAAGTCCAATGTACTCGAACAAAGCGTCAATATTACTCTGGCCAATGCCAATGTGTACGGCACCAGCCCGTCGATTGCCGAAGGGCATGTGATTGTGGCGTACCCGATTTCCATCACGTTTGAACAAACCCTTTCTTACACAGCCACGGGTACGGTGTTTCAAGGCACCAATGCCTCGGGCACGGTCACGGTCATCAATGAACGTGAAACGCCGTGGGATTTGGTCGCCTTCACTCGTCTTCAAACCGAAGACGGACTCGTGTTCCGCACTCAATCCGCGGTGCGCGTGCCTGCGGCAACCTCTGCCGGATTTGGGACCGTTGATGTGCAAGTTGTGGCCGATGAAACCGATGCATACAATCGCGTCATCGGCGAACGTGGAAATATTGAAGCGAGTTCTTTTGTTCTCCCCGGGCTTCGTGAAGAAAGCCAAAAACAGCTCTACGCTCGAAGCAACGCTCCCATGACCGGAGGTTCTTCGCTTGTAACACTTAAAGTGAGTCAAGCGGATATCGATGCCGCGCAACTTTTACTCACGGCTCAATTGGAAAATTCAGCCGAAGCCAAACTGGATGAAGAAATCACGCGACGCAACACGCTCAATGCCACCAACCTGACTTCCTTAAAAGGCTACGGGGCACTCACGCTTTCCGACCCATCAATTTCCGTACCGGCCAATCTTGTGGATGCGCTTCAGGATCAATTTGAGGTCAAGGGGAGTATCACGGTTTCCGGCTATGCTTTCTCCTATGATGAATTTTTAACTGAAATGAAAACTGCGTTGGAAGCAAAAAAGAGCCCGGATAAAAATCTCATCAAATTGGATGAAAATTCAGTGACTTATGAAGTATTTGAAGTAAACCAAACCAATGGATTGATTCGATTCACAGCGACCATGAAAGGCATTGAAGCTTACAACCTCGACCCCGAGACCGAAACCGGGGCGGCTTTGGTCAAAAAAATCAAAGAACACATCGCGGGGAAACCCATCAAAGAAGCCGAGAACTACATCCAAAATCTTTCCGAAGTCAATAAAGTGGATATCTCGTGCTGGCCTCTATGGGCGCCCACCATTCCTTCGGTTTTGGAAAACATCGAAATCAAGATAGATAATTCCTAATTTTCTTCATTCTATGCGTCTCTCAAAAATGTTCGGAAAAACGGTTAAAGAAACATCTCAAGACATCAAACTCGCGAGCCACAAACTCCTTTATCAAGGCGGATTTATTCGAGAATCCACGGCAGGGCGCTATTATTTTTTGCCGTTGGGTATCCGCGTCCAAGACAAAATCGTGAGTATTATTGAAGAAGAAATGGATCGGGCCGGCGCTCAAAAAATGATCACTCCGGTGCTTCATCCCCTCGAATTGTGGGAAGAAACCAATCGCACCAACAGCGTGGGGTTTGAGCTCATGACCATTGCGGATCAGCGCGGCGCCAAGTTTGCGTTGGGTGGCACGGCCGAAGAAATGATGGTCGACGTGGTTCGCAAATTCAACTTGAGCTACAAAGACCTTCCTTTTAATATCTATCAATTTTCTCAAAAATTCCGTGATGAAAAACGGGCGCGTGGCGGATTGCTCCGCGTGCGAGAATTTTTGATGAAAGATGCGTATTCGTTTCATCGCGATGCCGAGGATTTTAAAAAAGAATATCAATCCATGTGGCACACGTATGAAAAGATTTTCAGTCGCGTGGGGTTGAATGCGATTCCGATCGAGGCGGACAACGGCTACATTGGCGGTGAATATTGTCATGAATTTGTGGTGGAATCCCCGGTGGGAGAAAGTCGCTTTCTCATGACCAAAGATCGCTCGTATGCGGCGCATGAGGAAGTCGCGCTTTTCAAACGCGAGATCATGAATCCCAAAGAAGAAAAGCTTCCGCTCAAAATTCAAAAAGCCCCTCGCGGCCCGACCATTCAAGATGGTGTTAAGCTTTACGGCGAACCCGCGTGGAGGCAAATAAAGACGATTGTATTTGTAGTAGATGGGGGAGAGACCATTCTGGTCTCTGTGCGCGGAGATCTGGATGTCAATGAAGCAAAATTAAAAAAAGTATTGAATGCGTATGATTTGCGTTCCGCGACCCCGGAAGAAATCAAAGCCCTCGGAAGTGTGGTGGGGTTTGTCTCCCCTCTCAAACTCAAGCTGAAAAAAGTCGGCGATTTTTCACTCAAGACGGTACACAATTTTTACACCGGCGCGGACGAACCTCAAATGGACACGCTCAATGTGAATTACGGTCGCGATTTTGAAGTGGATGTGATGGCGGACATTGCCTTGCCTCCGGCTGAGGCCAAGACCGAAAGCGATGAACCTTTGCTCGAAGGGCGCGGCATTGAAGTGGGAAATATTTTTCAACTTGGCACGCATTATTCCACCAAAATGGCACGGGCCGTTTTCACGGATCAAGATGGGCAAGTGAAACCTTATTATATGGGCTGTTACGGCATTGGCGTGGGCCGCACCCTGGCCACGATCGTGGAGGTCCATCACGATGAAAAAGGCATCCTTTGGCCAAAATCCGTGACTCCATACCAGGTTCATTTGCTCAGTTTGGGATTGGATGAAAAAGTGATTCAACAAACCAATGAATTGTATGAATCGTTGCTCAAGGCCGGGATTGAGGTTTTGTACGATGACCGCGATCTTCGCACCGGAGAAAAGTTGAATGATGCGGATTTGATCGGTCTTCCGATTCGTGTTTTGGTCAGTCCCCGCTCTTTGGAACAAGGTGGCGCGGAATGGAAAGAGCGTTCGTCTAAGGAAAATCGCGTGGTCCCGTTGGATCAACTTATTTCTTCAATTCAAGAGTTTTATGGGAAGTAAAAATAAATTCATACGAGCGAGCGTGAAGAAAGTATTTTCGGGCACCACGGTCCATTTTTTCCTGCGAAAAATGGCCGCTATGCCTCGCGCCAATCGTTCGTCTTCACTTCGTTCCGACGAAACCAAGCCGATTGGCGCTGCGGAATTGCCCTCAAACACTTCCTTCCCACTCGCCTATAAATTAAGTTTAATTTTTCTCCTCCCTCTTCTTTTATTGAGCACCTCCATCGGCCTCCTTCACGCCGCAGATCTCGACCCCACCGCTTCTTTTTATCTTTCTCCCAGCAGTGGATCTCTCAGTTCCACGTTTACGTTTGACGCTTCGAATTCTTATGATCAGCGCGGATTTTCCAATACCCTCGAATACCGTTGGAATTTTGATTATTCCGGCGGCGAATTCGGGGAATGGTCCAATGATGAAATGGCGACCCATCAATACACCGCGGCCGGTGACAAAACCGTGGCCCTCGAAGTGCGCGATGAAGACGGTCGAACGGATCGCACCTACGGTTATTTAACAGTTTATGAAGAAGCCATTTTTGACGGATGGTTTGATGTCAGTCCCACGTCCGGAGACACGTCCACTGAATTTCAATTTTCAGCTGATATTTCCACAAAAGCCTCAGTCCCCCAAAGCGAATATCAAGTGCGTTGGGATTTTGACGGGGATGGAACGTTTGATACCGATTATTCTTCCTCGTTTACCGCGTATCACACGTATTCCGAAACCGGTTATTTCAATTCGATTTTGGAAGTCTTGAGTCCGGACGGCGATACCTTGACCGTGACGGGTTATGACGATGACGATCCCAATGATGTTTCCTATGTTTATGTGACCTCCAGTGGCGAGCCTCAAGCCACCATCGATGTTTATCCTTCGAGTGGCGTACCAAGCACCACGTTTTATTTTGACGGCTCCCATTCGTTCGACAATCAAGATCATTTTGACATCGAATATCGCTGGGACCTTGATGGCGATGGCACATTTGAAATCGCATGGGGCGATGAAACAAACCCCACTTACAAATACGCAATCGCAGGTACTTAT
Source organism: Candidatus Gracilibacteria bacterium (assembly GCA_041658685.1). Classification (NCBI taxonomy): domain Bacteria; phylum Candidatus Altimarinota; species Candidatus Altimarinota bacterium. The sequence goes on along the minus strand of JBAZZS010000001.1, from coordinate 207,920 downwards.
ACCGTCTCGCTTGAGGTGCGCGACAGCGATGGATACACGGATCAAGTCTCGACCACGATCACGATCAGCGGGAGCAACCTTGCTCCGGAGGCGGATTTTTCCATCACCTCCGACAGCGGATTGACGGATAAAACCATGGGCACTACCGGGACCACGTTCACCTTCAATGCTGCCGGGTGTAAAGATGAAGAAGATCCCTCCAGCGACCTCCAAGTGCGTTGGGATTTTGAAGGCGACGGCGACTATGACACCAGTTTTTCCACCACCAAAACCGCGCAACATCAATATTCGGACCCCGGGACTTATACCGTGAGGGTTGAAGTGAGAGACACTTTTGGAGAAACGGATACGGCGGAAGGCACCGTGACCGTGGTTTCCAATGATGCGCCGGTGGCCACATTTTCCGTCTCCCCTTTGAGTGGAACGCCAGGGACCACGTTTGATTTTGACGCCTCGGATGTGAGCGACAGCCAAGATAAAACCACGTATTTGCAAGTGCGCTGGGATTTTGACGGAGATGGCGATTACGACACTTCTTTTGACACCGATAAAACCACGAGCCACCAGTATGACGATCCCGGCACATATATTGTCACTATGCAGGTTAAGGATACTGATAGCTTTACCAATGAAGCGGAAGCCACGATTACGGTGTATGACAGCACCGCGCCACACGCAATTTTAAATGTGGATGTTCAGAACGGGACGTTTTCAACCGCGTTTCATTTTGACGGGAGCGGGTCCTATGATGGAGAAACCGATTCCGAGGATCTCTATTTCCGTTGGGATACGGATTACACCGGAGAAAATGACATCATTTACACCACGTCATGGTCTCACGATTCAACTCAAACCGTTTATTTTGACCAAACCGGCAATGTCACGGTTCGATTGGAAGTAAAAGATGCGGAAGGACAAATTTCAACGTCCTCCTCCACGGTGTCTTTACATTGGGCGTCCGAGTACATGGATTATTTAAAAGACAATGGGGTGATTCGCGGGTATGAAAATGGCGATCTGGCTCCGGATCAATACGTGACGCGCGCCGAACTCCTAAAAATGGCGATGAAGGGGGCGGATATTTCGACTTCCGGACTGTCTTACACGGTTTATTTTAGTGATATTGCAAAAACGGATTGGTTTTATTCGTATGTGGAAAAAGCGTCAGATCTTGGACTTGTTGAGGGATACGCAGATGGAACATTTAAACCCAATAATTCGATCAATCGCGCCGAAGCCACCAAAATCATTATTGAAACCTTTGGAGCGGACCTTGAAAGTTATGTGAGTGGAACGTTTCCGGATGTTTCCACTTCGCAATGGTTCGCGAATTATGTGGGCACCGCCTTTTTTTACGGATTGGTGAATGGGCAGGCCGATGGATTTTTCCGACCGGATTGGAACATGACTCGCGGCGAAGCGTCTAAAATTATTGCGTTGGCCATGCAAGGAGCCTTGTGAAAAAAAACAGGGAGAGGAACCATTGTTTTTTAATGTAAAATCTTGTATAATAATAAGATTTATTCTTTATTTTTCCTAAATTCTCTTCTATGCGCAATCCTTCTCTTTCTACAAAATCCTTGAGTGATTCGATTCGCTCCATTCTTTTTCTCATTGCTGGAATGGCTTTGGTTTTGGGCACGCCTTTTGTCGTTGCGGCCCCCACCGCCACTCCCCCGAGCGGAACCGTTATCCCCAATTTTTCAGCCATTGCCGTGAGCACCTATACTACAGCCGTAGATTACAATGCCTCGAGTGGAATTTGGGTGGGAAGTGCTTCCAAAACAACGGGAGCCGCAAGTATCCCCTCAACAGGAGCCTATGTTTATGCCACGAATGCAGGGCGTCTTGTCGCGCATGCAACCACACAATCCAGTGGTATTCTCGGATCAAATAATAACGTCTCCACGGGACAAAGCGGTGTTCTTGGAGGAGTTTCAATAACTGGCATTGCAGGGACAACCACGGCTTCCGGATCGTTGGGATATCGAGACAGCACAGGTCTCTACGGAGTTTACACTTCCGGTGCGGCAAAAGTGGGAAGTCTTTATGTTACGAGTGGGATCACCACCAATAGCATTACGGGAGATGGGGGCACTCTTAATATTTATGGAGACACCAACATACAAAGTTCTCTTGAAGTACATGGGACCGTTATGGCCCATCAAATCGGTGATTTTGATGGTCAGTTCGTTCAAAATAGTGGCTCAGGCACTACGGTTACGGCTCATTGCCTTTCCGGATATACACGAATCGCTTGTGGAGGATTCAGTACAACAAATAATTTCCGTGGGACTGAAGCTGTTGGGACCTCTTCTTGTAGATCCCATCGTTCCGGCGAAGACGGAATTTTAACCGCCTATGCCTATTGCTTTAATCCCTCAGCTCTATCAGAGTAAACTTTTTATTCTTCTACGTCAGCCGAATCTGCGGGAGACGGGATTTCACTGCCCAAATCGTTGAGACATTTGGTTTTTAATGTTTCGTCCAAAAGTGGGTCACATACGGTCGGGTCTTCCGATATTTTTGCGACTTTCATAACTATTGTGGTGACACAATTTTCTTTTGAAATTGTATTTTGAATCGCGTCACATTTCGAAACATCCAAAGTCTCGAAGGCCGCATTGAAAATCGCCTGATCATCTTTAGGATCATAGTCCACTCCTTCGACCAAGTCTCCTGTGTCGAATTCAACAATATCGCTTTCAATGGACATCTCGTCTCCGCCGTTTTCTTCCGTATTTCCCGTGGTTACGGTGTCGTCGGTGGACGAGGTAACATCGACTGCTTCTTGTTCACAACCGATTAAAAAAAACGTTCCAACGATAAGAATGGCTAAAAATGCGAAACGACTTAAAAGATTTTTCATGAAGGAGGGGGTAAAGAAATTGGGAATTGGAAATTTTAAATAGGAATGCGGACACTTCGCTTCTTGCGTGGCTACGTGTCTGTTATAGACCCAGTTGCTTGCGAATTTCATCGGCTTTACTCGTGTCTTCTTTCTTCTGATTTTCTTGAATATAAAGATTCTCAAGGTCATTCCATTCCGCGGTATGCTTTTGCTCCAATTTCTTGAGTTGTTCGGAATGTTTGGGGGAAAGTTCAATGAATTTCTCCTTTTCTTCTTCAAGAATGTCGATAAGTTCGTCGATTTGCTCTTGGCGAAGTTTGGGGATGGATTCAACAATTTTTTTCTTTTCATCTCGCATCAAGGAAATGGATCCGGCGAGTAATTTTAAGAAATAAAATTCGTCGAATTTCAACGCGTGTTTCGGGATTTTGATGTTCGTCTTAAAATTTTTGAGATGATCTCCAAATTTATAATTGGGATCACTCGGCGGCGGCGGGGGGGGCGGCGGTGGGGCATAACCTCCGTACCCGGCACCGGGCATTCCTGCGCCCATTCCCATAGGAGCGGCTCCGTACGCGGGGGGCATTCCTGCTTGAGGGTAAGCACCTTGCGGATAAGCGCCATAAGGTTGTTGAGGCATCCCGGGTTGACCGTAGGCGGGCGGTGGCATTCCCGGACCTTGTTGTCCCATCGGCTGGGGGCCGTACTGAGGAGGCATTCCTGCTCCTTGCGGGTAAGCGCCATAAGGTTGTGGCGGCATCCCGGGCTGACCGTAAGGTTGTTGCCCTTGCGGACCTTGGGGACGAGGGGGTGGCGGCGGGTTCATTCCTGCGCCTCCTTGTTGTCCTTGATTTTGATTTCCGGCTGGAGGCGGTGGGGGTGGTGGATTTTGATCGGCCATAAACAGGGGGTGAGAGAATGATGGAAATTCAACAACTGGCTTAATTTCAACCGTTACTCAACTTCCTTTGCGCCGCGTTTAGCGGACTGTGATTGAAATGCAGGGGAAGAAGAGGGGGAGAGGGAAAAATGTGAAACATTTTTTCTCTGGTGGGCGATACTGGATTCGAACCAGTGACCTCATCGACGTCAACGATGCGCTCTAGCCAACTGAGCTAATCGCCCTTCCAATCGCTTTAGCATTGTACACATTTCTTATTTTAAGACAACAGATTTGTACGTGCCATCCATCTCAGAGTAATTCTTCATCTTTTTTTAATCTTTTGGTAATGCCGCTTCATTTATTATGCAGACATGCGATTTTTCCTCGCTCTTTTCGATCTTTTTTTCCCCAAAAAATGCCTGAATTGTGGAAATTTTGGTTCTTTTTTATGTCCGCCTTGCCTTAAAATTCTCCCCATTCATCCGGTTCAACATTGCCCTCATTGCCTACGCGAAAATGCTCACGGAACCCTTTGCGATCTTTGCCGACGATTTCCTGCAGTCTCGGATTTTTGGGAAATCGACCGGCTTTTTGTGGTGTCACCCTATGTTCAATCGTCCCTTTTGCAAACCGTGATCAAAACCATGAAATACCGCAATGCCTACCCCCTCGCGACCTTGATGGGCGATTGGATGGCTACTGTTTTTTGTGCAAAAAATCCTGTCTCCAAAGAAGAAGCGCCCTGGACGTTGGTGGTACCGGTCCCCTTGCATCGCCTTCGAGAAAAAACGCGCGGGTACAATCAATCTCGTTTTTTAGCGCAAGAGGTTTCCAAGACGCTGGATTGTCCGATTTGGGAAGGATTGGAGCGCGTTCGAAACACTCACCCTCAAGCCGAATTATCGCGAAAAGATCGATTAAAAAATGTCGAAAATGCGTTTATTTTAAAAGAAAAAGCCAACTTATTGAACAAAAAAGTTGTTCTTATAGATGATGTGTGTTCCACCGGCGCGACATTGAATGCTTGCGCTGCGCCTTTACGAGCCGCAGGGGTGAAAGAAATTTGGGGCGTGGTGCTGGGACGAGGACAAGCCTATTGAGGTCCTCCCTAGGGAGGAATTTTCAGGTTAGAGCGGCGTCCTAGGAAGCCGGGTTAACCTGTTATTATATTCAACCGATCATTATTCCGCCCCGGGGCGGAATTTACAGATTGAGGCGCCGTACCGGTACGGGAGTCTTATCTGTAAAATATGTGGGGTTCGGCAGGCTCACCACAACCAATAAAATTTGATCCCATTCGCTCCTCATGCCATACTAGGGCCATGCTCATCGGAATCGATGCCTCCCGCTATCCGCATACTTCCCCCACCGGAGTGGAAGTGTATTCCCATGAAATCATTCGGGGACTGATTTCGCTGTGCGCCAAGCAAAAAAAATCTCCAGAACAAAAGTCTCCCAATTCAAATGAGAAATCTTCTGATCAATCTCCTCGCTCAAGTTCACCGGACGTTGCCCAGATCGTTTTGTACACCCCCCAACCCATCGAGGATCTCCCCAAATCCATTCAATGCTTACTTCCGGGACAACGATTTTGGACGCATCTCCACCTGGCCCGCGAAATTAAAAAAAATCCTCCCGATGTTTTGTTTGTGCCGTCGCATGTTTTGCCCTTCCGGCTTCCGTTTCCGAGTAAAACCAAAACCGTGATCATGATTCATGATGTGGCGTTCCGGACTTTTCCGCAGGCCTATCCCCTATTTCAACGCTTATATCTCCACTTCACCACGCGATTTGCGGTGAAGCGCGCCTCCCGGTTGCTGGTTCCGAGTGAAGCCACGGCCCAAGATTTGATCCGTTTTTACAAATGCGATCCCGAGAAAATCACGATCATCCCGCACGGCTATTCTCGACCGCGCCTTAAAGTTTCCCCTCAAAAAATCACCGCGATTCTCAAACGATTTCAACTCAAGCGTTCAGATTCGTATATTTTCTTTATTGGCCGACTAGAGACGAAAAAAAATCTCGCTCGATTAATTGAGGCGTTTTACGGATTCAAAAAAACACATTCCGAATGGCGATTGATCTTGGGCGGAGGACGCGGGGCCGGATTTTCCGAAATTTTAAAAACCGCGCAAAAAAACAACTCCAATGGCATCCTCATGCCCGGGTATTTGGATGAAGAAGAAAAACTCGCACTCTTTTCGCATGCCAACATTTTTGCGTTCCCATCGTTGGCTGAGGGGTTTGGATTCCCGATTCTCGAAGCTGCCGGCTACGGAGCGCCGATTCTCGCCTCTGAAATCCCGGCGTTTTTGCCGCTCAGCGACTTGATTGATGCGTTTTCGGATCCGCTGGACGTGAAATCCATTGAAAAAGGTTTGTGCGAACTCGCGGACCACCCGCCCCCACACACGCCAAAAGACCTCAAGGCGTATTCATGGAAAAAGGCGGCGGAGAAGACGTGGGAGGTACTGAGTTAAATCCTAAAAATGATTTACTCAACGACCTTAACTTAGCCATTGGAATCGTCATCGCCAGGTATTACGTGGGCGAGTTTATCTTTAAAATGATCAACTCCTGGAAAACTTTCGTCTGAATTCGCTGCCCCTTCTGTTGCTCCTTGCACCCCTTCTATTTCATCAGCAAAGCGTCGAACTGCCTCAACAAAAACTGCGGCTTCTCGGCTGTCTTCGCTGTCTTCGCTGTCTTCGCTGTCTTCTTTTGTATCATATAAAACCCTTGCAACTTTCCCACCACTTCTCGGATTCCCATCTATCCCCATGGAACCACTTATTCTTTCTACCACTATTTGCCCCTTATATCCTCCTTCCTTCCCCACTATAATTCTAAAAAAAACTGTAGATACCCTTGGGTCCGTCGTGTCTGGGACCACTTTCATGTCCAATGTTGGCCTTATAGCTATTTCGTTTCCAGAATCAGGGTCTGTGACTTTTGTCCATGCTTCAATCCAACGATCAACCTGTTCTTTAGCATCTTCTATTGTTTGTATTCGTCGAACACCTTCTTTAGCTGTTTCTGCCATAATATTTATTGTTTAAAATTTACATCTGTATTGTCCCATAATAATAATAATAATAAGTCAAGGCCTTCCTTTTCTCCCTAACAAATCATGGGTTATAGTTTCCTCATGAAAGTTGCCCTGGTCCATGATTTTCTCGTCAAACTTGGAGGCGGTGAACGCGTTCTTGCGGTTCTGGCAGATCTGTATCCGCACGCCCCGATTTACACGCTCCTTTACGATGAATCTCGTGTGGGCCATGTTTTTCCCAAAGACCGGGTTCGCCCTTCCGGCCTTCAAAATCTTCCCGACTTTATCAAAAATCGCCGTCGGTATCTGTTCCCTTTTATGCCGCGCATGATCGAATCCTTTAACCTCAGTGGGTACGATTTGGTGATCAGCTCGAGTTCGGCGTACGCGCACGGAATTCTCACCAACACCGGCACTAAACACCTCTGTTATTGCCATTCTCCTATGCGGTACGCGTGGGATTGGACGCACGAGTACATTGAGGAACAGCGCATTGGCGCGCTCAAGACGTTTATGCTTCGATCGTTGATGAAAAAAGTCCGATTGTGGGATTATTACTCGTCGGATCGTGTCGATTCGTATCTGGCGAATTCCAAAAATGTGCAACAACGCATTCAAAAATATTATCATCAGCCGTCCGAGGTGCTTTACCCGCCCGTGGATGTCGACCGATTTAAGGTCACGGGATCGCATGAGAATTTTTTCCTCATCGTCTCGACCCTAACGCCGTACAAACGGGTTGAACTCGCGGTTCAATTGTTCAACAAAATTCGCAAACGCCTGGTCATCATTGGCGAAGGCAGTGATCGCGAACGGCTCCAGCGTTTTGCCGGTCCGCACATCGATTTTCTCGGATACAAACCCGATGAAGTGGTGCGCGAATACATTCAAAATTGCCGCGCGTTTATTTTTCCCGGGGAGGAGGATTTTGGCATTGCGCCGGTGGAGGCCATGGCTGCGGGCAAACCGGTTTTGGCGTATGGAAAAGGCGGCGTGACCGAGAGTGTGGTGCCGGGTCTTACCGGGGAATTTTTCAACGAACCGACCATCGACTCCATGGAAGACGCCTTGGCCCGACTCTTGGCCAGCGAGTCCCGCTACGATTCCAAACACATCCGACGCCAGGCCGAGCGCTTTCAACGATCGTTGTTTGAGGATGGGATAAAAGAGTGTGTTCGAAAGGTGATGCAATCGCAATAAACAGCCAAAATAAGACAATTGGCTTTGCCGCATTCTTTTGCTATGATTCGAACGCTTTAGAAAACTTTTATTAACTCGTTTGTTTTATGGCTGACCTTGCCCTGTATCGCAAATATCGACCGCAGAGTTTTGACAACCTTGTGGGACAGGAAGCGATTCGGACCACATTGCTCAATGCTACGCGTTCCGGGCATTTATCTCACGGATATCTGTTTTGCGGGCCGCGGGGCACGGGAAAAACCACGACCGCGCGTTTGGTGGCCAAAGCCATCAACTGCATCTCCCCCACTCCGGAGGGCGAACCCTGCAACAAGTGCGAATATTGCACGCTCATGAACGAAGGCCGACTCATGGATATCATTGAAATCGATGCGGCTTCCAACCGCGGGATCGATGAAATTCGCGATCTTCGAGAAAAAATTAAATTCGCCCCCAATCAAGCGCCTCATAAGGTTTACATCATTGATGAGGTGCACATGCTCACGCCTCCGGCCTTTAACGCACTCCTCAAAACGCTCGAGGAACCGCCGGCGCACGCTTATTTTATCCTTGCCACGACTGAAATTCACAAAATCCCGGAAACCATTATTTCCCGCTGCCAACGATTCGATTTTCACCGCATTGAAGAGGACGTGATCGTGGAACGACTCCGCCACATTGCCAAACAGGAACAAATCGAGACCGAGGACGAAGCGCTCAAGATCATTGCCCGGTCTGCGGAAGGCGGAATGCGCGATGCCATCAGCTTGTTCGAACAGATTGTGAGCGACGGAAAACTCCTTCAAGCTCAGGTGGTGCAGGTGCTCGGGCTCACAGGGCATCATTCCATTCATCCGCTGTTTGAAGCGTTGCAGGAAAAGGATGCCAAAGTCGCGCTCGCCGAGATTCAAAATGTGTACAAAGAAGGCGCGGATCTTTCTCAATTCACGCGTGAATTTTTGAATTTATTGCGAACCCATCTTTTGGATTCACTCGGGAAAAAAGAGGTTATGGTGCGCATTTTGCGCTGGGTTCGATTGTTTCAAGAAGCGGGCAAAGAGTTGCGCTATTCGATGATTCCGGAATTGCCCTTGGAAGTGGCGGTGATCAAGGCTTGTTTGACCGAGGAAGAAGAGGCAAAAACAGGATGGTTCGGAGGAATTTTGGGAGGGAAAAAAGAGCCGACCGAAAAAGCTAAAAAAGAAGAAACGGTTGTCGCGAAAAAAGAAGCACTCCCTGTGAAGGATGGGCTGAAAACCATTCCTCAAGAAGCCCCGGCCCCAATAGAAACCGCGAGCGGACCTGCCCCTGAACTTTCCGCCGAGATCCTCAAGCAATATTTCCCGCGCATTTTGGAACAAATCGCCACACCTTCGATCCGACAATCGTTTAAAACCGGCGTGTTTTCTTCCATAGAGGGACAAACGGTTTTATTTGAATTTCAGTCCAAATTCCATCTTGAAAAAGCCAACACCACGCCTGCCAAATCCGAGATTGAAAAAGCGTTCGCTCATGTGTTTAAATCCAAGATTAAAATGGATTTCCGCCTCTCGGAAACCGCCAAACTCGTGGACGCCACGTTGGAGGTTTTTGGGGGAGAGCTCATTGAATAGGCACCACGCACGAAGCGAAACGAAGTGCCCGCATCCCTCGCATTTCAATCCTGGAAAGGAGCGGGTATTCCCTCGGTCGCATAGGAGTCGGCCACTCGGATGCATGATCCTCGTGTCCTCTTCCTTAAAAATGCGACCTCAGAAACACCCACTCCTCTCCATTTCCATTCTTCAATAACCATGTACGAAACCTTACTCCAACAATTTCACCAATTAAAAGCCCTGGATCGGACGCCGGTCGCTGATGTTCGGGCCGATACGTTTTTTGATTTGGCGCGATTCCAACGTTTTCTCGATCGGGTTGGGAATCCTGAAAAAGGTCTTCCCGTGATTCACATCGCCGGGTCCAAAGGCAAAGGCTCCACGGCCGTGCTCTTGGGCGCCGCGCTCCAGGCCCTGGGCAAGCGCACCGGTATTTTTATTTCTCCTTATCTTAAGGAGCCCACGGAATCCATTTTTATGAATGGCGAAGCGATTTCAAAAGAGACTTTTGCCACCTTACTTCAGTCTAACCTCGACGTCATGGCCAAAGGCGAAGCCCGCGATTTCATCACGTCGTTCGAGATGCTGACCGTGATCGCGCTTCAATATTTTCACGAACAAGATGTCGATTTTGCGGTGGTGGAAACCGGGATGGGCGGGCGGTTGGATGCCACGAATGTGATTGAAAGTCCGATTCTCTCCGTGATTTGCCCGATTGAGAAAGAGCACTCCAAGCTTTTGGGCAACAGCCTGACCTCGATTGCGTATGAAAAACTGGGTATTGTACGCGAAGAGACGCCGGTGGTTTTAGCACATCAGGATCACTTTATTCTCGAATTCGCACGGTCGGTGTGCATGCAAAAGCATTCCCCGTTTTTGTCCGTGACCGGGAATTATGAGGCTGCGATTCTTTCTCGATCGCTTGAAGGCTCAACGTTCCGACTCAAAACCCCCAAACGCACGTTCCCGAAAATTCCGGTGGGATTGTTGGGCGATCATCAGGTGAACAATGCCATCACGGCCATGGCCGCGCTGGAGCAACTTTTCCCGGAATTTGATGAAAAACCGATCTTTGATTTGTGGCAGCGCGTACGACTTCCGGGACGATTTGAACTCAAAAGGCTCGAAAATCGCGATGTGATTTTGGATGGCGCGCATACGGTCGAGTCGGCGCGAGCCCTGCGTCGAACTTTGGACCAACTTTATCCTAATCGCTCGATGACTTTTCTTTTGGCGTTTTTAGAAGATAAAGACATTGAAGGATTCGGGCGGATATTGCTTCGGCCCGGGGACACGGTGATTATCACGCAAGTCGACCACCCGCGGCACATGCCCGCGCGCTTGGCTGAAGAGCGAATTCGTGCGGTTTTCCCGCAAAACCAAGGCATTTGCGCGCTCACCAACAACATCCGCATCGCGTGGCAAAAAGCCCTCAAAATGGGGAAGAGCAATCCGATCGTGGTCACAGGGTCGTTTAAATTGCTGGAGGAGTTTTAGAATAAGCTTATTTGAATTTCTTCTTTCTCCTCTTTTTTCGGCTGCTCCGACTCCGGCATATCTTGAAAATCCTTTTCTCCTAAAATCACCACGCCCAAGGCCTTGGCTTTTTCGTATTTGGAGCCCGGATTTTCTCCAGCCACAAGAAAGTCGGTTTGCGCACTCACCGAATCGCTCACATGCCCGCCATTCGCCTTGATCCAGGCTTTGATTTCCTCTCGCGGATGAGACAAAGTCCCGGTGATCACAAAGGTTTTGCCTTTCCATTTATCACTCACGATTTCTGCGTCGCCACGTTTAAGAGTGACGCCGTTTTCTTCCAATTCTTGCAATAATTTCTGGTTTTTCTCGTCGTGAAACCATTCAAAAAGAGAATTTCCGATGCGCTCCCCGATTCCTTCGATGGCTTGCCACTCTTCCGCAAGGATGGATTCTCCGATTTCTCCCACTTTTTTTAGCGTTAAATTTCCACCCTCTTTTTCTGAACTATTTTTTTGTTCAATAAAGACAGAAACAAGGTCGCTCGCCTGCTCTCCCACAAATCGAATTCCAAGCCCAAACAATAACCGTCCAAGCTCTGTTTTTTTTGCTTTTTCAAGTGACTTTATAAGGTTCCCGGCTCGTTTATCTTTAAAGAACGGCAAGGTTAAAAAATCATCGTGTGTGAGAGTGAATAAATCCGCGACATTTCCCACCAAACCTTCTTCCAATAATTGGTCCACAATTTTCTCCCCCAAGCCATCAATATTCAGCGCTCCGCGGGACACAAAATGAATGATATTTTCGCGTTGGACTGCAAAGCATTCCTTATTTTTGCAACGTGCCACGGCCTCGTCTTCGGGTCGCTCCACTTCTCCTCCACACATCGGGCATTTTTTCGGAAAAACGAACACTTGTTCCTTTCCGGTGCGTAAATTTTTCAGCACTTCCACCACCTCCGGAATCACGTCCCCGGCTTTTTGCAGGATCACGGTGTCGCCAATGCGCACATCTTTTCGGGTGAGCTCACCTTCGTTGTGAAGCGTGGCGCGAGAAACCGTACTCCCGGCCACCAACGTGGGCTCCAAGATCGCAACCGGGGTCAATGCTCCGGTCCGGCCCACCTGAATAATGATGTTTAGCACGCGACTCGTGGTTTGCTCTGCTGCGAATTTATACGCCACGGAATGACGCGGCGCCTTGCCGGTGTAGCCGAGGCGTTCTTGCTGGTCGAGTGAATTCACTTTGATCACAATGCCATCGATTTCGTATTGCAAATCGTCTCGTTTTGTTTTCTCACAAAATCGGATCACGTCCTCGAGCGTCTTTTTTTGTTCAAATTTTTTGTTCACGCGAAGGCCCAAATGCTGAAATTGTTCCAAAATTTCAACTTGCGTTTTCGGAGCCTTTTTCAGATCATTTTTACCCAAAGAATACGCAAAAAAATCAAGATCTCGATCCGCGGCCACTTGAGGGTTCAATTGGCGCACGGTTCCGGCGGCGGCATTGCGTGGATTCGCGAATTCGCCTTTCAGTTTTTCAAAACTTTTTTTGGGCATAAACACCTCGCCCGACACTTCCAAAGTCACGGGTTCTTGCAACACCAGCGGCACGCCGGCAATGGTTCGCGCCGTGTGCGTGATGTCCTCGCCTTGCTCACCGTTTCCGCGGGTCAAGGCCTTCACCAACTTGCCTTCTTCGTACCACAAACTCACGTTCAAACCGTCGATCTTGAGTTCGCACACAAATTCAAACGTCTCCCCGGGGAGGAACCGCTCCAATCGCTCGCCCCACTCCCGAATTTCCTCGGACGAAAACACGTCCTGCAAACTCCATTTTCGCGTCTTGTGCTGCACTTTTTCAAAACGGCCGGACAGCACACTCCCCACCCGTTGCGTGGGTGAATCCGGAGTGATCAGTTGCGGAAATTGCTCTTCCAATGTCTTCAATTCTCGCTTCAACGCATCCCGAACCGCTTCACTCACCTTCGACTCATCCAACACAAAATACTCGTAATTGCGCTGACGAATTTCTTCACGCAACTTTTCAATACGAGTTTTGGCTTGCGCTTCGGTGATCAATTCGGGGTTGTTTAAGGAGAAATTTTCTGCTATAATATTAGGATTTATTCATGAGAAAGTAAACCAACATGTTCAAAAGTTCTCAAACCTACAATCCGCTTTTCGACCCGGCCACAGATAACATGCCGATTCCGGCTGAAGTGCAGTCTCGGCTCAATGCGCCTCTGGCCGATCCCGCGGGATTCGATCCCACGGATGAACAATTTCTCTACGACGTGCTCGCTAAAATTGATCAAGGCATGATCAAACTCCTTTCCCCGGATTCTCTGCTTAAACAAGAAATGTACGAAAAACTCGATGACGCCAAAAAGGGCAAAGCCGACCAAAACGCGCTGATCATTCTCACCAGTCTTCGAACCATTTATAACCTCTGGAAGGCCAATCCCGTCCCCACCTTTCAGCTCAAAAACGAAATCCACCACATCCGCATGACCAAGGAGCGCGTGGAAGGAGAATTGGGGGATGTATATGTTATCTAAAAAAATCTAAAAACAAAAATCATGGCAGGAGATACACCAAGCAATGCGCCGGATACAAGAGTGGAGGCTGTGCCGGCACAACTGGCTGCGCCGGAAACGACGGATGCAGCAGCAGAAACGGTCAGAAAGAAAGCTGAAGAACAAAGACTCGCCGTTCAAAAGCGTGAAACAGTGGGCAAAGAGTCTGAAGTAGGAGCAACCGAAAGAGCCGCTGGATCCCCTACTGAAGCGGACAATCAAGCGGCGGAAGCTATTGTGACTGCCCTTGATGGAGCTCGCGTTGCATTTGGGGCAAAATTGGATGCATTTGAAGCCACCGTTGATTCCAATAATTTCTTAGTGAAGGGAACGGTTCAAAATGAAATCAAGAGAGCACGCCAAGAATTAGCCGCTTTGGTTGGAACCGAACGAGGCAAAGGGTCTATTGGAAAAACATTAAAAGAAGCCATTCAGGCTCGGGATGCCGGAGATTTTCGAAAAACTCGTCAATTGCTCGCTGCAGCTCAAAAAGCCATTATGGGTAAAATGGATATGATTATTGCCAAAAAATCCGAAATTGGTCCTCTTTCACAAGAAAGCAAAGTCGCCTACACTGCGCTGGCGGATGAGGCCTCACGCCTTATGCCAGGCATCCAAACGGCTTTCAATCAACGTGAAACAAGTCTTAAAGCGATTGAAGTAGCAGGAACAGCGCCTGCGGTTGCGAAAATAACACCCCCTTCTGAGGCTCCCGCTGTCACGGTTTCCGGGACGGTGGCTCCAACTGTTACGGCGCCTCTTCCCACTGTCCAAGAAGGCACCACAGCCACGGTTTCCGTGGCCCCAACCGCCCTCCCTCAAAAAGCTCAAGAAATCATGGCTCAATTCCCGACCCAAAATCCTTTTTCGACGGCTTTGACATCCATTCGACAAGCGATCGACGGACTTGATGTGGGTACCAACTGGTTTTGGATGTCTTCCCCTCACGCTCAAAAGAAAGCAGTCAAGCAAGGTCTTCTCCAAGGATTTACGGAGTTGCAAGCAGCGGTTGGACAATCATGGACCGAGGTCCAAACCGCCCTCAAAACTCAAGATTTCCGTACAGCCGCTCTTAAACTTGATGCTGTTCCCAAAGCTTTTAATGATTTTTCCGAAAAAATGACCACCGGGCTAGGTGCTACCCCTGACCCCCAATTTTTAGGTGTCGCGACCGCGATCCAAAAAGAACGAGATGCTGTAAGTGCCAATGTTCCTCAATTACAACAAAAACTGGGTCAAGCTTACACAGAGGTTCAGACCGAATCGGCACGAAAAGCCGCCACAATTACACCTCCCGTAGCCCCGGCTGAAACAACCACCCCGGTCGCACAAACCCCGGAAGAAAAAAAAGAAGAAAAAATTGCTGCCATGGCAAAATCAATCACTGATATTCAAGCCGCAGCACTCGATGCTTATTCCAAAAAACCACCGGATATGGGGGCCATGGTTATGGTAGCCTTTCAAGCATTGGCCTTGTTGATGAGTGCTTTGGGGAAAAATGGCGATATTTTAGAATTTGGGGAAGCCATGGGAAGAGCCTTAAAAAATAAAGAGGGAGGGGCCGAGAGCATCTCAAAACCTTCCGAACTTCTTTCTCGTCTTCTTCCGAAAGAAATGGCGGAGGAGATGACGAATATATTCCGAAGCCTGAAGATGGGGGACCTTTACGCTTTTTATAAAGATCCCAAAGTCAAACCTGAAGGCATGGGGCAAGACACTTTTGATAAATTAAAAGCATTCCAGGCCGATCATAAAGAAGAATTTGAAAAACTTCTCAAAGATCTCTTTGAAAATCAAGGAGGAAAAGCTTGTGCCGAAGACCCGGATAAAAAAGGAAAATCCGTAATGTCTTTTATGCAGGATAAGCTCACAACTTGGGTCGCCTCTCTCCCCGCAGAACTGGTTCAAACAGCAACCGGCGATGACGAAGGAACGGAAACCGCGGGCTCTTAAACTTCACTCACTCTGGCCAATTCTTAAGATTTCTGTTATAATAATCTAACTAACCTAATCCATCATGAACCCTCCTGCCTCAACCCAACAAGATCCCGCTGCAACCACCGGTGCTGCTGCCAAAATGAGCGTTACAGATATTGAAAAGCGTATTCCGGAAGAAATTCGCAAAAAATATCCGGATCTTGCCACGCTTATGGCAGGAACCGAATCCATGACTCAAGAGGAACGCGATTATTGGTTCCAGATCATGCCCATCATGACCGACGATCAGGTCCAAAAGTTGCGCAACATTCTCATTCACGAAAAAGAACAACTCGCCAAACTCGACACGGAATACGAAGCCGAGCTCGCCAAATTGAATGACAAACATGTCCTCGAATGGAAAGAAAAAGAACAACGTGAAAAACGTGAACAAATCAAACAAGCGGAAAGTGAGGAACAGGCCAAAGAAAAAGCCAACGAAGAGGCGCTCTTGCAACAGTTGGAAAGCGTTGATAGCCCGGCTACACCGGCTACGACGAATAAGCTTGCGGCGTAAAAAACCTGTGCACTGCTTAATCTGCCATAAGTATAACGCCAACGATTTGTGCCTTTTGCTCAGGCAGACCCAAGTATAGCGAGGGTCGCATTTTTTCGGCATTCCACTACCCTTTTATCTATAATTTGTTTAAAATCATACCAAGTCGGTTCCAATAAAATTTCCCATTTCTCCGGCGCGAGATGTTCGTTGGCAATGAGGCCGTGATGCGCGAGATGTTCGTGCGCCTCGCACAATGGCACGAGTCGGTCGGGGTCATGCACAGGGTCGAGCGCAAATCGCTGAGTGTGATGGAGGATTTTATAAGGTTTGGTACAGCCGGGATAGGCGCATTGCCCTCTTGTTTTCTCAATCGTAAATTGTTTTACTTTTGCTGGGATATGGCGCGAAGAAGTTTCAACGGGTTTCGGTTTTTCAGCCTCAAGTTTTTCTTTTCGGAGTTGTAAAAGTTCGCGCATGAGACTGTTCCAATCGCCTTTGCCTTTGAGTTTTTCGAGGTCCGCGGCAACATCGGGCGCGAGATCCATGGTGATTTGTTTTTCAGGTTCAATCTCCGCCCCGGGGCGGCTGCCCAATCTGTTATTTTTCCCGTCATCCATGTATTGTTTTTTGTACTCGCGCACATACGTTTCAAGCGTGTGTTTACTCATGATTTTTGCTTTCTCCGCCCAAAAACCAGCGGTCTCGGGAGTGGCAATGGCGGCAATTGGGCGCACGCTTTGAATTCCTTTTTCCTCGATCACCCTGCGAAGAGCGGGCATCTTTTCAACTCGATCCAATACGCGTAATGCCAACTCAACACTCGATCGACTCATCCCTGCCAATTTCCCCGCATATTCAAAAATGCTCGAAAATCCTTTCTTCTTCCAGATTTGTCGACGATCAATTTCCGGGAGAAGCAGGGCGCATTTGCGAAGCCATTCTTTGGCGTTGCGGCCGTAATCGATGAAATTTTTATGGAGAGAATCGTCCGGAGAGAACGTGGCGGAATCTAAACTTTTTTGGAGTACGGATTGAGTCATAAAAAAGAAGATTAAATGATGCTTTTTATCAGCCAAAATCTACCACAAAAATCATCACTTCCCCAGATCAAAACCATCATTTTGACGTGACAAAATCAGTGGGTGAGTATATATTCACCTTTTAGGCACGGAGCGCCAGCGAAGTGTCCTCCCCTCGCATTTTTTTATCCCAGGCGAAATACAAAAAATGAGCCTTGATTCAAGCCTGTATGTAAAACAGGAAAGAGACATTCGCTTACGCTCATATCTGCTGCTCCGCCACAATCACCAACCGTCTCAAATTCGTCCCCACCGGCGTGCAGGTCATGAGCGTGAGGATTTTTTCATCGCCTTGCTCCAAAATGCTGACATCGTCTTTTTTCACTTCTCTCTTTTCGCGAACCTTATACGTGTATTTTTGTTGATTGTAATACACCACAATGTCATCCCCGACCACGAGCTTGTTCAACCGCGCAAAAACATCCTTATAATCGCCCTCATCCCATAAATAATACGAGCTGTGCCCGGTAATAAACACATTTCCGATTTCTCCCGGATTGGCGGTTCCCGGGAAATGGATCACGCCGTTTTTCAAATCCTCTTGAAACGAGTCCTCCAAGACACTGATATCCGCGTTCGCCAGCTTGGCGAGGTCGGTGTCGAGGATTGGAATATTTTTGTTGAGTTTTGGGATAATCAAACGGTTGTCAGGAGGGGTCACGGCAAGGTTAAGATCCGGGATTTGGAGTTTTTGATCTTCTTTATTATTTGAAACCGGAAACAACTCTTGTATCGGCGCGGCTTGTTGCGCGGCGAGATCGGTGAGAGGGCTTTCCGTGGATGCTCCCGAAAATTGGGTCAACCACGCCATAGTGATCTGAGAATAGGCATTGGCGTTCATGATGAAAAAGCCGATCGTGAAGAGTAGGAAAGAGAATATTGCGGCGCGTGTGAGGTGGCGCAAGCCGGTCCAAAAGGGCTTGAGGCTCAATTTGGGGAGGTGAAATTGCGGAAAGCGAATCTTTGGTGCGTGAAATTTCGGGAGTCGGACTTGAGGAAAATGCAATCGCGGGAGATGGAATTTCGGCGCGCGGAGTTTTGGGAGTGAAATTTTTGGAAAAGAAACCGGTTTTTTTAAAATTGCGAACTTGTCCGCCAAACGTTCGGTCAGGCTGGATGTTTCTTGTTTTCTCCAGGAACGCAACGTGGCGGCACTGGGCGGGTTCACCACCAAAGAGTCCACTTCTACCGCAGCTTGTTTGAGGCTTTCTTTGATTTTTTGAATTTCAATTTCGGCATGGCGGATCTTTTGAACCTTATTTTGGACGTAAGACTCCAATTCTTGAACTTCTTGCATAAAACGCGCGACCATCTTTTCAAGTTCTTGAAGACGTAATTCATGCGCGCTATCCTGATCCGAATAAGACTTTCCCATATTTTTTTGTTTATTTTTATCTGATTATTATACCAGATTTTGGGGGATTTACGGAGTGGAAGGGCTTGACAAGAAGAACGAAGCTGGTACTCAAAGAAACCGTACCAAAAGATTACTTTCTCGGTTTAGTCTAAAATTAAATCCAAAAGCCTGCACGCGCACAGTTCCGGAGCGCAAGCGAAGAAACTTTGAGAAAAATGCATCATTTTCAGTCGCATGATGAATTTTCATCAATTCGCTGATGTTCAACCATTTCTTAACCGCACTTCACTACACTTCGTTCGTGCTGCACCCCGCTCCCCACGCAATACTCCCCATCATACAACGCTGCAAACTGGCCCGGGGCAAGGCCCTGGTCCGAGGCGTTGAGTTTGATCGTGCCGGTTTTTAAATCCGAAAAGGTGGCTGTGGCGTCGTAAAAACGTTCGCCGTGGCGCATTTTTGCTTTGAGGGAAAGTGGCGTGTTGAGCTGCGGCTCATACCCGATCCAATTGAAATCGCGTACCGCGCAATGATCGCGTTTTTTATCTTCCGAATGATAGTTTTTCGAAATATAAACGATGTTTTTCTCAATGTCTTTTTGTGCCACAAACCACGGGCCGCCACTCAAATCCAAGCCGTGCCGCTGTCCGATGGTGTAATACCAAAACCCTTGATGCTCCCCGATTTTTTTCCCGGTCTCCATCTCAATCAAATCCCCGGTTTTTTCGCCCAAATGGTGTTTGATGAATTCACTGAACGGAATTTTTCCCAAAAAACAAATGCCCTGACTGTCTTTGCGCGCTTGATTTGGTAAATCCATGTCGTGCGCCAACTCACGCACCTCTTTTTTGGTGTAAGGGCAAAGAGGAAACGCTGCCCGACCCAATTGTTTTTGGCTCAAGTAAGACAAAAAATACGTTTGATCCTTAATCGGATCCGGTGATCGTTTGAGCCAAAATTTATTCGCTTTTTCCTCCACTCCGGCATAATGCCCGGTCGCCACTTTTTCAAAACTTGAGTCGATTTTGTCGTAAAATTTTCCGAATTTCACACGCTGATTACACAACATGTCCGGATTCGGAGTGTGTCCGCGACGAATTTCTTCCACCGTATAACGCACCACTTCGTCCCAATACTCCTGCTGGAGTGAAACGATTTGTAATGGGGCTCCGACTTTTTCACACACCGCATGGACCATGGCCAAATCCTCCTCCCACGGACACGAACCCAAGTGCGCAAGCTCATCCTCAAGCCAAATTTTAAGATAAAACGCGGTCACGTCATGCCCTTCTTTTTTCAACAAAGCCAGTGCTACAGCACTGTCAACGCCGCCTGACACAAGCACCGCAATTTTCTTCCTCTTAATTTTGGACATATGTGTCAGGACATTTTAACAAAATTTGCATCTTTCCAAATCTCATGAGATAATCCTTTATTATTGTAATTGTAGCGATTTTCCCTTTCTATGCCAATCGCCACCATCACCAAACAGGCTAAAAAGTATCTTCCGCATTTGAATGAAAAGCGACTCAAGGCGGCTTATAATTTTGCCATGCGTGCGCATGAAGGGCAAAAACGAATGGATGGAACGCCTTACATCACCCACCCTACCGAAGTGGCCTTGATCCTATTAAAACTCCGCGTGGACGAAGACACGCTGATCGCTTGTTTTTTGCATGATGTGGTGGAAGACACGCCTTATACCATAAAATATGTGGAAGAACGTTTCGGAAAAAATGTGGCGTTTTTAGTGAGAGGCGTCACTAAATTATCCAAAGTGAAATACCGCCACGATATGCTGGCTCGCCAGGTGGATTCTTTGCGTAAATTTTTTCTGCACAGTGCGCGCGATCTTCGCATTATTTTGATCAAACTTGCGGACCGTTTACACAACATGCGAACCCTTTCGCATGTGCGAAAAGAAAAACAACTCCGCATCGCCAAAGAAACCATGGAAATTTATGTCCCGATCGCCAACTTGCTCGGCGTTTGGGAGCTCAAATCCGACCTTGAAAATCTGTGTTTTTTCTACATTCATCCCAACGAATATAAAAAACTCGCCTATTTGGTGGAGCAAAACACACCGCATCAAGAAAAAATACTCGCAGACACCACGCATAAAGTGATGTGGCGACTCAAAAAAAACGGCATCAAAGCCGAAGTTCATGCTCGTCCCAAAAGTCTGTACAGCATTTTTAGGAAAATGATCGATAAAGGCCAACGATTCCAAGACATCAATGATTTACTGGCGGTACGCGTGGTCGTGAAAGATCGGGAAACGTGTTATCGCGTGCTGGGGGTGATCCATTCCTTATTTCCCCCCAAATCCGGACGGGTCAAAGACTACATTGCAGTGCCGAAAGCGAATGGGTATCAAAGTTTGCACACCACGGTTTTCGGGATCAACGGGGCCCCCACCGAGTTTCAAATTCGCACACATGAAATGCATTTTGAAGCGGAATACGGCATTGCCTCCCACTTTTTCTACAAAGAACTGGCCTCCATGCCCCCATCCACGTTTCGAAAAGAAATCAAAAAACGATCCACTTGGGTTAAAAAAGTGCTGGACCTTCAACGCGAGCTCAAAAGCAATTTCGACTTTTTGGAAAACCTCAAAGTGGATATTTTTCAGGATCGAATCTTTGTGTTTACCCCTTATGGAGACGTTGTGGATTTACCTCAAGGCGCGATTGGCATCGATTTTGCGTATCATCTCCAAAACAATCTTGGCGACCATGCGGTGCGATTGCGTCTTAACGGAGAGGAATGCAGTGTGACCACGGTGCTCAAAACCGGCGACGTGGTGGAGGTGCTTACGTCTCCGAATCAAAAATTACCCAAACGCGAATGGCTCGATAAAATCAAAACCAGCTTGGCGCGGCATCGCATCAAAGAATCGCTCAAACAACAAAGTTCGGAACAATGTCATCGAGCCGGCGCGAGTTTTATGAAAAAAGAATTGCATTTGTATGGCAGGCATGAAATTGAAACTTTACCCGAAGAAAAAAAGAAACAACTGGTTGAATTTTTCCAATCCAAAAACTGGCATGAATTTTTGGAAAGGGTGGGCAACGGATCGATCCCGGAAGATAAAATCATTGAAAATCTTTACACCAAGGAAGAAATTTTGGGCTCACCGTCGCGCATGGTGCATCCTTATTCTTTTGCCAAAAGTGGAGACCGCAAAAAAGAACCGCATTTAACGATTTTATCCAACACCAAGCCCACGGCGTATTATCGAGTAAAATTATTTTTAAAAGTGAAGGATCGGGTTGGACTGTTGCGTGATATCGGGATCTTTCTTGCAAATTTGAATGTAAATATTCACCAAGTGAATGTCACGGATAATCCCACGGAAAAAACCACCTGCATTGTTATGGTGGTGGAGGTGCTGGAAATGAAACAATTGCGCAATGTTTTTAATGCGTTGCACTCAATGGAGGATGTTCATAATTTTTATCTGATGCATTGAGAAAAAGGGATGGGTATTCCCTCGATCGCAGGAGGAGAATCTTCTTGGCAAGCGGTCGGGAAGAATTTTCGTTCACATGGGAGCGAAATGTTTCGCAGACCCGCAGTCCTGAAGGGACGAAGGGTCCATTGAATTCGAATTCAAAAATTCAAAATGCGACACTTCGCTTCGCTGCGTGTCTGGTTCACAAAAATTTCCCCTTCCGCTTGCCTAAAAATAGCCTTGGCAATGCGCCCTCGGAAACACCACCCCTTTTTCTTTGGAGGTTTTTAGGGATTGCCCAGCGCCAACGCAAACAGCTTATCCTCCGGGGTTTCGCAGTAACGAATCGCTTCTTTGAGGTCAATTTTGTATTCGAGCAAAGCGCGGCTCACCAAAACGCCGGTAGCGCCCAAGTTGCGCAAAATAGACAAATCCTCGAGTGTTGTCACTCCCCCGGATGAAAAAATCTTTGCTTTTCCTCCGAGAAAAAACAACAGGCGTTCAATCTCGTCATAATTGGGATGAAATAAAGTGCCTTCCCGTTCCAGGTCTTTGTACACCATGTAACGGACCCCTTTGGCCAGCGCTTTTTCCGCAACCTCAAGGACCTCGTCCGAATCCGGAGGAAGGTTGTCGGATTCCACAAAACTTTTCCGCGCCTTGATGCCCAACACAATGCGGTCCGGCCCGTATTTTTTGAGCGCCTCTTCCAAAATCGGTTCCGCGGAAACCCCCAAAACCACCCGTTTCACGCCCACGGAAAATAACGCTTCAATGTTGGCGAGGGTTCGAATTCCGCCTCCGATTTCGATGGGAATTTTCAATTCATTTACGATTTTTTTAATCAAATCCAGGTTGTTGCTCCCCTGCCCGCGCGAGGCGTCAATGTCGATGATATGAATGAGGGATGCTCCTTGTTTTTCAAAACTTTTTGCCACATTCAGCGGCGATTTGTTGTACACGGTTTTTTGCTCATTCTCCTCGCCTTTGTAAAGCGAGACCGTGCGGCCTTTTTCGATGTAGAGGGAGGGAATAATTAACATTGGGAGATGGAGAGAAATAAAATGCGGGAAGCGCACTCCGCTTCGCTGCGTGCGTGCGCTACGCTGCGTGTCTGAAATGCATCACATCTCCATCTTTGACCGCGTATTCTTTGCCTTCGAGGCGCATGTGGCCTTTTTCTTTGGCTGAGAGCTCGCTGCCATCGCGGACGTAATCGTCGTAAGAGATCACTTCGGCGCGGATGAATCCTTTTTCAAAATCCGTGTGAATCACGCCTGCGGCTTCGGGGGCCAACGCGCCTTTTCGGACGGTCCAGGCACGAACCTCCATCGGGCCTGCGGTGAAATAATGGTGCAATCCGAGCGTGTCGTACGCGGCACGAATTAAGGTATGTAATCCGGGCTGGGTGAGCCCCAATTCCTTGAGAAATTCTTGAGATTCCGCTTCTGCCAATTGCCCCAATTCCTGTTCGATTTTTGCAGAAATGGGGATGATCGTGGCTGTGGCAGGGAGTCCGAGTTGTTCGCGCGCGGATTTTTCATCAAATGTTTTGATTTCGTCTTCGTGAAGGTTGACGACATACAAAACCGGTTTGCTGGTGATGAGTTGAAGAGATTTTACCAATGCTTTTTCTTCGGGGTTCATTTCTACGTTGTTGGCGAGTTTTCCTTGATTCAGCTCATCTCTCAGCCGCTGAGCCAATGGCAGTAAAACTTTAGCGTCTTTATCGCCTCCGCGAACTTCTTTTTCAAGTTTTCCCATGCGCCCATCGAGGGTTTGAAGGTCTGCCAAAATCAATTCAGCTTCGAGAATTTCACGATCGCGTTTGGGCTCCACGCTTCCGTTCACATGGATCACATTTGGGTCCTTGAACACGCGCACCACCTCGGCAATGGCGTTGCACTCGCGAATGTGGGCTAGGAATTTATTGCCCAAGCCTTCGCCCTCGCTCGCGCCTTTGACCAAGCCTGCGACATCCACAAATTCCACAATCGCGGGCACAATTTTTTCCGGAGTCACGAGAGTTGCGAGCTTTTGCAGGCGCTCGTCCGGCACCTCGACCACTCCCACATTGGGGTCAATGGTGCAAAACGGATAATTCCCCACCATGGCGCCGCTCGATTTGGTGAGCGCGTTGAAGAGGGTGGATTTTCCAACATTGGGGAGGCCGACAATGGCGATTTGAAGAGACATGACGTTAAAATAGCGGGCCAACGCAAAAAAGTCCATTGCACAAAAGACTCAACGGGAAAATGGGGAAAGTGGTTACTCTGGAATAGGGGGAGTCTTTTCAACCATTTTTTATTGATGCATTTTTAGCCAATCTTCTTCTGGTTCTCTTCACGGCTCGAGTAGGATCCTTGGGCTTTTTTTCTATTGGAGGGAATAAGGCTTTATCAACCCAAGAAGAATTCAATTTCCATATTTCGATTAAAATAATATTTTCCGTCTTTTGATTTTCGCCTGGCTTAACTTCGACAATAATCAATTGTCCCTTTTCAATTGCCGGTTGCATTATTTTTCCAATTTGTATTTCCATTACTTCTTTTTCTTCTGGGCTATTTAAGTCTCCACAGACCGTCGCTTTAGGAGAAACCGTTGTTTCAATATCAAAAATTGCGTCCATTTTTACTAATTTTTCTCTTAATTTTTTAATGCATTGAGGAATTGACCCCTTATATCGTTCCCATGCCTCTTTTCTTCGTTGAAATGTCACGCGCCTTTCTTCCGGAAATTTTTCGATGGCCGTTGGCGCCTTTTGCATTATTTTTTCTAATCTTTTTAATTCTTCTTCCATCCCCCACTTTTCTTCTAAATAAAATTCTGCATCTAAATCATACTCTGAGTAAAATACGCTTCCTTTTATAGGGACAAAAACAAAAATTTCTTTCGCTTCCCCACTCATATGTCCCTTGAGATAAGATAATAATGCTGAGGCGCTCGCTTTTAAAAATACCTCCGAAAATCTTTTCCCCCCTCTTTTCCTTTCCAGAGCTCGTCCCAATTTATCAAGCCAGCAGTGAATTCTTTGTTCCCCTTTAGCACTTAACTTGCCTATCCTCCGACTTCTGACGGCGGGCAATGTTGATTCGGAGGTTTCACTCCTGTCCGGCGCGCTCAATGGAACTGGCGCTTGCTCCACGTCAGCTTTACTCTCTCCATCGCCTAAATTTCCCTCCGGCTCTCCTATTCCCATATTTATTAAATTATTTTTAAAATATTCTTATTATTATAGCAAAAATCCTCCTTTTAAGCAAAAGATTTTCACGATTTGCGCGCGGAGTATACCCTACACCCCCATTGCGCTCCAAGCGGTTTCCAATTCCTCTTTGGTGAGTTGGCCGGGGGCGGTTTCGTCGCCTTTTTTGAGCGGCGCAAAATACATCTTTGAACCGAGCAACGGGCACACAATGCGACTCAAGCGCCCTTCCTCTCCCATGCCCAGGGTGATGATCTGGATTTTTTCCTCTTTGGCCCACGCGGTGAGCTCAAATAAAATCACATTTTCTCTGGGGTTTTTTACAAACGTTGCAATTTTCACCAAATCTGCGCCTTGTTTTTTCGCTTTTCGAACGAGTCGTTTTAAAGTCGTCAAAGTCGGTGTCCCTTTAAAATTATGATACGAAAGGATCAATTTCGTTTTCGCGCCTTTCCGCTTCACCAAGCGCTTGATGAGCTTCAAGTCGGTAATGATCGATACGTCTACATACTGCGCTCCCCGCTCGATCATTTCCTCCAACATTTCCACACGTTCTTCTTCACTTCCCAAAAACAATCCGCCTTCGCTCGGTGCTTTATTCACAAACAAAAACGGTTTTTTTATGGGATCTTTTTCGAAAAAAATCTCAGCCAAACGCACATCGCGAATACAATCGAGTCGAATTTCAATCACATCCGCATCGTCGGCTTCGGTCCGTAAACGTTGCTCGAGCAAAGCCATGGTTGGCGCATGGATGGGAAGGCAGTGAAGGGGCATGATGCAGGAATTAGGGGTTTGAAGTTAGGATTTATGGGGGGGGGGGGGGGGAATTCACTCCGCTAACGCTCCGTGACTGGGTAAAGAAATCTCCAGTACATTATTTTCAAGATTTGTTGGCGTCTGGATAAGTGCGACTTCGATTTCCACTTCAACAAATGACGACTCCCCTTCTCCCAAACTCACGCCATCGGGAAGTATCAACTCGGCCCGAGCGGTGATTTTTGTTTGCCCGGGCTCAATAAAAATCGGTTCTGTTTCAAGATAATCAATATCTTCCAACAGATCCGCATCTCCTTGAATTTGCACCACATCGGGGATTGTTTGAATCTGACTGATATAGCCGTCCACTTCCCCTTCGGTGTTCACTTTGATTCCCACGGTTTTTACCGCTTCCGCGGGCTCAATCGTAACGTCTAACTCCACTGTTTTAGGGTTGGTTGTGACCTGACCCAATTCTTGCCCTTTCGCGTTGTACACCTTGATTTCAACCATGCGCGACACGTCCTCGGTTTCAGTGCCGGTCAATATCAAGATAGCCACGGCTTTTTCCGCGTCTTCCACAACACTTTCCGCTCCACTCACTTCGATCTCCAAATCGGGCAACATTGCCCACTCGGCCGTATAATTGGAATCAGGCTTTCCTTGCAATTCAAACTCGATCGGAATTTCTTTGGTTTGAAGTTCTTCCAACACCACGACCACTTGAATCGGATCAATGGCTACGACTCCCACATCGGTTTTCTTGGAATTCACGGATACATTTACGGTTTGCTCTCCGGCAACCAATCCCTTCAAATCCACATACACGGTAAAATTATCGGAAGTAAGATTTTTATAAATTTCCTGATCCGCCCGCACGGTGAACGTGGCATCGCCGAGCGCATTCACCACCGCCAGATTTTCCGGCACATTGAACGTCTCAATGGGCAATGCCGTTGGGTACACAAAAAACGTACTCACACTGCTCAATACAAAAAACCAAAACACCGAGGCTGCGATGAGCGACAAAATTTTAACGTGCCAATTTTTGAGTAGGAAATTTTTCATAAAAAATGATCCATTAGGCGGAACGGCGATTTTTAGGTTTTTTTGAGGATACGGGGGGAGGGAAAGCTCCCTTCGCTCCGCTGGAGATGCAAGGAACTGGGGAGCGCACTTCGCTTTGCTTCGTGCGTGGGGAGTGTTGTCTGGCTTTATAAATTTTTTCCAAATGCGATTGAAGTTGCTCGGCCGTGACCTCCTCCAACTGCCCGTCTTTGGCAAATGAAATGGTTTTTCGCTCTTCGGAAACAATGATGATTTCCGCATCGGAATTTTCCGACAACCCGATCGCGGCTTTATGCCGCGTGCCAAACCGACCCTCATATTGTTTGAATGTGTGTGGCAAAACGCAGCCCGCAGCCACAATTCGACGTTCGCGAATGATCACGGCTCCGTCGTGAAGCGGGGAACGCGGATTAAAAATGCTGAGCAATAATTCCTTGGAAATCATGGAATCCAATAATTTTCCTGTTTCGATGTATTCTTCAAGTTTGGTGTCGCGTTCGAGCACAATGAGCGCACCGTGGCGTTCTTTGGCCAACAGCTGACAGGTTTCCACCAAATCGCTGATCATGCGGTCCGTGGATTCGATTTCGAGTTCAAAAAAATGCGTTTTCCCGAGGCGCTCGAGGCCGCGACGGAGTTCTTGTTGAAAAATAATCGGGATGGACAGCAACATCACGGGAAAAGCGCGGCTTAAAATCCAATTCACAGCGAGAAGATCAAGACGGTCGCTAATGGCGTACAGCAACGCGAGCACAAAAAGTCCGGTCAAAATCGGGACCGCGCGGGTGCCTTTGAGCAAGGTGATGAGCCAATAAAAAATAATGGCCACCAAAAAAACATCAATGGCGGTTTGCCAAAAAGAATATTGGGACAGGCTGAGGTGATTCCAAAACGTTTCTCCCAAATTGGAGAAAAAGAGAACCAGGCGTGAAACCAAATCGTTGAGGATGCTCATGCGGGTATATTAAAGGAGGCCTTGAAAAATGCAACCAATGCGGAGCGTGCCCGGGCTGACGTTGCGGGGCTGCTCTGCTCCGTGTAAAATTTACTCATGGTACTTCCCTCAATGTTTCAAGCTCGGCTCAAGCAAAAAATCACGCTCACTCCCGAGGTGCGCGAGTTTGTTTTTGAGCTCATCGAACTTACGACCCTCGATTTTCAAGCCGGCCAATTTGTGCTGATTTATGCGACAAATCCTGCCACCGGCGCGCGCATCAGTCGGGCCTATTCGATTGCCAGTGCGCCTTCACAAAATCATGAACTTCACATTGTGATTGCGATCATCAAAACCGGGACCTTAACTCCGATTCTCGACACCTGGGAAATTGGGCATGAGTTGCAAATCCAGGGACCTTTTGGACATTTTTTACTCAAATCCCCTGCGGATCGCGACCTTGTTTTTGTGGCCACCGGCACCGGAATTGCACCCTTTCACTCCATGATTCAAGATCGTTTAAGCCAAGGCGATACCAGACCCATGCACGTTTATTTTGGGGTACGGCACGAGGAAAATATTTTTTACCAACGCGAATTTGAAAAATTGGCAAAACAACACCCGAATCTTCACTTTACGCTCACGTTGTCGCAGCCGTCATCGGATTGGAAAGGTCCAAGTGGTCGCGTGACCGCACTTTTGTCTGTAGTCTCCTTCAATCCTGCAACCACGGACGTTTATATGTGTGGCGGCAAAGGCATGATCGATGATGTGCGTGCGATTTTTTTACAAAAAGGATTCGAGCCTTCGCATCTGTATTTTGAGCAGTTTTTTTAATTCCTGTTGCCCCGTTCCCCAACCTTCGCTAAAATAACGCCTGTGCCGGGGTAGCTCAGTGGTAGAGCACACGACTGAAAATCGTGGTGTCGGCAGTCCGATCCTGCCTCCCGGCACCACTTAAACATTTTGTGGGGCCTGCCCCGCCTTTTTTGGCGTTCTCAAGCTCTTTTTCAGTACAACCCTCGATTTATTAAAATTTCATTCCTTCTCAACCCGAACAAAATCATTCAAGTATTTTAACGCTATTTTTTCATACAAAATATAATACGCAAAAATTCCCATAGCGATCCCTCCGAGAACATCCACAAAAAAATGGAACTTGGTAAGGACCGCACCTGCAGAGATCAGGACACACAAAGGCAAACTTATCCAAAACAGAGTTCTCCATTTTTTAAATAAAAAGATCAAAAGAAACACCATCGGCGCCACATGGTAACTTGGAAAGGAATTGTAAGGCACACTGCTCCGATAAAGCCAATCAATGGCTTCCAGCGCCGGGTTATTCGCCACATCCCATTCGCTAATCTTAACCATGACGCTTTCCGCTGAAGTTGGGAAAATTAAATAAATCGCATAACAAGAAAACAGCAACAAGATGTGTGCGATGTACAAAGCAGCGACTTCAAGTGCGGTGAGTTTTTTATAAAAAGCAAAAATCAAACCGGCAATGGGAAAAAACATCAACGCCAAATAAATCTTTATGATCTGAGGAACCAGAGGGATCCAATCATCCACAACCGTTTTTAAATCATGAGGGGTTGTGAGCGAGGCACTGAATCGCCCTATATACGGGTACCAACTCAGGAATAAATACAATAAAGCGATCAGGACCCCTAAAATTTTCAACTTAAACCAAGGGTCGTGGTTCAGGTTTTTAGATATTTTCATGATTTTTTCTTTGGAAAAGGGGAACATTTGCGGCCGTGATACGCACGAGCTCGCAGAGCCAGTCACGATCTTCAATCTGATCTCCATCAATGACCATGGAGACTTTGGCGCCCTTGTATGCATACCCTTCTTTGTAGCCTTTTCCAATAAAAATTTTGCCTGGTTCCGTGATTTTGATAAATAAAGTGTTGTCGCAAACGAGTCCCACCACGCGGCCTTCGCAGTACAGCGCAAATTCACCAAACATTTTACGAGCGGAAATATTTCCCGCCTCCTGCAGTTGATCCACAATATAGTCTATGGTTGATTGAGTGGTTGCCATGGGACGAGTATATCGGCCGGGATTTTTTTGTAAATAATCTTTGAGGGCCTGTTCGATTGAATTGACTTTAATAACTATTTTTTATATAATAGTTATATAATTAATATTATTTATTTTAACTTTTTATGCCATCCATTATTCTTAAGGTCAGCGAAAAAATTCCTCAAGAACTTGATTTTATTCAAGAAGAAGAAGGCCTTGGGAATCGCACTTCCACGATCACTTTTTTGATTAAATATTATTTACTCACCAAAAAAAATTCCCTCGATCAATCCATCCAAGTTTTGGATACACTTCTCGATCGTTTGGATGTCAGTCGGTTCCCCTCTGCCAAAAAACAACTTGAAGACGTATAATTGGAATCCTTATGCCCCTCTTTTTCAGCGAACATTTCAAGAAACAACTCAAGCGTTTGAAGAAAAAATATCCTCAAGTCAAACGAGATCTTTTAAAAATCATCGAAGGATTCAATCCTAAAAATGAAATTTCCATTGGCCGATCCATTTATAAAATCCGCATTCCAAGTAAGGACATGCACAAAGGTAAATCCGGCGGATTTCGTGCGTACCTTTATTTTTATATTCGAAAAGATTTACTCCTCCCGCTTTGCATTTATGCCAAATCCGACATGGGAACCCTTACCGAAAATCAACTCCAACATCACTTCGATCAAACCATTCAAGAAGTGGCGACTCTGATTACAATGCGATAAACCCGCTGGCTCCGAGCCATGCCAGGTTAAAAATAGCGGTTTGCGAACGCGCGTAGACCGGACTTTCGAAAATCATACCCACCAGCTCTTCCTTATTTAGGGAAATCACGGCTACTTTATTGTCGTAAATCATGATCTCGTGCTCAAACCAAAATTCACGTGGGTTGATGAATAAAATCTCGATAAGTTCCTCTGGAAATTGCGTGGGATAATAACGCTTGGTGTACTCAAACGCTTCTTTACTGGACGGACAAATGAGTCGCGTTTTTAATCTTTTTTTCATCTTTTTTTGAGCATAAATCTTGATGTAATCGCCAAATAATTCCGCCGCGCCTTTCAAATTGGAATAACCGAGCATTTCGCTCTTGGCCGTGAGGGTGTCTTCGAGGATGGTTTTGACGCCGTCCATTCCCTCGAAATATTTGATTTTAGGTTTGAACGCGAGGGCATTGGTGACCGATAAAAGCTCGGGCAACAACTTGCGGGCGTAGGTTGTTTTTTCTTCGAGCATGTTCACCATTTTTTGCGGGGGCTCGGCCGAATAAAAACGCACCTTGTTTTTGGTCATAAAATTCACCAAACCTTTCTTGAAAAGATTCTCGAGCGTGTGATAACAATTGACCCGCGGAAGCTTAGATTGGCGCGCCACCGTACTCACGTATCCACCCCCCAATTCCAAGAGCGCCATATAGACTTTCCCTTCGCTCTCGCTCAATCCCAAACGATCAAAATCCGGATAAATCATAGGATGTTGTAAAAATGTTTCTACAGATAATATACACCATTCCTCCCTTGTATTTCAACCTTAAATTCATAAAAATTTCATCATTTATTCATTAAATTTTAATGTCGTTCGTTTACAAAGACTTACAATATGAGATAATCAGACACGAGCGAAGCGAGTGTCGCATTTCGTATTTTTTCCCCCTCCCAAATCTAAAATTCAAAATTTCTAATTTCCTATGACTCCCCTTCAAAAAAAATGTCGCCTCTGCCAAAACGCCTTTGTTGTCACAGATGAAGATCTTGTGGTTTTAGAAAAAATCTCACCTGCTTTTGAGGGTAAAAAAATTCTCCTCCCGCCCCCCACTCTTTGCCCGAATTGTCGCCAACAACGCCGCCTCGCCTTCCGCAATGAGCGCAAATTATACCATCGCAAATGCGATCAAACCGGCAAAGAAATCATCTCTGTTTACTCTGCGGAAAAGCCCTGCACCGTCTATGACCAGCAAGTGTGGTGGAGCGATGTCTGGGACGAGTTGGCCACAGGCCGCGACTTTGATTTCAATCGTCCTTTTTTCGAACAAATGCAAGCGCTCAGCCTTGTGGCGCCACGCCCCTGCATCGTGAATATGAGCAGTGAAAATTCCCTTTTTACCAATCACTCCGCGTACAATAAAAATTGTTACATGTGCATCAATTCCGGGTATTGCGAAGACCTTTTTTATTGCAGCAATTACAATCTTTACAGCAAAAATTGCACGGATTGCTTGGCCATCCAACGTTGTGAACGCTGTTATTTTTGCACCAACGCGAAAAATTGCACCTTTTCCTCGTATCTTTTCGAATGCTCAACGTGCTCGGAATGCGCGTTTTGCTTTGACTGCCAAAGCTGTGAAAATTGTTTTGGGTGTTGGAATTTACGACACAAGAATTACCACTTTTTAAATAAGCCTTATTCCAAAGAAGAGTACGAGAAAAAGCTCCAAGAATTTACGCCGAAAACCCCGCAACAAACGCTGTCTTTCACCGAACGCTTTTGGACCGAGGTGCGTAAAAATGCGCTTCATCGAGACGTCACCAATCTACAAGCCGAAGGATGTACCGGCGATCATCTTTTCAATAATAAAGCGGTTTTTGATTCTTACTACACCTTCGCTTGCCAAGATGTCGCCTATGCTTACGATTGCGGCGAGGTGACCACGGCCCGTGATGTAACTGAACCTTTTAAAGGGGAATCTCATTATGAAACGCATGCCTGCAATTTAGGATACCAGCTCTTGGTGTGCTCCAAATGTTATGAAAGCGACCACCTTTTTTATTGCCAATATTGTTGGAATTCTTCGAATTGTTTTGGGTGCTTTGGGTTGAAGCGAAAAAAATACTGCATTCTCAATAAGCAATACACCAAAGAAGCGTATGAAAAACTCGTTCCTCGCATTCTTGAATATATGAAAACAACGGGAGAATACGGAGAATTTTTCCCGTTTTCGTTGTCGCCTTTTGGTTACAATGAAACGATTGCGAATGAATATTATCCTCTATCAAAACCCGATGCCGCGAAACTGGGGATGACATGGAAATCCGAAAATGTGAGCAATCGTTATCAAGGCGCGCGCATCCCTTTGGATCGTCCGATTGAGGCGATTTCGGATGACATCACCAAACAAATTTTGACGTGCGCGGAATGTGGGAAAAACTACCGACTTATTGCGCAAGAATTGGCGTTTTATCGTATGATGAAATTACCGTTACCTGTTGAATGTCCGGATTGTCGGCATAAACGCCGTATGGCTCTGCGCAATCCGCGACGCTTGTGGCCTCGCACGTGCAGTCAATGCAAAAAAACGATCCAAACGAGCTATGCGCCGGATCGGCCAGAGAAAGTGGTGTGCGAAAAGTGCTATTTGAAACAAGTTTACTAAGCCTTGTCATCATGCCATCCCCTCAGACTTTTTCTCTCGACTAGGATCGAGGGGCAGGCATTCCCTCCGTCGCATGGGAGCGAAATGCCTCGGATCATGAGTCGCTGGCATTTCTTCCTTAAAAATGCGACTTCCGGGAACACCTACCCCTCTCTCCTAAATCCTAACTCCAAGCTCCTAATCCCTCTTCCTATGCCCCCCATCGCCCTCAAATGTCGCCTCACCGGAAAACCGTTCATTCTCACGGACGAAGATCAGGCCATGCTTCAAAAACTTCGCATGCCAAATCCGACCCTCTGCCCCGAGGAGCGCCAACGCCGCCGTCTGAGCTTCCGCAATCACAATTTTCTCTACCATCGTAAGTGCGACAAAACCGGAAAACCTCTCATTTCGCTCTACGATTCGGACAGTCCGTTCACGATTTACAACCAAGAACTGTATTGGAGCGATGAGTGGGATGCCAAAACCTATGGTCGCGATTTTAATTTCAACCGCCCGTTTTTTGAACAATTCGCGGAGCTGCAAAAAGTCGTACCACGCCTTGCCATCAATGGGATCAGCAACGAGAATTGCGACTACACGAGTTACTGTGCCCAAAGCCGTAACTGCTACCTTACCTTCACGGCAGACCGCAATGAAGACTGCTATTTTGGCGCGTATTCTTTTGACAACAAAAACTGTGCGGATTTTCTCTTTCTTTTCAATTGCGAACTCTGTTACGAAGTCACGGATTGCACTCGCTGTTTTCACTGTTTTTACGGGTTTAATCTCGAACATTGTAGCGACTGTTATTTTTGCCGGGACTGCATCGGATGCCACGATTGTTTTGGATGCGTGAATTTGCGAAATAAATCCTACTATTTTTGCAATAAACAACTCACTAAAGAGGCCTATGACGCCAAAATCAAAGCCTTGCGTTTTGATTCATATAGCGCGGCACAAAAACTCAAGCAAGATTTCATTCAATTTTCACTCAAATACCCTCGAAAAGCGCTGGACATCAAGGGATCTGAAGAGGTCGTGGGTGATCACGTTCAATTTTCACGCCGCTGCTTCAATGCGTACGATGTAAAAAACTGCGAAGATTGTCGATTCATTTCTCATCTGATCAATGCTAAAGATTGCATGGATTGGGATTTTTACGGAGACCGGGCCGAGATGTGTTACGAAATGTCGAGCTGCGCCGGAGACATTCATTCGTGTTCGTTTTGCACGAATTCGTGGGAAAACAACAGCGATCTTTTGTATTGCGATTTGATGACAGCTTCCAGAAATTGCTTTGGCTGTATTTCCCTTAAGCATGCGGAATATTGCATTTTTAATAAACAGTACACGCAAGCCGAATACGAAGGATTGTTGCCGCGAATTATTGCGCACATGGAAAAAACCAAAGAATGGGGCGAATTTTTTCCAAGCACGCTTTCGCCTTACGCGTACAACGAAACCATTGCGCACGATTACCTCCCGCTCACGGAAGAGGAAGTTCAAAAACGCGGGCTTGGGTGGAAAAACCAAAAAGAAAAAGGCGGGTATCAGGGCAAAGCGCCGGTTCTTCCCGATTCCATTCGGGATGTGAATGCTTCGGTGGAAAAAGATATTTTCACCTGCGAAAAAAGCGGAGCGAATTACAAAATCATTTCGCAAGAATTAAAGTTTTATCAAAAACACGGCATTCCCCTCCCGCACCGCGCGCCGCACCAACGCTATTTGGATCGCATGGAGTTGCGCAACCCGCGCCAACAATGGACGCGTCCGTGCCAAAAATGCGGACAACCCACAGCCAGTAGTTATGACCCCAAACGTCCGGAAATTGTGTTTTGCGAGGCGTGCTATTTGAAGGAAGTGGATTAACTTAAGATTTTGAAGAACGGGCTTTTGCAAACGCCCACGCCATCTTAAAAATGGCGCGTTGGGTGTTGGCGATTTCTTTGCTCTCAATGATCATGCCGATGAGTTCGTCTTTGCTGAAGGAAATGATGGAAACTTTATCGTCGTAAATGTTGATTTCATTGGCGAATTCAATCTGATTTCGAGGAACGAGGCGGATTTCACGATGCTTTTTCTTGTTTTCAGCCGCCACTGCGCACCCGTACTCATCGTCCGGCGCAATGCCGCGTAAATAAATTTTTTTACGAACACGTTCTTTCACATATTCTTCGTCGTAATTGGGCCAAAACTGACGAATTCCTTTTGAGTCTGCATAATTTAAAATTTCGGTTTTTGAAGTGAGTGTGTCTGCGTAAATACGTTTGATCCCCTCGAGCCCCTCGTAATAACGAACCCGCGGGTGCATGGTTTTGCCGTGGAGTCGGCGCAAATCCGGAAGCGCCTGTTTTAAATTATTGTATCGTTCGCGATATAAATCTCTCAACGTATCCGGGTCCACCGCGGAAAAACAACGCACTTTTTCTTGCAGGAGGGTGTGAATAAAACCTTTTTGCACCAACTTTTCGAGGATGGTGTACGTGGTGACCCGATTCAATTTGGCGCGAAGCGCGATGTCCGAGGTTGCAGACGGGCCCAATTCGAGTGTGGCCAAATACACTTTGGCTTCTTTTTCGTTGAGCCCGAGAGCGATGAAAATTTCTTTAAAATTCATAGATCAAAACTGTTTCCACAAGTATTGATTCGTGACTTCATGGTGATACAAAATTTCTCCGCTTTTGATGTGCCTTCCGAGTTGTCTGGGACTGCGATCCGCCACGGCTTCCTTTAATGAGAGATATTTGGAATGATTCGTGCTTCCCATCATTTCTTTCATGAAATCGCTTCCCATAAAATTGGCCATTGCGGTGTAAATTTCCCCGGGGAGTTTTTTCACGTCTCCTTCGTAAACTTCGGCTTCCATGGTCTTTAGTTCTTTTGGCGTGGCATGAACCGCGGCCATGCCGGCCTTGAGTAAGGCGTAAACCGTGAGATAAGGATTTACGTCCGGAGCCACGGTTCGAACCTCGATACGGGCGCTTTTTTCATTGCCGATCGGGATACGAATCATAGATCCGCGATCCGTGGGAGAAACTTTGATTTCATTCGGAGCTTCATAATGCGGGTCCAAACGACGATACGCATTCACGCTCGGAGCAATCACCAAACAAAGATCGTTCGCATAATACAAAATCCCGGTGATGAAGCGATGTGCGGTTTCGGAAAGTTTTTCTTTACCCTTGGCATCGTAAAAAATATTTTTTCCGTTTTGAGACAATGAAATATTGGTGTGCATGCCACTCCCGTTGACTCCGGCCACGGGTTTTGGAAGGAAACTGGCGGTGCACCCCATGGAATTGGCGACTTGGCGCGCTAATAATTTGTAAAGCTGAACCTCATCCGCGGCATCCAAGGCCGGGGCATAACGAAAATTCAATTCAAACTGGGAAGGCGCAACTTCGGGATGATCCTTTTCATTGTCAAACGCGAGCACGCGTTGCACTTCCGCCAATTTATCGATGAATAAATGTAAATTTTCCTGCGGCAAAGAATTGAAATAACCGCTCATGGTGGCCAATTCAAAGCGCGTTTGCTCTTCATACGTTTGTTCCGCTTTCAGTCCTTTGAATAAAAATCCTTCGACTTCCGTGGCCACATTCACCGTGATCCCCTGTTCGGTGCGAAGCTTGGAACAATAGGTATCCAGTTTCCCTCTAAAATCCCCTTCATAGCGAGTCCCGTCTTTGTCCATCACATTGGCAAATACCAACACTTTTCCCGGGCCAAAAAGATCGGCCGGCGCCCAACGAAACGTGGTCCAATCTATGGTTAGACGAAGATCGGATTCTTTTTGAATGGTAAAACCGTGGATGGAGGATCCGTCAAATGTGAGATTGTCTTCCGCATTGAGTAAGAATTTTTTATTGTAATCCAACGCGTGGAATCGTCCTTCAAGATCGCTGAAAAATACGGTCACCGCTTTGATCCCTTTTTCTTTCTCAAGATAACTCATAAATTCTTCACGAACGTCTTCGCTGGTTTTTCCTTCCAATCTTAAAGCTCTCACTTCGAAATTTTTTTGTTCCAATTCAAAATAACTCAAATTCAATAAATGTTCTTGTCCCACGGAAAGGAACGGAAAATCGCGCTTTTGAGACTTTTCTTGGCTCGTC
Organism: Candidatus Gracilibacteria bacterium; assembly: GCA_041658685.1. Taxonomy (NCBI): domain Bacteria; phylum Candidatus Altimarinota; species Candidatus Altimarinota bacterium. The sequence goes on along the minus strand of JBAZZS010000001.1, from coordinate 170,476 downwards.
TCTTTTGAAATCTTCAATTGATCGGCGGAGAGTTTTACCATGGATAAAAGGGTTAAGGATTGGAATCAACGCGTTCACGTTAAACAAATGACGGCATGTAACGCAAGGACCTTTTTAAGGGCTAAAAAATGCTGTCAAAAATAACAACTAATGGAAAAATCCTTTTTAAATCTGAATATTTTTTTATTTTTTATTTTGTCACTTATTTCTGTCGAAAATTTTTACAACAAATGGAATTGACTCTGTGGCTAATTGTTTCGATTTTACCTTTGACCAACGCTTTAATCACTTTTACGTTTGCGGCCGGGAAAGGAAGCTTGGAGAGCTTTTCAATCGGAACCCAGGCGTGATCGATCTCTTCTTTTTGTTTTATTTTTTCCCCCGTGCAGTCGACTAAAAAAGTGTGAAAATCGACGTTGTATTTGGTGTAAGAGTGCTTGATGTTGAGAAAAGGACGCAGGTTTGAAATTTCGATGCCGAGCTCTTCGCGGATTTCACGACAAAGGGCGTCCTTGAGGGATTCTTTAGGTTTTACTTTGCCGCCCGGAAATTCCCATAAACCTCCCATTAAGCCTTGTTGAGGGCGTTTTTGGATAAAAATTAATGACGAAGCGCGAATGGTTTTTTTAACAAGAATGGCGGCAACGACTTTGATCTCTACTTTTTTTTGAGATTTTCCGCGATTCGGAAGGGATTCAGCGAGGTCTAACGCATAAGCGTGACATTGTTTTTTCAGCGGACAATTTTTACAATCCGGACTCTTGGGCGTGCACACAAGGGCCCCCAATTCCATCATGGCTTGGTTGAAATTACGGGCATCTTTTGCCGGGATCCACGATTTTGCAATGGCCCAAAATTGCGCTTGGAGTTGCGGTTTTCGCGTGTTTCTCTTCTCCGCCAATAAACGCGCGATGACGCGGATCATGTTGCCGTCTAAAATCGGTTGGGGTTGATTGTAGGCAATGCTGGCAATGGCTCCGGCGGTGTAACGGCCAATGCCGGGAAGCGCGAGAATGTCTTCGTAATTTTCAGGAAATTTCCCGTGGTGATTTTTTACAATTTTTTGAGCGGCTTTTTGGAGATTACGGGCGCGAGAATAGTAGCCAAGTCCTTCCCAGAGTTTTAAAATTTTCTCCTCTTGAGCCGAGGCCACGGATTGAATCGTGGGAAACGTTTTTATCCAGCGCTCAAAATAAGGAAGTACGGTTTTGACTTGCGTTTGTTGAAGCATGATCTCTGAAATCCACACATCATAAGGCGCGTAGGTGTGACGCCACGGTAAGTCACGTTGATTCAAAGTGAACCAGCGCAGCAAGGCGCGCTGTAAAAAGCGGATATCGTTGGTTGAAATTTTTTTCATGATTTTTTTTACTCTAACGTGAAATTATCCTATGATGGGATCACTATCAATAAAATCATAAAATTATGGAGTGCAAAAATTCTTGGAAAATCGCCACGTTTATTTTATTGGGAGTAATGATTGGGTATGGCGTGAGCCAAATCCCGTTTGCTTCCATTCTTTCTTCTTCGGATACCCCGACGAAAACCGTGACCGTTACGCCCGCTGAAAAGCCCGTGACTCCTGAGTACATCGACCTTATCACTCTTGATATTACGGATGAGGAAGGGTTGGGAAACCCTGCGGCGCCGGTGACTGTGCTGGAATACAGCGACTTACAATGTTTTTTTTGCCGAAGAGCTTACAATGAAACGTTTGATCTCTTGAAAGCCGATTACATCGATACCGGGAAAGTTTATTTTGTGTATCGACATTTTCCCCTTTCGCAAATCCATCCCGATGCGCTGAATGCTGCGATGGCCACGGAATGTGCGCGCGAACAAGGGGCGTACTGGGACATGATGGATCTTATTGTTGAGGGACAGAACGAACTGGATCCCGGAGCGGAAAAAACGGTTTCCATCCCGCCCGAATCGATTCAAAAATATGCCGTGGATTTGGGGTTGGATGCGACGTCGTTCAATACGTGTCTTGAGGCGAATCGATACGCCGCCGGGATTGAGGACCAATTGCAAGGTGGGGTAAATGCCGGAGTTTTGTACACCCCCACGTTTATCGTGAATGGAAAAACCTTGGTGGGAGCTCAACCGTATGCGAATCTTTCCGCTGCCATTGATGCGGCGCTGACGAATTAATTTTTTACTTTTTGGTCCATGTTTCTTTTTCGTCTTTTTTCGTTTTTTTCTTCTTATGCGAATTCGTTTGAACGAAAAGCGGATCGGTTTTTTAAACACATTCGAGCGTCGGACGGGAGACAGGCGACAGAGCGAAAGCTGGGAGAATTGATGCAAGAAGACCTGGTGAGTCTCAATTTATGGATGGAAAAAAAATATAAAAATTATGTGTATTTAAAAAAACGGGTACGACGCAAAATGTATAAAAATGTGGAGGAGATGAAACGGGATTTTTTTCGCTTTTGCGAAAAAAATCCTCCCGACCTCGTTCGTCTACAATCTCAATTTGAAAAATTGGGGATTCTTTTTCCCGGCCATATTCCGGAAAAAATTCTCCATCTCGCGTGCATCATGGCCTATCTCCGTCCGGGCTTTTTGTATCATTACGAAGAGGCCAGCAATTTCGGTAAACTTCTCAAAAATCCCACGCAAGAACCGCTCATTGGCGACTGCAACCAAATCGTCACGCTTTACGCGTATCTTTATTCGCTCAAATTTCCGATTTCGGATCTTCAAATCAAACTCTTGCCCCGACACGTGTGCCTGCATTTTCAAGGGGTTGATATTGAGGCCACGAATGCCACGTTTCAAAAATATGAAAAATTCGACTATCTTTTGCCCATCACCGAGCTTCTTTCCACCAATCTTCTCGATGTGAATGACGAAGAAGCCAAAACCAAAAAAATCGATGAACGCACCGTGGTTAAACGTGCAGAACTCGCGTATCTCATCTCGAGTTTGCGTGACGTGGTGGATCGCAATTTAAAAATTTCCTATCAAAATCTGGGAGTCTCCTTGCTCAATCAACACCGCTACGAATCTGCCATTTTTTATCTTGAAAAGATCAATGAACCCGCCCTTTTACAAAACGCCTACCGCAACGCCACGATTTATTATATGAATCAAAATGATTTCAAAAAAGCGCGTTATTTCGCACGCTATTGCGGCGATGCCGAGTTGGAGCACAGTCTCCCCTACCGCGAAGGCGTTTATTATTATCAAAAAAAATCTTACAACGAAGCGCTGCCGTTTTTTAAACAAGCCGGCGATGATCGCATGGTGAAAGCGTGTTATCAGGGACAATACAATGTTCTGGCCTCGCGCATCCCTCATGCCAAGACTTTGAGCGAGGCGCGGGCGTACCGCAGCACCTACCAAAAACTCGTTGAACTCGCGCACTTAGCCGGCAATGAAGAGGCGGAAGAAAGTGTGCGGAAAATTTTGAGACAGTTTTAAAAACCTTAAAAAAAGATGAACTCCAAACCTCTTACTCTCGCCATCATCGGAGGCGGCGCCGCAGGGCTCATGGCCGCGGCTACGATTTGCGAAAAAAATCCGGACACGCATGTGCTCCTCATTGATAAAAACGTAGCGTTGGGCCAAAAAATACGACTCACCGGTGGAGGGAGATGCAACCTCACCACCGCCATCGCCGACCCTCGTGATGTGCTCGCGCATTACCCGCGCGGGAGCCGATTTCTCCGCTTTGCCATGCACGAATTTTCACCGCAAAAGGCATACGAATGGTTTGAATCGCACGGATTGCCACTCAAAACCGAAGAACGATTTCGTGTGTTGCCGGAATCCGATTCCGCCCATGATGTGGTGGGAGTTTTTGAGAAAATTTTTGAAGCGCATCCGGAAACGGTGCGCGTATTGCTCGGCCATTCAGTGAAAAAAATCGAGAAAACGAAAAAAGGATTTTCCATTGAATTCGAAAAAAATCTGCCCATTTTGGTGGACCGCGTATTGCTCACCACTGGAGGAAAAGTTCAGCCCGGAGGAAATCCGACAATCGATGGGTATACGCTCTCGGCCTCGCTTGGACACACGATCACGCCCTTGGCTCCGGGCCTGCAAGCGTTGTGTTTGGAAGAGCCCTGGGTGAGAGATCTTGCGGGATTGGCTTTTCCAAAAGCACGCCTCACGCTTACCACAAACTCGCAAAACAATTCCGAGCCAACTCTTTCTTCGCCTGCCGATTCGGTCGCCGCATTCGCCTCAGCCACCCTCACGCCCAAAAATCAAAATGGCTTAAATAAGCCAAAAAATGAGGCAAAAACTCTGCCCGGGCAGAGTTTTTCAAGCGCACTTCGCTGCGCGGAAAAGGGATGCGGGGGAGCGCACTCCGCTGGCGCTTCGTGCGTGGGCCCCTTCCTCTTCACCCACGAAGGCGTGAGCGGACCTGCCGTGTTTGCGCTCTCGTCCCAAGCCGCATACGAGGATTTTTCCGCCCAAAATCCGGCCTCCCTCTGCATCGACTTTTTCCCGGATGAAAACTTTGAACAACTTTCCTCTCGCCTCAAGTCCGCACTCGCCGAACACCCTCATCAAACCCTCAAAAATACGCTTCGTCTATTCGGGTTGCGCACGTTTAAAGAGGTGCTGTTATGGGTTCTCGGCATTTCCGGAGACAAACGCAACGACCAGGTGAGCAAAAAAGAAATCCTGCGTTTGGTGGAAATGTTGAAACGAACGCCGTGCCAAGCCATCGGCCGAAAATCCGGTGAAGAAATCGTGACCGCAGGCGGCGTGGCTCTCGACGAAGTGGATTCTAAAACCATGGCGTCCCAAAAATGCCCGGGCCTTTTCTTGGCCGGCGAACTTCTCGATGTCGACGCTGAAACCGGGGGCTTCAACTTGCAAGCCGCGTGGGCTACGGGAAAAATCAGCGGAGAGAATCTTTACAAACAGGATCCCTCGGCAAAGTAAAAACGATCGGAGAAAAAAATTCAACCACCGGTGGATACTCAGGATAAGTCCATCGCTTGTTTGAATTTTCCAAATCACATGGGGGGCATTCTTCTCTCGAATTAAAAAGATAAAAATTATTGAAGTGCTGCAGTTCTAGCTTTAAACCATTCCCCGCGGATTCTGATCATCCCTTTCTCATCTTCTTCACCCAATCCCATATTTATCAGCAATGCAAGCGTTGCCTCATCCATTTCTCTTCTTGAAATTTCTCCACGACGCAATAAATTTCCTAAAAGTTGTCTTTGAGCATCGTCCAATCGGAATCGATATACATTTTCGTAATATCCTTTTACGACATCAAAGTGTCCCGTGTCCCGTGTCCCGTGTCCCGTGTCCCGTGTCCATAGAACCTTCAAATTTTCCCTCAACATTCTTTCTTGCCTCTGCTTCCACTTCCAACACATCTCTTTTTGTAAAAATTAAATTTTGGCGATTGGCGGTCGATGCATCCATAAATAAGGCTTTACACAAAATATGAATTTCCATTGGCCGTCCTCCGGAGAATTCATGGATCTCTTGAATGGCATCTTCTGTCATCGTGACGCCTTTCCCGTAAAATGGTCTTTCTACAAGATGTCGTGTTTCAGCCAACGAAAGGGGGTGAACCCAAAAAGTATTGAACCCTTGAAAAATTTCACTAAAATCCTCCTCATGCCCTTGATAGGCATGCAAAACCAACATCAAACGAACATTACTCAAATGTTTCAATCCGGCCAAATATTCCCAGCACTCCAGATAATTTTCCCTGTTTTTTCTAAAAGAGAATACTTCATCAAAACTTAAGGTCATGATTTCTCCTCGCGCCGCAAGCCAATTGTTTAAATATTCAAAAGGGGGCTTTCCGCTTCCCCCCATCTCTTCTACAACTGAACTGAGGCTACCTGCGGTTCGAGAAGCGATGTATTGCGCCACCTCCCTATCGCCAAGTTGATTCATTTCTCTTCTTTCTCCGCAAAGATCAATATGTAATGTTGTTTCAGTGGCAAGTTTTTTTTCACGAAGCGATGAACAAAAAGTTGATTTACCAACCCGCTCATGTCCTCGGAGCAAAACAGAATGACCTGATTTTAATGCCTCTGCCACGGCTATTTCCTGATCCAATCTTACCTCACTTTGTTCCAAATGAGGTCCAATTTGATAAGCAGCCCCTATCATAAAAAGATCCCAATTCCATTCTATAGACTTTTGTTTCGATGGAGGAGATGGGGGCACCACCGCCGGAGCGGGATCTTTCAAATGCGGAACAGGTTTAACAGGTTCCGGAGCTTTAACAACAGGTGGAGGGATAGTGATTTCTTCTGATTCAAAAAAGGCTTCCCAATCTCCTTGTTCTTCTAATGTTTTAATCAATCCCGGGACTTGAGCTCGTTTTGCCCAAAAAGTTCTTGCTAACATACGGGAAGCACGTTCTCTTCCTTCGTCATCGGTTCTCCACGAAGAATCCTCAGAAACACCGGCGGAGTGTTCCTCTGGGATAAAAGGCATTGGAACCTCTGTCGGTGCCGTTGCTTTTAATTTCTCGGGGACTGCTTCTGCCTGTGTCTTTTCTCGTGCTCTTCTTACTTTGCGCATCATTAATCTGAGATCGGAATCAAATAAATCTTCCTTTGTCACAACAACTTCGCCCAATTCCCCTATCAATTCATAGGCTGGTTTTGCTTGTTTAAAACGAGCTCTAAATTCAGGATCTTCAAAATTTTGCCAAACGATATTGGAATCATTCAGGTCTAAAATTGTTTTTTCATTGATTGACTTAGAATTCACATAAACTCGATCTCCGTCCACGATAAAAGTACTGACAACAAAAAAATCACTGGAATCCGGGTCATCGTAAGGCGCTTTTCCGCAAGTGCCCCGTTCATGTTCGGCGACAATGAATACCGGCAATCCTAATTGTTTGGAACTTTTTCTTATAGGATCCAATTCTTGTTGATCCAAAGAAACATCCATGACCATGGTATCTGCGCGGATCATCATTGGATCTCCACCCACATCCACTACAGGAACAAAAGAGGTGCAATTGGTCCTTCCCATAGGCGCAGGCTTTTCTCCCCCGATTCCATAGAGCCTTCTATTGGATAGGGTGGTTCCACGAACTTGTGTATTCGTTTCTTCCATGAGCGAGAGTAACCGACGTCTTAATTTTTCTCGTGCTGCCAAGTATCGGATAGGATCGACGGGTTCTATTCCTTCTACGTTTTCTATCTCTTGAGGTTTTTCAGGCATAAATACTTATTAAATTTAGGACGTAGCCAGCGATGAGAATATTATTTTATACAAAACCTTATTTCTGTCAACCCATTCCACTCGCATTATTTTATATTTAAAATATTCTTATCGGGAATTTTTCCTTTGTATTTTACATACTTTTTAAATTTTTGCCATGAGTCTTGAATCCGATCCACGCTCTCCCGTTTTCCCGGAGGTTCCGGGAGGTATCACTTTGGCTTTTACTCGATCAATTCCCGAACCCGATCTTACCGCGCCGAAACCTTACTATGGCGCCATGGCCATTGTAAAAAAAGCCCTTGATGATGACAGGAAAAACCTCTCCGAACCGGATGATCATCATCCCACCCCTGACTCAATATGGTCAGCCCAAGGTACTCTCCTTCACGACATTGAAGAAGCCGGTGGTTTCTCAGCCGCACTCAACGCCATTGCCACCTCGCTTGATGGCAGAAAAAATCTCCTAGACGCCGACACCTGTTGCAGTTGTGTGGACGAAGGTGTTGCCGACGGAACCGGGATGGCCGGATCCGGACTCGGCTATGTCATCACTCAAGGTTTTAACAAAGGCTTAACAGATGAGGAAGCGGTTGAAGCCGGAATTGAGGCCGCCTCCAACGTATTGCTCTTGGATCTTCGAATCACCACCATCTCCAGCCATACGGGATGCGGGGCCGCGGATGCGGTTTTTAAACAACTTTCAGAAAAAGTTCGAGCAAGTTATGGAAATTCCGTCGACACTTTTGCCCAACAATTTTCAATGGCGGTAGCCGAAAGAGTCACAGCAAAAAGAACCGCTCGTGGAGAACCCGCCCTCACTTATTCCGAACACATCGAAGAATTAGACCGTCCCCATTTTCATGTCGCTCGCACTGCTTACTTGGATTTAATCGGAGGCCGATTGAGCCCTAATAAGGAAGAGCTTCAATCCTTATTGCCCCGAGGATTTGTGGTGCGAGGAGATTTGGACCCGGCCCAAGCTGTTTTTGAAATGGGCCTCGTTAGTGAAATTGCCACCGGCGGTCATGGATTTGGCGATAAGATCGGGACTGCCCCGGACACCCAATTTGTTTGGGTCGTGGTGATTGATGGGAAAAATGACGTTTACGCAGGAATGAAATCCGAGCTTGAAGCCGCCGCTGCCAAATTCGAAGGCAGAGTAAAAATAGAGGTGTGCCAACTTCTCTCAGCTGCATAAATCCCTATCGGCACGCCGCGGTCACGCTGTCTTTGCCTTCCACCCCTAAAAACTCTTCAATTTGAGTGTGCAACGGAATAAGCTCAACGCCTTTGGCTGTGGAACCGAATTCCAATAGAAATAATTCAGAAAATGTGGTCTCCGATCGCCCTTCCGAATCAGGAGCTGTAAGACATTGGGCCCCCATCAATAAATAATCATTGCTTCCGCAAAATGCGGGATAACTCAACACCACATCCTTGCAACCTTCATAACGCGCATCCACTTCCACAAAATCATCCACCGTATAAGCGGGTGTAAGGTCATACAATTCGCCCCACTCCCCATTCGCATAATCACGCGCATGGATAGCGGTTCCCTTAGGCATCACACACACCGCCGTACTCCCATCAAGATTAAATGTGGCATGCCCGCACCCGATGGCCTCGGTAAAATCAAACATTTCTCCTGTGGCCCGATCCAACACCTTGGTCTGAGCAGACCCACTCGTGGTTCGAAAATGATAAATCACACTTTTATTATCCGGAGACAAAGACGGATCTTCTGAAATCTTCGCATCGGTAATCATTTTCGAATTCGCAATCCCCCATTCTTCCTCTTCTTGAACCAAGTCCGCCATCATCACATTATTGAGCACCGAATTCCCATACACCAAATACGCATCATCCGCGCTAATATCCGGGAATCGAGCGCTTTCCACTAAAACCCCTTTCGCGCCGCTTTCCAAATTCATCCAATCAATTGTGTTGATATTTCGCTCCATCGAATCTTGCGTAATCGCTTCATAAACAATGAACTCGCCCTGCGAATCAATATCTGAAAACCATTCCGGGCCCTCGGTTTCAAAAGTAAGACGTTCCACACTTTTTACGTCATGATTTTCAATATCATATTCCGCCAAATAAAGGTCGCAACCCGTGGCGCCATCCCGATGACAAGACTCCCCTTCCTCAAGATTGGAAGCAAACACAATTTTAATCGAACCGGCCTCTGTTGAATCCGGCGATGTTTCGCTTGTCGTGTCCTCAACCTGGGCCTCCGTATATCGATAAATATTCGGTTCGCTGTTGAATTGGGTTTCCCAAATATCCACCACTTCTTTAATCCCTACAAATTGGAGTTCCCCTCTTTCCCGGTACTCGGAAAGAGCTAACAATTTTGAACGAAATCGTTCGGTGGTCTCCGGATTTTTCAAAGAATCTTGCGTGGCAAAAATCGTGATCGTGTAAATTTTCCCGGGCTCCAATTCTCCGGCTTGTTGTTTTGCCATCAGCTCATCCAATCCCTCCCATCCATGCATATACAAGCCTACATAGGGCAACGGTGCGTTTTCATCATTCACGAGAAAATTCTCATTGTCTTGAGGCCTCCAAATCCCGGAAGCCCACAATTCCTCTTCGTTGCCTTTATGATACAAGATAGCCGCCCCCCACAAAATTTCCGCTTTCCACGTGGCATCATACTGAAGCCCATGAAGCTCGTTTCGATAATATTCAATCTTGGAATCCTCGGCTGGAGACGCGATAAGGCCCCCCACGGTATGTGAAGGCGGAACACCGAGTTGCTCAAAAAGATACGCGCCATCCGCTTGATTACAATCTTCGCTATGAAAACTGGTATCCACTTCAAACCCAAGGTCTTCCATAAGATAACGGAGAAGATTTTTTCCCTTCGTGGATTCCGTCCCTTTGTCATACTTAACCAACGCTTGAAGAAAATTGAATTCACTTTGAAAATTATATTTAGCCCCTTCCTCATAAATCATGTTGGCGAAATTCACAATCCCCTCACGTTGCGTCCAAAACGCCTCTTCATCATTCACATAATCAGTGGACCTAGTACTCTCCGGCCCCTGTTCATGACTGGCAATCGTGATGTAAATCGTTGGGATTTGGGAGGAATCCTCTAAGTCACCCTCCAAATCTTCCGGATCATCCATCGTAATTTCGTCCTCCTCCGTTTCGGAATTTTTAGGCAAAAACCAATGCACACCCAACGCAACCCCCGCGCCAAAAACAACAATTCCAATCATGAGGAAAATTTTTTTGAAAGGCATAAAAAAATCAATTAAAAATAAATAACGATAAACACTGCGGTATTATAGCAAATCGATTTTAACCGCCCCCAACCTCTCCAGCACCTGCGTGATAAAAACCACAGCTTGTTTCCCGCTTTCCTTGTCAAACGTCTCGTTTTTCCCATGCGTGAGGCGCGGGGGCGTGGAGTGACGCTGCGAGCGCGTGCCCGGGCCCATGACCAGCGGATAAAAATGCTCACGCCATTTGGGATCCGTCATACTGCTTGAAATGGTTTTGGCATCCGAACCGCCAATATTAAACGTATATTCGATTTTTAATTTCGGATTATTTTCACATTCCTTCATCACTTCCCAAATCTTATTTTTAGCGATTTTTTCACTCAAATCATAGCCTTCGGACAGCGCGAATTCCTTCACCTCAGTGTAATCGATCCCTTCCAATTGCTTGTGGATTTCCGCCAATGAATCAAACGTGCGATTGTTCAAAATCATACGATGAATCATCGGTTTTTTCGCTTGTGCCACATGAATTTCAGTCGGGACCATGGAAAACGCTTTTTCGTCTCCGGCCTTGATCCGCGCGTTCGGGTCTGCTTCGAATATTTTTTGCGTCAACGCATTCACATCGCGTTCAACCGAACACACATGCCCGCCTTGCTGGTTGGTAATTTCCCACTTTAATGTTTTTTCTTCTTGCGCGAATTCCTCGCCTTGCGGCGACATCGTGACCGGATTCCAGCGCGTCAACCGGCGCAAATGCGCCTGCAATTCCGCGATCGTTCCGCGCAACGCAATCACGTAGGTGCTGCGCTCCCCGGTGTACACGCCCAACGTAGGCGGATCACCAACCGTAACATTATTTTCAAGAACGATGAGATACGTCGACTTCCCGGGCCCGGCCATAGGAAGCGTTTTCCCCAATTCTTTCCCGATTTGCGTGGCGGTTTTTGCGCCCACGCCTTCTTCTTTAAACGTAATCGTGAAGATCAAATTTCGCGGCTGAAATTTTCCTTCATGAATGAGATGACTCAAAAAAAGCTGGTGCGCGACTCCGGCTTTGCAATCCGAAACACCTCGCGCCACCAATTCTTTTTCATCCTCATAAGGTTTAAAAGGCGCAAACGGCGCGTCCCACTCCTCAAGTTTGGCGTCCACGGTGTCCACATGCGCACTGAGATAAACGATATTGTAATCCGGGTCGATGAACTTGGGGCACGCGATCAAATTATGCTGAGCGTCAAAATAGATGCGATAATCCGAGGGCAAATTTTTCTCAAAAACGCTTTTGCAGTATGTGATGGCTTTTTCAATGTCTTGAGGGTGCTCAAAAACAGAGGGCATCCCTGCCAATGTGCGCAAGAAAATCAGATAGAAATCAAATTCCGAAGCGATGAGAGTGTGCATGAAGACAGTATAGCAGATCGATTTTTTTGCATGATTTAAAATTTTTCGCTATAGTCTCCCCAGTCCGCGCGGGTATCGTATAGCGGCTATTATATAACCTTGCCAAGGTTGAGATACGGGTTCGACTCCCGTTACCCGCTCCATCAAAAATCAGGCGCCCCGCGAAGCGGTGGCGGCGGATTTTTTGATTGGGTCAACGGGAGCGCAACCCGCAGGGTTCGCGCCCCGAGCGAACGAGTGAAATAACGGGCGATTTATCGAACGGCATTTCCGAGTGAACGATGGGGTTATGACGAGCGAAGCGAGTCATACTCCCGTTACCCGCTCCATCCCCTTTTTATGGCTTATTTAAGCCATTTTTAAAATACTTCATCGATTTCGGGCTCATCCGTCCATTCTTCTGATATTGGGGAATTCATTTTTCTTTTCAGTCTTTCGTCTTCCTCCATATCTCTTCTCATCCATTTAAAATCTAAAAGAACAGGCTCAATTCGATCATCGGCACGCATACGCAAATATCCTCCAATAATCTCTCGGCAATTGGATTCTTCAGATCGTCTAACCCAATTTTCAACACATTTACCGGAAACACCTAGTACTTTTCCCGCTTCTTTTAAAGTCAACGGTTTTTTTCTATCCATTGCAGAGATACAAAGAAAAAAAATTTCACGTAAGCGATCGGGAACTCCTTCTTTTATCCCTCCTTTTCTAGAATAAAATCTGCCTTTAAATTTACGAGCATCAAAAGGAATTAAAGGACTCAAAAAATCAGGCCTAAATGAATCTCCTAAATATTTTTTGTCCAGTGCCCTTCCTCTTTCTAAGGGATCAAGAAAAACCATAGCAAAATAAGCTCTTAGTTGTGCAACACGTTGAGTTAAAAATCCAAGCTCTAAAGCCTTCTGTAAAGTGAGTTTTTCTAGCCTCTCCATTATATCCCCCATCTTCTCCTGGGGAATATCCAGTTCAGAAAAAAGAGAATCTAATTTTAGAGCACATCCTTGTTTCGAGGCATCCAATAATCGCTCCCCTATTTCAAACTCTCGTGTTTCAGGTCTCAAAACCCATGTCCCATTTTGCAATAATTGATCCATACCTAAAAAAGGCGCTTCCACAGTTCGAACCCTTGGAAGCCCCCGTAAATTCAATTCTGTATCGAGAGCCCTTTGCATAGAACCACGCATTTTTGCAGTCAAAGGTACAAGAGGGTCCCCGGGACGAACTTGATGAAGTCGCCTTTCCCTTGGTTTTAGGACCCAATCTGGAGTTAAATTTAGGCAGTACGTATTTGCACTACAACCTGAAGAGGCACGATAAGTTCCCAATTGGATATAAAACCCATAATAATCTTTAAAATGATAAGAAAGTTTTATTAAATCTGATGCGATATGAGTCATATGGGAAGCAGGCAAAGTAAGCCCAGAAATTCGAGAAATCTCCTCTATTGAAAAAATAGTCCCTGGAGAAGATCCTAATACACGTAAAATAGCTCTCATTACATGATGCTGACCATCACTCAAATCATGCTCTATGACATATTGGATGCGAGGATCTAATACGTCTTCCGTCAAATTTTCCATATGATTTTTTAAAAGGGTTCTTTATAACGAAAAAACAATAATATGTCAAACAAGAAGGCAATCTTTCGCAATGATTCAATAGCTTTGCATCACCCCCACCCCCTTCCGCACCTCATTCCACAAGCAACTCCAGCACCCGGGTTTCGCTCAAAAGGCCCCCCCCCTATTGACTAAGTTCTATTTTTGTTATATAAATATACTTGCTTAATAAAACCATTATAATAGCTTTATGCCTCTCCCAGAAAATCCAACACTTTTATTCTCGGAATTTAAGGTTCACGACCCACAAGAAATCCCTTATGAGAATGGCTGTCGAAAAGCTTTAGAGCCTTTCGGAATACCTCTCCCTCCTAAAACTCCTTTCTCTCAAATACTGACTTCTTTCTTGCTGGTTTTTATAAATTGTAGGAAAGGCTTACTCGAAAATCCATTAACTTCAGCGGATACCAGGCATGCCAATAACGGACTTTTAGCCAACGAGATGAACATTTCTATACAGGCACAAGAGGCCGAGGCAGAGATCCAAAGGCTCTATGAGCAAAATATTGACCCAGATAAAATCGCTGCCGTAAATACAATTACTGCGGAAGAGCTTGCCGTTATAGCTCTTAAACTAGCCCTCGATTATGCTCATGCGAATTGTCCCAAAATAAAATTGGGAGAACAAAGAGAAGATTTCTTGCCTGTTTCTTTAAGCGGAGCCGCGGAACTGGTTATAGCGAACACATTGGAAATATTTTTATATGCTGAAGAGCAAGGCGTCAACATTGAAAAATACGTGCAATTACTAAAGCAATTGCAAATCGATTTATGGCGATCCGAATCGGTTCAACTCCACCCCTCATCCCAATAATTATATATTTATGACCCGCCTAACTACAGCATTATTAGGTTTAACATTAGCAACCGGTTGTGCTCCTCAACCCGGTGAGCCGCTTACACGAGAAGAACGGTCTTTTTTAAGTGAAGTTCTAGATGAGACAAGAAATCAAGTGGAGGGATGGATGCAAGACGGATTTCAAACAACGGAATGGAGGAATCTAGATATTCCGGTTCAAAGCATGGAACCCCAACCGGATACAACGAGACTCAATCTCGAGGCGGTTCAAACTCATCTTTCCGCACTGCCGGAAATTCTAAATCAATTCAACTTGGAAACGGATGCTTTCACTGTGGACAATTGTGATAGTCCCCATTCAAGTGCCTGCGTACAAACCTTCTCCTATTCTGACGTTGCCCAAAACCGGGCCACTCGGGAACAAGTGATTGAAGGCGCCATGGGACAACCCATTTTATTTGTCAAAGCCGACTTGGACGCAGCCATTTGGGCCTACAACAATCCCGAACCCATCGAAACGATTTATGGGGACTTGCCGCCGGAATACTCTCAGGGTTTATGGTTTTGCATTGGAGCAAATCTATTGGCCCATGAATTCGTACATGTTGACGGGATAGGCCACAACAATGAAACTTCTTATAATGATGTTGCGAGTTATGTGGGTGATGTGATGACCGAACGATGCCTTGCCCCATATGAGGAGGCGTACAGAGAGTGATCTCAACAATAATTAAAGCATTGCATTCAAATCCTTATTTTTTGCACTTTTGTTTTGAGTAATTTTTAGTTCCTCCCTAGAATAGAGTTAATATTTTTTTAATTTCCCTCCCTATGGAAAGTATTTTTACCGGAATGAATTTAATTTACGCCGGGTTGGGCGTCTTGATTTTAGGATGGGTCATCCAATTTTTCAGCATGAGCAAAAAAAATAAAGCCATGAACCCGTGGTTCATTCTTATTTATACCGTAGGCGTTCTTCTCTTGGTTGGAGGAAACTATATGACCGGATACTATCCCATTGCGATTTTAAATCTGGTTTCCGCTCTTTCTGCGGTTTTGGTTTTGGGGAAACTGAGAGCCTAAATTCCTATTATTTTAGTCGCTTTGCCCCGGCCCACGCCAACTCGAAAACCGTGCGCATGGTGGTGTAAAACGCTTCGTGTTCGATGATCACGCCCATTTGGTCGTTCTTGCTGTAGGAATACAGCGCGACTTTGTTATTTGGAAAAATGTCGATGTGAATCGTGATGGGAAATTTCTTAGGATCGAGGTATCGAAGCTCGCGCAAATGCGCCTTGTCCGTGTGCGCGTAACGCGTGGCCATGGGCAATTTTCCGGTCACAATCCCCTTGTAGTGAATGCCCAACGCGATGCGCCGATTCACAAAATCCTCCTCATAATAACGCTTCACTTCGGGATGCATGGTCCCATTGCTAGCACTGGCGCCCATGAAACTATAGCGGGTCGAACCCGGGACCTCGAGCAAAATTTCTCCGATTTGCTTGATGCCTTCTACGCCTTCGTAAAAAGAAATCTTTGGTTTTTTCGGGAGCGCGGACGTGAGAGCGAGAAGCTCGGGAAGCAGTTTTTTTAAATATTGCGCGTCATTGAAAAAATGATTGATGAGCACACTCGGATTCATAGCACTGAAATATTTCACGTTCTTTTTGACCAGATACGTGATGAATCCTTTTTCCTGCATGCTTTGAAGCAGGCTGTAGGTGGTGGTGCGATTTTCATCCAGACGTTGGGCCAGCGGGTGCGCGGGGCTCGAGCCGAGTTCGAGAAGTTTTAAATAAAGGCGCACTTCCTTGGGGGTCATGCCGAGTTTTTCGAGCAAGTGAGTATTCATGTTGACTGAGTTAAACGACATATAAATTTTAACATAATTGATCTGTTTTTGTAAAATAATTTGTTTTATGTGTTTGACGAGTAAGACAGCAAGGAAGACCATTAGACTTGTCATGGTGAGGAGCCCGCCAAAGGCGGGCGTCTCGAACCATGACCTTACGGAAAAAGTTCTTTGTCAGCGAGAAGGAGCGGGTATTCCCTCGGTCGCATAGGAGTCGGACACTCGGATACATGATCCTCGTGTCCTCTTCCTTAAAAATGCGACCTCAGAAACACCCACTCCTCCCCTTCACTTTCTTCTCTCTTCCCCTAACTTCTAACAGCTAACCCCCATCTCATGCCCCAGTGCTTTCACTGCCACTCCCCTTTCCCCATCACCGCAGACGACCACATTTTTTTACAAAAACTCCAGGTCCCGGAGCCGACGTTGTGCCCGCGCTGCCGCCAACAACAACGCCTGGCGTGGCGCAACGAACGCCGGATGTACAAGCGCAAATGCGACTTTTCCGGCAAGGACATTATTTCCATGTACCCGCCGGATTCTCCCTTCGAAATTTACGACACTCCGATATGGTGGTCCGACCAATGGGATGCGCTGGAATATGGCCGCGATTTTGACTTCACCCGTCCGTTTTTCGAGCAATTTCGTGAACTGCAATTGGCGGTGCCGCGTGCCGCACTCGTGAACAAACAAAGCGAAAATTCCGCGTACACCAATCACGCGGGCAAAAACAAAAATTGCTATTTGTCGGGGTGCATTTTTGGAAGCGAGGGCTGTTATTACTCGGATTGGATCGTGGATTCTCGCGACGCGATCGACTGTTCCTATCTAGTATCGCACGACGAAGGCTGTTACGAAACCTACTACGCATGGAACAGCCAACAAACGTTTTTCTGCGATTTCATTCGGCAATGTTCGAACCTGTGGTTTTGCTACGATTGCGTGAATGCGCACGACTGTTTTATGTGTTGGAATTTACGAAACAAGCGTTATTGCATTCGAAATCAACAATTCACGAAAGAAAATTATGAACAAAAAATGAAAAATTTATTACCGCTCACAGCAGATGCGCTTCGCGCTTTTCGACAAGAATACATCGACGTCAAAAATCACATTGCGCTGCGCCCCGCGACCTATACCGTGAATACTGAAAATTCCATCGGAGATCTTTTATTTGAAGCCAAAAATACGTATTACGGGTTCGATTCCATCAAAACCGAGGACTGCCGTTATGTTTTTGACGCCATTGATGTCAAAGATTCGATGGATTTGTATCACGTGGGTTGGGCTGAACTCATGTACCAATGTCACGCGATCAGCAACGGGTATTTTTGCCGATTTTGCCACTTCACGTACGACAACTCGTTTGCCACATATTGCGATTGCACGCAAAATTGCCGGAATGTTTTTGGGTGCGTGGGATTGGTGCGGCAGGAATATTGCATTTTGAATAAAAAATACACCAAGGAAGCGTACGAGGCCTTGGTTCCGAAAATCATTGAGCACATGAAAAAGACGCGGCTGCCGGATGGCCGGATTGAGTGGGGCGAATTTTTTCCCATGACGTTCTCGCCTTTTGCGTACAATCAGTCACGCGTGCAGGAGTATTTTCCGCTAACCCAAACCGAAGTTGAGGGTAAGGGATGGAGATGGTCTTCGTACACTCCGCCGGTGCCCGTGGTAGCGAAATGCGGGAAAGGGGGAGCGCACTTCGCTGGCGCTACGTGCGTGGCGATTGCGTGTGAATCCACGGGACGATGGTTTGGTGTGGTCAAAGGCGAATTGAATTTTTACCGAAAAAACGGCTTACCCTTGCCACACCGACATCCGGACCAACGCTATCTCGACCGCATCGCCCAACGCGTTCCGCGCGCGCTGTGGCAACGAGCGTGCCCGCGATGCCAAAAAGCAACGTGGACCAGTTCTTCTCCCGAAAGTGGCGCAAATTGGGCGTGCAGGGAGTGCTATTTGGAAGAAATAAGATGAAATAAATTTTCCATGCGATTCCACGGCATGATTTCAATCCCCTGGTTCAAATATCGTTTCTCTCCCGCATAAATCAACGCGCCTTTTGGCTTCGAATTTTTATTCAAATCAAACCAATACCGAATCCCCTTAAAAGAATCGGAACTTAACGTTTCGCCCGACTTTATTTCAACCGGAATCGTTTCATTATTAAAATCGATCAATAAATCCACTTCATGGCCGCTGTGGTCCCTCCAAAAAAACAAAGGCGGTTCCATGCCTTGATGGATAAAATACTTATAAAATTCAGATACGATCAGGGTTTCAAAAATGGCCCCGCGACTGGAATGAATTTTTAACATTTCCGGGTCGCGAATCCCGAGCAAATAGCACAAAAGTCCGGTGTCGAGAAAATAAAGTTTCGGGGATTTGATAAGGCGTTTATTGAAATTTCGATAATGGGGCTTGAGTAACGTCACCAAAAAACTGGTCTCAAGCATGGAAAGCCAATGTTTGGCCGTGGGTTGAGAAATCCCTGCATCGGTGGCCAAGGAAACCAAATTGAGGAGTTGGCCGGAACGGGCCGCGCACAACCGAACAAAACGTTGAAACGTATTCAAATCTCCCACATTGGTTAAGGTCCGCACGTCGCGTTCAAGATAAGTTTGATAATAACTTTTCAACCAAAGCTGAGGATCTAATTTTTTATCATAAATTCGGGGATAAAAACCCGTAAAAAGCGTTTCCTCGAGCGACGAGGGAAGGCGTTTCGCTTTTTTAAGTTCATCCATCCCGAATGGCATAAGATGAATCACTCCGACGCGTCCGGCGAGACTTTGACTGATCTTATTCATGAGCAAAAAATGCTGAGAACCCGTCAAAACAAAAAATTTATTCTGATTTTCATCAACCACTCCCATCAAACTCGAAAACAATTCCGGAACGCGTTGCACTTCATCCAAAATGGCGCCTTTTTTAAATCGATTCAAGAAACCTTTGGGATCCGTAAGTGCCATTTCACGTTCTTCCGGCTCTTCGAGTAAGACATATTCAAGATGAGGGAAAAGTTTTTTCACCAACGTGGTTTTCCCCGATTGCCTCGGACCGGTGACGGACAGGACTGGAAACTGGGATGCCGCTTTTCGAATAAAAGGAGCGATATGGCGTGAGATCATAAGAAAAGGGATTAAATCACTTTCAAGTATACACCATAGCCCATGCAAATTCAAAATTGGATTTTGAATTTGCATGACTTGTCCGATGGTTCCACAAAGTGAAAGTGGACATTATGACTGGCTAAATTCGCATGAATTTCAAATTTATTTGTTAAAAAATTCCCATTTTTCAATCCGGAAAACTGATTTTTTTATAAAAAGTTAGTTAAATTTGCACTTAAAATCTTTTAATTTTCGACTAAAACGCGAAACGTTATTGAATCCATAGGCAGAAAACCTCTCCATTAAGCCAAAAGTAGGTTGACTTAAGAATAAAAAGCGTCTATAAAAAACACCATGCTGGTTCACGGTGTTCCAGCATGCCGCCCACCCTCGTTCGCGAGGGGCCCTTCCGGAGAAATCCGGATTTGGGAGGATTCCTCTTATTCTCAGCTTCGGCTGACTTGAGTGTGAATCTTGTAGGCGGGCCACCTGTCCCTCGGGATGAGTGGCAATCCAAAAAAAATACAAAAAAAAGTAGGAGCGCAAGTTGTCTTTGGCCCGGATCAAACCCGGCCCAATGACCCCCCAACTTATCTCTGGCACAGATAAGTTAATCTCTCGTAGATGAGTGGGGGGTAGGGCTCAACAACGCAATCTACGCGCCAACCTCAACATGCCCCACCTTCCGGCAGATAAGGTGAGTGGCATAAACCATTTCTGCTTGGGGCTGAACTCACAACAAAGACGGGGAAATCGTTTGGATGCAGGCGGATTAAGACCCGACCTTGCAATCAACACTTCCTGTCCGAGCTTCAGCCCCTCCCCTTTTTGCACCAGTTCCCTCATCCAATGACACCTGATATACAAACAAACGATGTCTCCCCCGTCCCGGAAAACAACTCTTTTGTAGAGGATTGGGCAAGTGCTGTGTTTTTAATGCAACAAGCGGCCCGTACAGCACTCATCGATGAAGTCAGATGTAAAGGACACCCTAAAAAAATTCAGGCCCAAAGCGTCTCAAGAAAAGGACGTTTTTTAAGCGTGACTCCATCCGAAGACGCAGATTCCATTCAAACAGCGATTGCCCTATCCCCGGGGACTCGTGTAAAAATCACCAGTCACAGCGCTCCTCAAAAAGATAAAAGAGCAGAAGATAGAAGGAAGGAACGGGAAGAAAATCCCTATCACTCACTTTATTCTACGCTATACAAACCTCACCCCAATCATCGGCCTCCCCGCCCCAAGCGTCTGGTTTCTTTCGCCTCAGGAGAAGTCCAAAAGGTAACACCCTCTCCCACGGATGAGACCCAAACAGATCAGCCCCAAGGTCCTATCGTTCATGTTTCTCTAACCACTCGCGGCAAAATCTATACCGCTCTCGATGAAGGCGAATCCTTAACCCTAACAATCCCCGGGAAAAAAGAACCTGCACGATATTGGACCGCAATGGGCAAGGTAGAAGAACAACCGCTCCTCCCTGCACGAAGTTTTATCCAAGGAGATTTTCCCAAGATAGAGGCGAAGGAAGAATTGCAAACCAAAGAGGGCCTGGATGCGACCCAAAATGAAGCGTATGGAAAAGCCTTATTAACAAAAGAGGGAGGAATCTTGGCTCATCCGGTTTTATTCTTACACGGCGGTCCGGGGACCGGGAAAACCAGCACTTCTTGCGAAATCATTGCAGAGCATGTCAGGCAAGGTCGACGCGTTTTGGTCCTTTCGGAATCAAACAAAGGCGTAGACGTTCTCGGCCGAGGATTGCAAAAAAGAGAAATTAAAGTGCACCGTGCGGGCAATAGTGCTCAAGATGTTGATCCTAAATTATGTCCCAGTCGTATTCGACGAGGGATCAACTTTCCTCATGCGGTGCTTACTCGCATCAATGAAATGTCAGATGAAGAAGCTCGAAAAAAAGCAAAAGAAAAAGGATGGAATGGAGAGGATATGCAAGCTTTTAAAGAAGAATTCCGAAAAGCTATTCTTTTGAAATATGAAGAAAAGCTGACTGACTGCGGGGAAAAACTCAAAGCAAATTTGGAACAAGGGGGTGTGGTTTTAGCCACCTTCGGAACATTGATCAATGACTCTTTATTGGCTGACATGAGTTTTGATGTAGTGGTCATTGATGAAGCCACCCGTTTGAAATGGGAAGAGTTAATGCTGGCTTTACAATTCCCCGAACAACAATTGATAATGGTTGGAGATTATTTTCAACTGGGGAATATTCCGGTATCGCCCGCAAAACGGGAACAACTTGAAAAAGAAATACTCCTGAAAATATGGGCGGATGCGGACGTGAAAGTGGACAAACGATCGTACGAAAATCACCCTTTACCGCCATGGAAACTCTCAAACCTTGAAATCGAGAATGCTCCTCCCGCATTTTTATCTTCAATCTATTCATCGGACGAAGTTGCGGAACGTGAAATTCGGAAATGCGTAGAGGAGATCCGAGAGAGTCTTACGGGAACGAGCTGTGAATCCTTTTCCACCGATGAATTAATTCAATGTTGTCGTGATTTAAGAGCAAAAATTCGCGCAACACTCCAAGCCGCAGCCACGGCTGTGGATATGTCTGAACAAGGCCCTTTTGCTCAAATGATTTTGGGGAGCAAAAATCCTAAAGAAGAATTGCCTTATGTTTTCCTTAAATACAACCGTCGTTCTCTCCCCAATATCGTTCATGTTTTAAGCGAATTGATTTATGATGGCAAACTGATCCCGGGAAGGGAAGATCCTAAAATTGGGCATCAAGGTATTGTTCGATGGATCGACACCAAAGACTTGGTGCAAGAGCTTGGGAAAGAACGCCATGCCGGAGAACGAACCACCGGCACTTCCAAGAAAAACGGACTTGAAGCGGACATCATTGTCACTCAAATTTTAGAACGAGTCCGTAAGGGAGAAAAACCGGAAAATATTGCGGTCATCGCCATGTACGCAAGTCAAGCGGAGTTGATTCGAGACCGATTGTCACGAAAATTGGGAGGACCTCAATATGAAAAATTATTGAAAAAACTGTTACCCCGCATCGGCACCGTTGATGCTTATCAAGGAAGTGAATCCCCGATTGTTTATGTTTCTTTAACTCGCAGTAATGCCGAAGGCTCGATCGGATTCTTGGAAGAAAAACGCCGTCTGGGAGTCGCCATCGGACGAGCGGCCAATGAGTTGTACGTGGTTGGAGATTCGAGGACTGTTGTGGACGAAAATACGGATGCGACTTCAAAAGAATTCTTTGGAAAATTAAAAGGATTGGTCCAACAAAAAGGGAAAATTATTTTAGAACCAAAAAGAGGCCTTGATCCCGTAGCCCGACATGCACGCCAAGACAAACGAAAACGTTGGCGTGCAAACCGTCCCGAGCGACAAGAAAGACGAGAAAGAAAAAAACAACGAGTAGTGTCTGCCTCTAACAAAACATTCGAGGATGCTCCCAGCAATGAAGAGCTTCTAAGAAAAGCTAGAGAGCGACAAGAGGAGGCTCTATATGCAATATACGATCAGTTTAGCAAAGATTCCAGCAATGAAGAGCTTATGCGAAACGCTAAAGAGCAGCAAGAGGAGGCTCTATATGCAATATACAATCAGTTTAGTCCTGATGATTTTAAATGGTGAAATTAAAAAAATCACCCACTTCCTCTTGGCTGAGCACGTCTTAAGCCTGAGGTTGAAGATCGTAGGGATTTCCCGGGTTTGGGCTGTAGAGAATGCTGCATGGATAAATCAGTCATCGGGATAGGCCAATTGCAATTACGAGGGGGCTGATTCCTTATTTTCCCACTTTTTTGTTTTTTTTACTACTTCTTCTGAAAGCTCTCCAGCAGTGTGTTGCTCATCGACCTCCTCCAATAAAATCTCAATTGCTCTATTCGGGCCCGGGACAACCGCCTCCTTCCCTGGTTCAGGCAACGGGTCTTCCGGTTCTGGCATTGGCTCAGGCATCGTAGAATTAAGCGCAGTCATTTGAGCCGCATCTGACCCAAAAACAACGCCTAATCCCCTCAATCGTGTTTCTAAATTTTCTTTAGCGGCTTCGACCTCTGGGGGGATCCCATGACTTTTATATTCACCACCTATTGGATCTACAAACGATTCGATTTTTGACATATCCGGTCGCACATATCCTGCGGCCGCCGCAGTTATCATCACCAATGCTCTATTCATAGTTTATTGCTTTAATAAGCCAAAAGTAGGCTAATTCTCTATGAGCGAAGAGGGTTTGTCAAACCCAAAAAAAGCCCCCAACATGGTCAGGGGCTTTTTGATAATACTTTTCTATTCATGGTTCGAGACGCCCCGCGTTACGGGAAGAAAATACGGGATGCGGGGAGCGCACTCCGCTTCGCTCCGTGCGTGCTCACCATGACAATTTAACGGCGCGGCCCGCCTCTCATCGGCGGTCGTCCTCCCGGCCTCGGCCCACCGTATCCACCGGCTGGCGGAGGCGGCACTCCTCCAGGGGGAGGTGGCAATGTGGCTCGGTGCGACAAGTTGTAACGGCCCATGGAATCGACTTCCATGAGTTTCACTTTGAGTTTGTCTCCCAATTTGACCACGTCTTCAACTTTATTCACGCGACTCCAAGCCAATTCGGAAATATGGACCAACCCTTCTTTGCCGGGCATGAATTCCACAAACGCTCCAAAGTCCATCAAACGCATCACGGTGCCGTCAAATTCTTCCCCGGCTTTGGGGATGTAGGTGAGGTCGTGAATCCATTTCACGGCTTTTTCGCCACTGGCCTGATCCGGAGCCGTGACCATGACCAATCCGGTTTGTTCAATGTCGATTTCCACTCCGCATTGTTCCGTGATCTTTTGGATCGTTTCGCCACCCTTTCCAATGACTGTGCGAATTTGTTCAGGTTCAATTTGAATCGTGGTGATCAACGGCGCGTATTGAGACAATTGAGTTCTCGGGGTCGAAATGGCTTTTGCCATTTCAGCCAAAATGAACAACCGTGCTTCTTTGGCGCGGCCCAAAGCTTCTCTCATGATCTCGATGGAAAGGCCTTTCACCTTAATATCCATCTGCAAAGCATTGATTCCTTCGCTCGTTCCCGTGACTTTGAAATCCATATCCCCGGCAAAATCCTCCATACCTTGAATGTCCGTGAGAATCTTGTATCCGGCGCTGGCATTGGTCTTGTCTTTCACCACCAATCCCATGGCCACTCCGGCCACAGGGCGGATGAGCGGAACCCCAGCTGCCATCAAAGACAGCGTGGATCCGCAGACCGAAGCCATGGAACTGGATCCATTGCAACTTGTGATTTCAGACACACACATAATGGTATACGGAAACGCTTCTTTTTCCGGAATCATGGGGTCGAGCGAGCGTTCGGACAAATCGCCATGCCCAATGTCGCGGCGAGAAGGCCCACGCAAGGGCTTGGTCTCCCCCACCGAGAACGGCGGGAAGTTGTAATGGTGAATGTAACGTTTGGTGATGTCTTCATCCATGGTGTCGATGATTTGCGCAGCACCCGGAGCCCCCAAAGTCGTGATGGTGAGGGATTGGGTTTCTCCTCGTTGGAACAACGCAGACCCGTGCGGTCTGGGCAACACATCGAGTGAAATGGAAATCGGACGAATTTCGCTGATCGCGCGTCCATCCAAGCGATATTCCTTTTCCAAAATATTGGAACGCATATTCTTTTCCATGCGTTCATTCAAAATTTCTTTGAGATCGCCTTTTGTAAATTCCTCGGCCTCGATTTGCGCCGCGTATTTTTCAAAAAGTTGTTCTTCAATCGCATGAATTTTTTCTTTCACATCATGCTTGGTCTTTCCGCCAATGGTGTCGAGCATTTCTTTATTCACAAACGCATCCACGGCTTGAACCGCGGCTTCGTTGGTTTCGAGGAAATTGGGTTCTTTTTTCTCCACCGTCACTTTCCCAACCAATTCGAGCTGAAGTTCGCACATTTTCACAATTTCTTTGTGCGCCAACTCAAGGGCTTGCAACAAAATGTCTTCGGAAACCTCTTTAGAAGCGGCTTCCACCATGGTGACCGCGTCTTTGGTTCCGGCGACCACGAGATTGAGTTTTCCGGTATTGATTTGTTCGTACGTGGGGTTGACGATGAGTTGTTCCGGGCCATTGGGTTCAACAGCCGCGTATCCGATGCGAACACCGGCCACAGGTCCGGCAAACGGGATTCCGGACAACATCAAGGCCGCAGAAGCAGCGGTAATACCAATCGTATCCGGAGGCACCACGAGGTCGGCTGACAAAGTCGACACAATCAACTGCACGTCATTGGTCATCTTTTTTGGGAAAAGAGGACGGATCGGGCGGTCGATCATGCGTGAAACCAACACCGCGTTATCGGACGGGCGGCCTTCGCGTTTTACGAAACGGCTGCCTTTGATTTTTCCGGCGGCATAATATTTTTCTTCAAAATCCACGGTGAGTGGAAAATACCCGCCATAAGGTCGGGGTTCGAGGGCCATGGTGGCCGTAGCCAAAACCACGGTGTCGCCCAAGCGAACCGTGACCGATCCATGAGCCTGGATCGCCAAAAAACCGGTCTCGATCGTCAATGTACGACCGAAGAGTTCGGTGGAAACCGATTGAACAGTTGCCATAAAAAAGGGTTAAAGGGAAATAAAAAAATCTTCCCTTTCGCGCCTTTTTTCAGATCCAAGTTTCAAGCGATCTTTCAGCGCAAAATGGCTTTGCCATTGAAAGATTACCTGTGACTTGTTTCCAAAAAAATTCACGATAGGGAAGGGACAAGATAAAAAACTATTTTTTCTTGGCTTTGGCCTTGGTTTTGGCTTTTGCCTTTGCTTTTTCGGATTTGACTTTTGAAGCCTTGGACGCGGCTTCCGCAGCGCCTTCTGTTGCTGCGGCCGTACCGGTTCGGAGTTTCAATTGATCCGCGAGCTTTTCGAATTCTTCCGGATCTCGTGTCTTTAAATAATTGAGTAATTTGCGGCGTTTCCCCACCATTCCCAAAAGTCCGCGACGAGAACTGGCGTCTTTTTTGTGATCTTTCAAATGCTCGGTGAGTTGATTGATACGAGCGGTTAAAATGGCGACTTGCACCTGCGGAGAGCCTGTGTCGGTTCCGTGGGTCGCATGTTTTTTGATGACTTTCTTTTTCTCGGAGCGCTTCATGGGGGTAAGGATAAAAGATTAAATTTTGTTCGCAACGGGTATTTTACAGAACAAATGTTTTTTTGGCAAATATGTTTTTAAAAAGTCCACTTATAAACCCTATGGTTCGATAAGCTCCCCATGACACATTCAACTCCGATGAGTTGTAAATTCAATCCGCTTTCCTTATAATCCCGGCATATGGAAATGAATTACAAAGCCATTATTCGCGACGCGTGGCAGCTGACTCAGCAAAATAAACCCATCATGTGGTGGTACGCGTTCGTCCCGGAGCTCATCGGGCTGGTGGTGGGCATCGGGTACATGGGCTATCAAATCATGTCATTTTGGAAATCCTCGATTTTCAGGGAATATCACGGAGAATCATTTGCTCACGAAGCCGTGATTTTTATTGCGGATTTTTTCTCCAAACATTCTTCTCTGGGCATTCTCCTCATTATTGTCACCGCCATTGTTCTTATCCTTTATTTAATCCTTCCGATCTTTTCCAAGGCTGCGTTGGTGCAACTCATTGCGCGCAAACGCAACGGCCAAGAGGTAAAAACCGTGGACGGAGTTTCTTACGGATTTTTACATTTTCTTCCGTTGTTTGAATACCATTTACTCATCAAAACCTTCAGTATGTTCAGTGTGCTGACCGAGATTTCGTTTGTGGTGCGAAATCTGGGCACCGGGGCGTTCGAAATCCTTTGCATCCCGTATATTCTGATGTTTTTGATCGGATTACTGCTTTTGTTACTGTTCGCCTATGCGGATTACTTTATTATCATTGACGGCGCGAAAGTCATGCAATCCATGGGCGCCAGCTCCAAATTAGTGATTCGGCACTGGCAACAGACCATTTTGATGTTCATTTTGATGTTGCTCATCACCATTCGTATTGTTTTTAATATTGTGTTGGTGCTCTTGATCCCCTCGATCATCATCTTATCCACCGGTTTGTTGGCTACGTTTGCATTGGCTGAAGTCGGATTTGTGGTGGGGGTGATCATCGGATTGATCGGAATGTATTTTGCCGCGTATTTGGGAGCGATTTTGGAAGTGTTTTCCAACAGCGTGTGGGTGTTTACATTTTTGCAACTCACGACCAATGAAGAGGCCAGTGCGAGAGATGCGGCGAAGAGCGCAAGAGAAAGCGCTTAATGATGAAAAAACAAAATGCGGGGGAAAGAGACACTCGCTACGCTTGTGTCTTATTGATTCTTCCTTTTTTGGTTTTCTTCAATTCGGCGGAGGAATTCTTCACTCAGTTTGGCGGCCATGACCGGGTTTTTGAGTACGAGTTCGTAAAAATCCGCCTTTTCAAGAAGGAAAATCTCGCAATCCTCAACCGTGACCGCTGAGGCGCTGCGGGGTTTATCGCGGAACAAGGCCATTTCCCCAAAAAAATCATTGGCGCGCAAGGTGGCGATGGGGTGATCCGAATCTTTTTCGGGAAAAATCTTTACCGAGCCGGACTTGAGAATGTAAAGACGCGTTCCGGGATCCCCTTCCTTAAACAAGGAATAATTGGCCGGAAAATATTGCATGGTGATGTGTTTGATGATCTCGGCGTGGATGGTTTCATCCAGCTCGGCAAAAAGAGGAATATTCCTCAAAATGGGCAAAATGGAAAGGTCGTTCATAAGAGAAAGGGGCTAAAAGTGGCTTTATTATAAGCGTTTTTTGTAAAAAAAAGGGCGAAAAAGCTTAAAAACGGGGAATACTTGTTGACTTTGTGGTAAAAATGTTTTATTATTCTAGCAGACGAAGTTGAGTTTTCGTCTTAAATAACACAAAAATCAATGTCTTCACCGCTTCATTTTTGTTTTCGAGAGGTTCGCGAGTACACGAGGGTTCTTATTATTGCGCTTTCGATTTTCCTGATCAGTTTGGCGGTGGGAATGCTGATTTTTGGGATCAACGAAGATCCAACGACCATGCTTTCAACCGACAGCTTGCATCACAGCTCCGAAGTGATCAACCTCACTCCGTAAAAATACAACGGACAAGGTTGTTTTATATTAAAATTTACAAATTTTAAAAAGCGGCGCTCGGGGCCAACGGAATCCCCGAACTTTTTTTTGGAAATTTGCCCCTTTTTCTCCTCCCTGTTATGGTTTTGGCATGACTTCCTCCTCCCCTTTTCCGATTTCCGTGCTTTCCATCCCGGGTCTGCCCAACGGGGTTTTTCCGTTGGATTCGACGTTGTATCATAACTACAAACCGAGCCTTGGCGTAATCAGTAAGGTTGTGACTGAGAAAAAAGGCCCGATCTCGGTATTTTTTCAATCGTATATTTGGCCGCGTGAAGTGCGACATCCGCTGGGAAATTGGACGCGATTTTTGCCCCTGCTGTGTGTGCCGATTTATTATTATGCTTATTTATGGAGTTCTAAATTTCGCACTGCGATTCTCAAGGGCGCAACCACAAAACTGGAGGCCTGCCTCAAGACCGGCGACACGGTTTTTCTCATTCTGCACAGCCATGGCAACCGAATCGGGATTGACGCTATTCTTGATCTTCACCGAAAAAATAAAATCCCGCGTTCAAAAAAGATTTACGTGATTTCGCTGGCGCCGGCGTATTCCCATGTGGGGTATGGGCTGATTCGCGATTCGCTTTCGCAAAAAACCATTGAGGAATTTGTGGCGGCCACGCATGGGGTTTTGATGTTTCGCGTGGCGAGTGATCCGCTGTCCGGAAAACCGCCCCTACCGCAAACCGATGGAAAAATCCAAGGAAAGCCTTTTGCGTTTCGACTCTTTTCTCCGCGCTTTTTTGAATACGGCCTGTGGGGACACGAGACCGTGCGATGGAGAAAGGATGTGATGAAGGAGATGGAGGGATTGCTGGGAAAAATTATATCTTAGGCTGCTAAAAGCGCTTCTTCTTTAAACCAAGAAGGAGTCGGGAATTTTGTGATTTGGCTTGTTTTCTTTGCTCCTTCAACCCCTTGAAGAGCAAAGGGGATAGGAATGTTTTGTTTTTTATAATAAGCCATTGGATTTTCCTTGAATTCACGAATGATTTTCTCCGCTTCATCATAAGAACTAACAAAATGACAATAACGAGATGTATGTGCGGCCACCAATTGCATTTGTTTTAAATCTTTCGGAATATTCCATCCCTCTTTTTCTTTAGGAGTGGCATCTAAGGCTTCTATTTGTTTTTGAATCCAAACCCACGCATGTTCTCCCTTAGACCCGCCCACTCCTTTAGGATCAACAAAAATAAGAGGAGTAATCAAATGATTGGCCAATTTTTGCGAACAAAGTGTGATCCCGATTTCCTCCAAAGTTCCCACTCCGCCCACATTAAAAACTCTAAACGTAGCCAAATCATCCATGGCCTGTTGGCGAACCAAGCGATATCCAGGAAGAAAATCCACCATGGCTTGAGGACGATAATTGGGAAGTTGCCCTCGATTTTCGACTTGAATCCCGATGCCTATTCTGGGAATTCCCAACAACTCCGCGACCTTATCTGCAATCGCCATCAACCCCGGGCCTTTTCCATGAGTCACCGCCAAGTTTTCCCCAAAAAGTTCTTTCATGTTTTTCATGAATTGATCCACTTGTGGCCTCAAAGTTTCATCAAGTTCTTCCACATTAGACCCGTACATCGCAATCACGGTGTCCACCTTTTCCAACGCCTCCACTTCTTCCGGCTGAACCCACAATCCCCGATGAAAAATACGGACATGTGCAGGGATTGTAGCTCCCTCTTCTTTTGAAAAATGATCCGGCATTTCGGGATAAGTCATAAAAAATCGAGCTCCTCGCTCCTCAAGTTTTTTAAGATGAGTCCACAACGCGGAATCAAAATAAATATCCGGTTTACCAGAAGGCTCCCCTTGCGGATCAAAAGCACCTTCAGGAATTCTTAAATCTCTAAACACAAAAACTCCCACGCCCTCATTCCATAATTTTTCAAGGGTCTCCGTATCTGGGAGTCCCCCGGAAATCATCATCACGCGCTCATGCTGATCTCTTCCCACCCATTTTAATCGATCCACCCAAGGTTGAATCACGTGCGGGACTCCTTGCCCTCGTTTAATCCCTTGAGGTTTTGGGGTTGAGGCCAATTCTTTGGCTGTAGTAACCATATTCCCCTCTTGAAAACTCGATTGCTGAGTCCAAGCGACTTCTCCACATCCCGCTCTTCCAATAAGAATAGATTGCGATTTTTTAGAATCATAGAAAAAAGAAATTCTCTCCATAAGAGAGAACAGTTCTCCTTCTTCCCCTGTCAAAATGTCCATAAAATGAACCCCGTCCCTTAATGTCCTTGAGTTCATCACTTTTCCAGATGTTTCTTTAGTGGATTCATCGGCAGGGTAAAGTTTAACTCGAATTTTAAGCCCCCTGGTTTCTAACGAAGAATTGGTTCGATTAAAAAGTGCAACCTCCCGAGGAACATCAATCCCTGTGGTTCGGATCCCATCCAAAACACGAGTCGCCAACTGAAAAGCACCTTGATGATTATCTGCGGATTCGATCACCGCGAGATAAGGACCAAGGGCAATACGAACAGCACCCACGGCAAATTCTCTAGGCTTTAATGTTTTAGGGAAATTTTTACGTTCAGAAATGACCTGCAAATCCGATGAAATCGCCTGTTTTCCCAAATCTAATATTCTTTGAATTCGTTCATCCGTTAACGCTCTCGGATTCAATACATAATATAAATCTTCCAATGGAATTTCCAACGTTCCATCTTTTGCAATCGTTGTTTTTTCAGTGAGCAAAACCCCTCCCGTTTGAATTGCCTCTTCCACCTGAGATCTATCAAGATGAGTTTCCGGCTGAGCCATAAGCGCCCTTCCCACTTGGATCGATCCCCTTCTTTTTCTTCTCTGTTCCACTTCCACCTTTCGTTTCAACGCATCCAAAATTTGAGGTCCCCGTGACCCCAATCCTAAAATTCGAGCCCTTGTAGATAAGACCCCTGCTTCTAAATCCATTGCTCCTTCCCCTACGAGATCCACTCCCAATCGAATCAATCCATCGCGTCCAACCAATTCAGGGGGTTCGTTTTTAGCTAAAAAATCTTGTGCCCTCTGCCTATCTAATTCACCCAAGCGCACTTGCAACGTTGCCATAAGCGAAGGTCTCCCAATGCTTTTATCATTATGAGGCCGCCCAGAAATTTCAACGATCCCCATATCCCCAGTTATAAAAGGTGTTTCAGATGTTCTCATATTCTTTTTTACAGGAGGGAAAATGTACGGGATAAGGTTATTTGTGTCAATGGGGAAAAGTCATTTCGCTTCACTCTGGAACTGGGGTATAATAACGCCTGTTTTAATCTTAAAATTTCTCCCAAAATGACTCCCAAAACTGCGAAACACGCCAAACCCCCTAAAAAATCAAACGCCACCTCTCCTGCGCGTCCCGCATTTTATGAAGCGCGAACCGTAGAAAAAAAATGGCAAGCCCTCTGGGAAAAGAAAAAAATCAATGACACGGATCTCAAAAACGACACGCGCAAAAAATACTACAATTTGGTGATGTTCCCGTACCCGTCCGGAGACAAACTTCACATCGGGCACTGGTACAACTTCGCGCCTGCGGACTCCTGGGGGCGCTACATGCGCATGCACGGATGCAACGTGTTCGAGCCCATGGGGTTTGATGCGTTCGGATTGCCGGCGGAAAATTTTGCGATCAAAACCGGCATTGCCCCGGACACGAGTACGGCAAAAAATGTGATCACCATGATTCGCCAACTCAAAGAAATGGGCACCATGTACGACTGGTCCCAAACCGTGAATACGAGCTCTCCGGATTATTATCGCTGGACGCAGTGGATTTTTTTACAAATGTACAAACGCGGCTTGGCGTACAAAAAAAAGGCACCGGTGAATTGGTGCCCGGGATGCAACACCGTGCTCGCCAACGAGCAGGTTCAAGATGGGATTTGCGAACGCTGCAAGAGTGAAGTGGTGCAAAAAAATCTCGCGCAATGGTTTTGGAAAATTACGGATTATGTGGAAAAACTTCTCGACTATTCCGGGTTGGATTGGCCGGAAAAAACGATTGCCATGCAACAACATTGGATTGGCAAAAAAACCGGGATCAACATCACGTATAAAGTGGCGGACACGGATCAGACGATCGCGGTTTTCACCACACGGCCGGACACTAATTTTGGGGCCACGTTCTTGGTGGTGGCGCCGGACAGCGAATTCGCGACAAAAAACATCGATCTTTTCCCGAATAAAAAAGACGTGATGGCGTACATCAAAGCCACGAGCAAAAAAACCGAGCTTGAACGCATGTCCGAAGGCCGAAAAAAGACCGGAGCGTTTACCGGATTGTATGCGATCAATGATTTGACGAGGCGAAAAATGCCGATTTATTTGGGCGATTTTGTGCTGACCAGTGTGGGAACCGGGCATGTGGTTGGAGTTCCGGGGCATGATTTGCGCGACTTTGAATTTGCGCAAGCCATGGGCATCGACGTGATTCGCGTGGTGAAAGGCAAGGACGGAGACACCTCCCCCATCACCAAGCCTGAACAAGTGCAGGAAGAAGAAGGCACGATGGTGAACAGCGGATTTTTGGATGGCATGGACATTCATGCGGCCACGGAAAAAATCATGGATTATATGGAGGAAAAAGGCTACGGGAAACGTGTAAAAACCTATCGCCTGCGCGACTGGCTCATCTCTCGCCAACGCTACTGGGGCGCGCCGATTCCAATTGTAAATTGTGAAAAATGCGGCGAAGTGGCGGTGCCGGAAAAAGATTTGCCCGTGGTGTTGCCGCGCATTAAAAACTACGTCCCCAAAGGCAAACCACCCTTGGCCACGAGCGATCGTTTCATGAAAACGCGCTGTCCCCAATGCAAAGGCCCTGCCACCCGCGAAGCCGAAACCATGGACACGTTTGTGTGTTCGAGTTGGTATTATTTACGCTACCCGTGCGCCACGATGAAAAACAAACCGTTCGATCCTGCGATTCTCAAAAAATGGGGACCGGTGGACATGTACATTGGCGGGCCCGAACACGCGTGCATGCATTTGCTCTACGCGCGATTTGTCAATCAAGTTTTACACGATGCGGGATTCGTGCCATTTAAGGAGCCGTTCACACGATTGGTGCACCAAGGCATGGTGACCAAAGATGGCGCCAAAATGTCCAAATCCAAAGGCAATGTGGTGAGTCCGGATTCGTTTGTCGAAAAATACGGAAGCGATGTTTTTCGCATGTACTTGATGTTTATGGGGCCTTTCACTCAAGGCGGAGATTGGAGCGACAAGGGCATCACCGGCCTCTCCCGTTTTGTGCAAAAAATATGGGCCATGGTGACGGCGGATTCGGTGCCCGTGATTTCTCCGGCGCTGTTGCGACAATTGCATTTGACATTAAAGCGCGTGACCGAGGACATTGAAATTTTTCATTTCAACACCGCGATTTCCGGAGTCATGGAATTTCTCAATGAAGCCGGACACGAAGGCCTCGATCAAAAAAGCAAAGAAATCGTGGTAAAAATGATGGCTCCTCTTGCGCCGCATCTTGCCGAAGAATTGTGGACGCAACTTCAAGGGGTGGCGACGACAAGCAAAAAATGGGCCAGTGTTTTTGATCAAAAATTCCCGACCTACGACGCGTCGTTGACGGTTTCCTCCACCATGGACTTGGTGATCCAAGTGAATGGAAAGGTCCGTTGTGTGCTCCAAGTCCCAAAAGACATTTCTAAAGAAGACGCGTTTAAAGCCGCTCAAGCCGACGAAAGCGTGAAGCGAAATCTCGAAGGCAAGACGATCGTGAAAGAAATTTTTGTGCCCGGGAGACTGGTGAATTTTGTGGTGAGATAAATTTTTATTGGTGCAGCATCATCACCATCTCCCCTTTCAGTTTTTGATTGGCAAAGGATTGGGCGAGACTCGAGACCGTGCCGCGATAAACGGTTTCGTAAATTTTGGTGAGCTCGCGAGCGAGCACGAGTTGAAAATCGCCGAGACCCGCGATCTGAAGATCCGAGAGCGTTTTGTGAAGACGGTGCGGAGATTCGTAAAAAACGAGGGTGCGTTCTTCTTGCTTAAAACTTTCGAGTAATGTTTTTCGGCCTTTTTTTAGAGGAAGAAAACCAAGGTACACGAATTTGTCGATGGGCAAACCCGAAGTGACGAGTGCGGGTAAAAGTGCGCTGGCGCCCGGGATGGCGGTGATGGGAATTTTTTCTTCAATGGCACGGCGAATGAGCAAGTAGCCTGGGTCTGAAATACCGGGAGTTCCGGCATCGGAGACGAGAGCCACGTTTTTGCCTTGGCGCAGGACTTCTATGATTTTATTGAGTTTGGATTCGTCACTGTAAGAATGGAAACTAACGAGCTGTTTTGAAATTTCAAAATGATGCAAAAGAATCCCGGTGTGGCGCGTGTCTTCCGCAGCGATGAGGTCGACTTCTTTCAACGTTCGCAGGGCGCGCAACGTGATGTCCTCGAGATTACCGATGGGGGTGGAGACGATGTAAAGCATGGCCCTACAATAACCAAATCATCCCCAATGTTCAATGAACAAACAAAATGGGAGTCGGACACTCCATTTCATTGTGTGTCTGGTCTACAAAAATTTTCCTTTCCTTCTTATTGCGCAAGTGATCTATGATTTTTTATTTTCCCCTATGCTCCTGCACCCTCTCATCCACCACTTGTTTGAGGTCCCACCATTCCGGCTCCAGCAAAATCCCCCATTCCTCAGGCGCGAGGTCTTCATTTGCGATGAGGCCGTGATGCGCAAGGTGCTCATGTGCCTCGCACAACGGCACGAGATGATCGGGGTCATGCACCTGATCGAGCGCAAAACGTTGAGTATGGTGAAGTATTTTATAAGATTTTTTACAGCCAGGATAAGCGCATTGGCCACGCGTTTTCGCAACTGCAAAATTTTTAACTTTTACAGGGATGTGGCGCGAGGGAGTCTCAACCGATTGTGGTTTTTCAGCCTCGAGTTTTTCTTTTCGGAGTTGTAAAAGTTCGCGCATAAGGGTGTTCCAATCGCCTTTGCCTTTGAGTTTTTCGAGCTCAGCGGCCACGTCGGGAGAGAGGGGCATAGTGATTTGTTTTTCAGATACGGCCGGCGTCCTAGGAAGCCGCTCTAACCTGTACTCGTGAACATAAGTTTCAAGCGTGTTTTTGCTCATGATTCGCGCCTTTTCCGCCCAAAAATCAGCGGTCTCGGAAGTTGCGATGGCAATCACCGGTTTCACGCTCTGAATCCCCTTCTCCTCGATCACTTTACGAAGCGCGGGTTTGTCTTCAA
Source organism: Candidatus Gracilibacteria bacterium (assembly GCA_041658685.1). NCBI lineage: Bacteria > Candidatus Altimarinota > Candidatus Altimarinota bacterium. The sequence continues at coordinate 134,888 of JBAZZS010000001.1, read as the reverse complement.
CTTTTTTCATGATTCGAAGCGCATCTTCAACCGACGATTTACTCATCCCCGCCAGCTTCCCCGCATATTCAAAAATGCTCGAAAAGCCTTTCTTCTTCCAGATTTGTTGACGGTCGATTTCGGGGAGGATAAGCGCACATTTGCGAAGCCACTCTTTGGCGTTGCGGCCGTATTCAACAAAATTTTTATGAAGAGAATCCTCTGAAAAGGAAGTGGAGGGAGAGAATTTTGTGACGGTTGTAAAAAAATCGGCAGGGGTCAAACTATTGTGAGTCGGCGAGATCTCCGCGTGAGCTTTTTCGATCGTTTTCGATGCGTCTCTCACGCAAGAAATATTAAATTTTTGTGAACATTTTTCGAGAATAAATTCAGTCATAAAAAAGAGGATTAAATTTCGCTTTTCAGTACTAAAAATGTATCACGAAGATCCTCGCTTCCCCAGATCAAAATCATCATTTTGGCGTGACAAAACTGGTGGGTGAGTATATATTCACCTTTCCGGCACCACGCATGAAGCGAAGGAAGCCGCGAATGAGATTGTTTTTGGTACTCAAATTCGGGCAATTTTAGCTATGATTTTGAGCCCGATTTTAAACACAATTTTGCGAGCGATTTTATAAGCGGTTTTGACAACATTTTTGGAGACATTTTTCTCTTTTCCACCAAGAAAGTCTGCACAACCACTCACGAAGTCCCGTATCGCGGGACGAAGTGAGCTTGAGAAAAATGCTGCCATTTACTCCAGTGCTGAATTTTCAGCGCAGGGAAGTCGAAATCTTGTAAGACCTCGACCTCCCCGCCCGCTCAAAGTTCACTCCAAATCCTCGGCCGTGGCGCTCCGAATGTATTCCACGGGACACCACGAGTCGTCGTCGTCCATGCACAGGATCCGGAACTCGTGAATGCCGAGCACCGTATTCCCGCTGAACGGAACCACCGAGACCTCGATGTCCACAGGGTTGTACCAGAAGTCGAAGCTGAATCGAACGGCGTCCAGGACCACGGTGTCGTAGTTTTGGGTGGTGTACTCGACCGTGGTTTGCGTCACGTCCATGAGTTCGAAGTCATGGTCGATGAGCAGGTAGGCCCGGTACTCGTCCGGAGCACAGTTCCCGTACACGAACGTGGCGTCGAACACCTCGTTGGAGTAGCCGTAGTCCTTGTCCCCCACGAAGGTGGTGCAGTCTTGGAATTGAGTGAGGCCCTGCTCTTCCATGAGAGCGTCGATGCCGTAGTCCATGCAGCCCGTTGCGAAGGTCGCTCCGAGCGCACAGGCCGAGGTCAAGAAGTTGCGAAGGTGAGTCATGGGCTTTTTTCTCCTTTTTTTGTGTGAAGCCCGGTTGTGCAGACTTTCAATGAGCAACCCTTGCAGAGACGAAGATTCGCCGAACCGATGAAAGTTCGAAAATCCGCGCACACCGGAAAGGGCGCCCTTAATTTAACAAAGGAGTCATTACCTTTTTCTAAACAAAAAATGAACCAGACAAGATCGCGCAGTGATTTTGTCTTTTTTAAAAACCCGCGGTGGGGGCGGGTAGAGAAAAAATATCTGTGTCATGGTGAGGAGTCCCGAAGGGACGTCTCGAACCATACATTCAGGATAAGGTTAATAAAAAAAGAATGCGGGGAAGCGCACTTCGCTACGCTTCGTGCGTAGGGTCTGCTCGGCTGAAAGCAAGAGACGAAACCCCCTCCCAGAGCTTCATCCCTTACTTCCAACCGAGCGGAGTAAACCGGAGTGAATGTAAGGAAGCTATATTACTCGAAATAAAATATTTGTCAAGACTTGTTTGACTTAATTGTATATTTTATACTAAAATCATGATGTCTTAATCTTAAAAGATTGAAAATGGTGGCATTAGAAGAAACAGGATGGGACGAACCCTCTCGGACCAGCGGTGTTTATCCTGGTCTAGGAAATCCATGGGAACGACATAATCTGCCTCTTCAATCGAGCTCTTTAATAAGCATGACGGATATCCCTTCCCCCGCTATTGTTTCAGGAGGTGCTTTCCAACTAATGTTAGAAAGAGAATCAACGGCCGTGGGCCGCGTTCGCCCTCCGGAATCTCCCATCGACGGTTCTTCGAATAGACTCCCTAGCGTACTGGCTTCTCGACATACCCGAAACCTTCTACTTCTTTTAACCGCCCTTCATGAGAGAGGAGGCCAAGAATAAAAAACTAAACTCCAACAGAAACCCGCATCGTCAAGCCAAAATGGATGACTGAAAAATATTTTTAAGTAAAATTAATTTTCTATAATTTAATCAAAAAAATATGTCTAATCGCTCAGAAGCCATTATTTATCTTCTTGAAATTGAAAGTTGTTGCGAGGGGGAAAAAACTCCTCCGCCAGACGATACTCTCTCTGCAATCCCATCCTTCGATGGGGATACACCAGAAGGGAACTCTCAGGGGGATGTATCTCTAGATGAGGCTGAATCTGTTTCCAAATCAACAAATGAAGATTCAAGTGATTGCGATGATTTCCCTTCTGATTTAGTACAGGCCATTATAGCTATGAAACTTTCCGATGGATGATTTAAATCATATTTATGCTCTTTTGACTAAATACCCTCTTACGGATGACTATCTGCTCTCCCCCAACGTTCTTGAAATTGATTCCAGAAAAGAAGCGGCAAAAAAATTCGATAAATTACCATTGGTTTTTAAAAGATTATTAATAACCAGGGTTAGGACTTTAATGAATCAACAATAAAGTCATTTTCCGGTGATCAGCGGTGGCCTTGTGTACACGGGTTGCACACTTTTTACCGTGCTGCGATTTTGAAAATCAATCTGAACCAGGGCTTCTCCAAAACTCGCCATTTCAACAGCGTTAGCGTTCCCTGAAATGTCGTCCGGGACTTCGCCATAGCAAGGCATCCCTAGGGTTTTTAATTCTTCAAGAGTCATAATTTTTCCTTTGACCAACCACTGATCCCTCCCTGCGGCAATGGCGATGGCATGCGGTTGTTTTTGCGCTTTTTTTGACAAGCGATTTTCCCAAACCTCAAATACATTCACATTAAACATCGGGATTTTTTTCACCCACGCGATGGCGTTCGCGATGGTGATGCCCACGCGCAAACTCGTGTACCCGCCCGGGCCCTCGACCACCACCATGTGCGTGAGGTCGTCCCAAGTTTTTCCGGAATCCGCCAACACTTGCTCCAAGCCGGGCAAAACTTTTTCCGATTCGTTGGCCGCAGAAACCCATTCGTTTTCGGCAAGAACGCGGTTGTTTTCGATCAAGGCGATGGCGCTTTGTTTGGACGCGGTGTTGAGGCAGAGGAGAAGCATGGGGGAAAATTACTAATGTCCAACCCATAATCAAAAATTAAGAAAATGTCAAAAAAGCTGCTGCATAAAAAGTCTGCACGTGCACGGATTTTACGTCTATTTATGGCTTATTTAAGCCATTTCGATACTCAAAAAAGCTACGACACGGTTATGGAAGGAAAATACGGGGGAAAGGAAAAAATCAATTCCCACTCGCGTACGTCCCAACTTCCACCCCGGTGTAGTAGTATTTTAAAATTTCCACATACGTTTTGCCTGCATTGGCGGCGGCAGTGGCGCCGCATCCGCTCAAACCCACCCCGTGCCCGCTGAAACTCGTTGACGTGGTGCATAACGGGTCCGGAACGCTCACCAAATACGGCGTGTCGGTCCAACCCCACACCTCTTGGGCGCTCTTGGTCGCAGTTCCGTCCGTGCTACTGAAATAAGGCGTTTTTACGAGAATCCCATTGTACGTCACGACCCGGCCTTGCGTGTTGGTCACAGCCTCCACCCAATGCGGAGCGCGGATTTCATACCCGTAGCCGAGGTATTTTTGAAACACATCCGGATCGTCGTTGGCTTGATACGGTTTGCCGGGGAATTTCTGATCTTTTTCAATGTAATATTGCGCATAGGTTCGGGCGATCACCGCCATGGCTTTTTGTTTTTCCACGGGCTCACTTTCCGTGCTTTCCCCCACGCCGCGCAGATAATATTTCATGGAGAGTTCGTTGATCGCGATCAACTTTGATTCGTCGCTGTCGTATCGAATTTCCAACGTATCTCGGAATTGATTGTCATTGAGACTCGCGTTCCATGATGGATGATTTTCGTAATTTTCAATTTTCAAAATAGTGGTTGAATTTTTCGCTATAAATTGCGGATAATCGTCATCCACCCATGTTTGCGCATTGCTCACCATCTGATAATTTCCCTCCGAATAACGCACCTCCACTTCATCGCCGGACTCGAGTTCGAGAAATGATTTTCCACCCACATAAACCTCAAACGGGCCGTTGGCTGTGATCACGGGATTGCCGTCTTCGGCGGGATCAAAACTCAATTTAACGCGAATATCTTGCGAGTCCAAAGCCACATCCCCTCCGGAGGCCACGACCGTGAATTGGAATTTGATATTTTTACTCATGAGATTTTGCTTATTGAGGCGCGGGACCAAATAAACAAAATAAGTGCCGGGTTTGGTGGGAGCGGTGATCGAGAACGTGATGTCCCCGGTTGAGCCGGGAGCCACGGTATTTTTTTTCAACGCGGGCTTGGTCACACCGATGGAAGAATGATGAATTTTACCAACACTGAACTGGGCCGAAGTCCATGTCTGGGCTCCGCTGTTTTCGAGTGTGATCCAAATTTCTTTGGTTTCTCCGGGCGTAAAAATCGTATCCTCGCTCATGGCCTTGACCGTGGCCTGTGTGCCCGAGCTGTACACCGCAACGTTAAAGCTGATGGCATTGCCTTTAAGTCCCCCCACGCCTTCCATGACAGGGACTAGGGTTTCCGTGTAGGTGCCTCCGGTGAAGGGCGCTTTGAGTGAAAGCTTGAATGTTCCGGTTTTCCCGGGTTCGACAACGTCTTCCACCAAAGTTGCGAATTGAGTTTTATTTGCGCCGCTCAAAAAAGAACTCTTTCGACTCTCATTTGAATCCGTGGCCAAAACCATCGGATAACTTCCTTCACGCGTCCAATTCACATTTCCCGTATTTTTGATCGTCACGGTGCCGGTAAAAATTTCCCCGGTTTTTACGCGCGTTTTTGAAAGCGTTACTTTCGCCCCATCGTACGATAAAATCGGTGTCTCGACATACACGGGCAAATTCAAATAATGGCCGGTCTTGGTTTTTCCGTTAAAAATCGGAGTGAGTTTAAAATTTTGAAATCCGCCATTCATCAAAGCCTGCGCCTGAATTTTAAATGTAGCGATTTCTCCCGGGGCCACACTTTTTTCTTGAATCGTGGCAATGCTGAGCGAACCGGTCTTTTCTTTTTTAAGGCGTACCAAGGCTTCGGCGCTCGGGTTTTGATTCGCGATCAAATACGTATTGCTCGTCCATGTCTCGGTGCCAATATTTTTCACTTGCAAGGTCAGGGTGGTTTCCTGTTCCGGCTCCAATGCAAAAGGATCGTAATCATTACTATTGGCAAAGGCGTAAGGGCTGGAGGAAGTGGTGTCGATCAACCCCGTTTCCGTGTTGTCCATGTCCGCGGCCATCACTTCTCTCAAAACCGGAATGACGGCATATAAATTCGCTCCCGGACACAAAGTGCTCGCCACATCGCGATGCCCCAACACATTGGCAATCACTTTTCCGTGGAACTTCGAATACCCGTCCACATCGATGTTGTAAACATCGGCTTTAGCCTCAATCAAGCGACTCAAGGCCTCAAGGTCCTGGTAGGAAATTTCATCGTTTTCATAATTACCGATCACGGAAATCCCGATCGTCCCGGTGTTATAGCCTCGCGCATGACCTCCAACCACACCGTCTCCACCGTAACGTCCTTCATAAATTTTTCCGTTCGCAATGATGTAATTGTACCCGATGTCGCCCCATCCGCGGCGCACGGCATGATAATAATAAATGGCTCGAATCGTGGCTTCGGGATCATCGGTGAGACTGCCTGCGGTATGATGAATCACTATTTTTTTCACGTTTTTTGAATATTCGAGAGGCCAATACAAGGTGCTGCCATCGCCCCCTTTGGTCACGGTTTTTGAAATCGCAAAATCTTCGGGATAAAGCTCTTCGATGGTGGGCTCATCTCCGTTGCGATCGGTTTCCGTGGACGTGGCTTCCGTACCGATATCTTCTTCGGTCACCGGGGTTTCGGGGTCTGCTTCTCCATAAAAACTACTGAGACGCCAGGATTCGTCCGCGCCCCATTCTTCTCGAGTGATGATGTCGAGAGTGTCGTTGGCAAAAGTTAAACGCGGGGCCGAGGGAGTGGCGGATGAGGTTGCAGATTGAGTGGAAGTTTCAGGATTCGGATTTTTTGAAACCGTTGAAGTGGCATCAATATAATGAAACTGAATGTTTTGAACTTGCGGGGCCGTGGACCCATCACTCCTTAATGTCACTCGATATTGAAGCGCTTTGGATCGTTCAATTGTTAATAAAATCGTGGCCGGAGTTATTTTTTCTGCATTCAGGGTTCCATAATCGATTTCGTCTGAAGAGAGCGGTTGCCACAAAGTCCATGTGCCGGATTCTTTTTGAAAGCGCAATTCAATGGTGATCGCAGTATTTTGAGGGTTAAATTCGTCCCAATCCACTTCCACGGCATCAAACGGAAAATCTGCGGTCAAAATCGGAGACAAAAACGTGGTTGTTTTTTCATAAGCGGGCGCAACGCCATCGAGTGAGGCGGTGGGTAAAATGTCGGCATTGAGATTCGTTTCCCCATACAGAGTTCCGGCGCGCACTCCCCCGTTCTCAAATTCAGGGACCACGGGAAGGGAAGGCAAAGAAAAGCTTCCCCATCCTTCTACAACAGGGACGAGCAACATCAATAAGGTGAAGAGTGCGAGTTTGGGTTTGAGGGAATTCATGGGGAGAAATTTAATAGGTCACCCGTTCGACAGGCTCAGGGTGACATTGCTTGTGTCATGGTGAGCTTGCCGAACCATACCTTCAGGCACAACCTTTATAACAACTTTTAAATCTATTTATTATACCGGATTTGACATCTTTTTACCATCTCATCTCGTGTGGTTTTATAATTTAAATTGACGGGAGCTCATCCTATGGTTCTTTAGGGTTTTCGTGATAAAAAAAATAGGGTATTTTAAAATAGACCTTTAATAAAAATTCCTAACCCCAAACTTATGGCTCATGTTTTTAACGACAGTAACTTCGATCAGGAAGTTTTAAAATCTCAACTCCCTGTTTTAGTGGATTTTTGGGCAACCTGGTGCGGTCCGTGCCAAATGCAAGGTCCGATTGTGGAAAAACTCGCCACCGAGTTTGAAGGCAAAGTTAAAATTGGCAAAATGGACGTGGATCAAGCCAATAAAACCGCTTCTCAATTCCGCATCATGAGCATCCCCACCATGATTGTCTTCAAAAACGGCCAACCCGTGACTCAAAAAGTCGGGTTTCAATCCGAAGCCAATTTGCGCGAAATGCTAAATGAACTTTTAAAATAATTTTTGCGCGCTTTCGAATGATTGCTCGGCTTCTTGTTTTGTCATGCCTTTGAGAGTTTTGAGATCACGATCCGTGAGTGGCGTGCCTTCTTTTTTACGTTGAAGTTGAAAGGATTCAATTTCTTTTGAGGTGAGGAGAATGCGTTTTTTGGCACGAACGAGATTGGCCGGAGTGGGGGCCGCGAATTTGATGTAACTTTTGCACGAGGGGCAATCCACGCGGATGAGTCCGGATTCTTTTAAGTAGCCAAGAAGGCCGGAGGAAGTGCGTTTGCATCGTTGGCAAAGGTAGTGATCGGAGGAGCTTGGGCTGTTGGTTGAAGACGCGGATTTGGCAACAATGGATGATGTTGATCTGTACTCGCCGCCCCGGGGAGGCTTTTTTGCTCTCGCGATTTTCCCCGCTTCGCTCACTGCCAGCACATCGCATCGCTCATTCATGGGGTTGTTGGCATGGCCTTTTACCCACTCAATTTTCACTTTTAAGCCCTCACGCGCTTCATCCAATTGAGCCCACAAATCTTGGTTGGTTTTTCGCTTCCAGCCTTCGTTTAGAGTTTTAACAAGCAAGGTTGAATCCGAAAACAGCTCGATTGAAGGCCACGGTTTCGAATGATTTTTTTTAACCCAACGCAAGGCCTCGACCATGGCTTTGATTTCCATGCGATTGTTGGTGGACTCGGATTCGCCACCTTTGATTTCCACTTTTTTTGCCCCAATTTTAATAATGGCCGCCCACCCGCCTGGGCCGGGATTTCCGAGACAACTGCCGTCGGTGTGGATAGTGATCATAAATTAAAAAGTGAAAACTTGAGACATATAAACTACGGAACGATGTTGAATTCTAAAAATTTTCACATAAAACCCTTCAATACGAAAAATCACCCGATAATCTCCCACTCTTAACTTTCGATATCCTCGAAGAGATCGTCTCAATGGTTTTCCAAATTGCTCGGGATGGGTGGTTAATTTTTCTTCAATGGCTTCCCGTATACGGACTTTCATCATTTTGCTCAATTTCGGGATATCCTCTCGAACCACGGCTTCGGCATATTGAATTTTAAAAATCATTTCCAAGCTTTTTTATGGGAAACAAATTTGGTAGCCCGGGTATCTCGTTGTTCCGCCAATTGATTCCATATGTCGTCTTCTTCGATTTCAATGGCGATTTGAATCAATTGAACCGCTTTTGTTGCCTGAGGAAGATCGTCTCGCTTGGCAAGCCTAACTAAAATGGATTCCATTTCGTCGGGAAGGCAGAGATTTAATCTTTTCTTTTGGGTAGGCATTGTTCTTAAATTAAGGATAGAGACATCCAAAGTGTACCAAAGGTGTATCACCTTCGTCAAGTCTTTTTACTTCTCCAGCGTATCCCTAAAATACCATTTGATGTAGTCCCAATTCCCGTCACGAGGAGAAAGTGTGTAGACCGCATATTGGATGGTGCAGGGGGTGGTTGCGTCTGTTGCTGTGCCGGCCTCCGGTTGGGCTGTGCCGTCAGGGGATATTGGGGAGGGAGCGACAACGGTGGCAGGCACTCCACTTTCCCCACAGGAATCCGTTCTTAACGAGGTCACAAAATTCACCGGCACTTGTACGCTGGCCAACACATTGGCGGTGCTCAAAACATTTCCTTTTTTAATCGTGAAATCTTTGAATCGGAAAAAATAACTCAACACATCGGAGACTCCCAAATTGGTCTCGGTTTCATCGAGGCAAGTTTTGATGAGTTTCGCAAAAGTCGTGGCATCGCCCAAGCCCAACGTCTCCGCCTTGTCCTTAAGCGCGGAAAGAATAAGTTGCTGTCGTTCGGCGCGAGAATAATCCGAAGTCGAGTGTCGCGAACGCGCAATTCTCAGCGCCTGAACCCCTGTGAAATGGTAGTCCCCGGCCGCATAATAAAGCGTGCTTTCCACCCCATTTTCATACACATGATACGTGGGGTCGATGAGGTCCTCGGCGAGCGTCACGTCCACTCCCCCGACCAAATCCACCAAATCAATAAACACATACATGTCCACCAAAATATACTGACTCACCGAGTAACCGGTGATGTCGGAAATCTCGCGCAAGAGCTCGCCCATGCCGTACGTGGCGTACACGCTGTTGATTTTGCGATTGTTGTAGTAAAGGTCGCGCGGGATGCTGACCATGGTCACGGTCTGTTGTGTAGGATCGATGTGCGTAAAAATCATGGTGTCCACATTGGAGCCGTGTTTTCCCATGACTAAAATATTAATGGCTGTGTCCGTGGCTCCGGGCAGATTGGCCAAGGCCTCGGCTGTGGGCAATGTGAATTCCACACTCTCCGCAATCAACACGTCTTTTAAAAGAGAGCCGGTTTCCTGTCCCGGCTCTTTTAGTTTGAGTTCTCCTGTGGTCTTGTCGATGTAAAGGATTCTAAAGATCTCCGGCCCCTCCAGGATAGTGTATTCGATCGTTTTTTCGGTTTCCGTGGGGTCAAAAGTGAAGGTAAATCCGTATTTTTGAAGCAACGCGTTAAAGCCTTCGTCGTTGCGCAGACTCTCGATCGCGGCTTTTGTGTCTTCAATGGATTTATCGAATTCGGTTCGAGCATCGAGTGCGGTGAGTAAGGGAAGAATATTGGGAGCAAAAATACTTTGATCTTCTACCATGGTGAACGGTTCGAGTTTATCCGAATTCAATTCATCAAAAGAAACGTCTTGCCCAAAAGCAGGGTCTCCCTTTTCAGCCGCCCAAATCATTCCGGTTTCTTTATCTAAAACGATCTCCACAAGTGCGACTCCATCTTTTCGTAAAATTTGATGCACAAAATGATACGTGGTTTCTTGTTCACTCCCGATGGTGAGTCCTTTTTCCGTCAAAATTGCTTGGATTTCCGTGTTGGTTGTGAGCTCGGTGTAAATGACTTCACGCGAGGTATCGATAGCGTCGACCCAAGCTTTTGTATCCTCTACGTTGTCCAATAAAGTTTTAAATTCCTGTTTAAAAGTTTCAAAGTCCCCTTTCCCGTCTTCCGTGCTCCATTCGAGCAACGTTCCTTTATAACTCGTCACCGCGATGTCGCCATTTTCCAGGATTCCAATGGTAAAGATCACGCGCCCCTCCGCGTCGGCAAGGTGCGTGCTCACGCCATTGCGAAGGTAAAGGCCTTTGCTTTCAAAATATGCAATATTTTCCGTGGCGTTGAAGTAGGCCTCAAGATCGGTTTTTGTTTTTTCATATAAAGCTTGTGTCGCTTCCTCTTCCCCGAGCTTTTCAATCACATTAAAAATCTCGACGGTCGGATCTGCGGCTTCAACCGTCTCCGTATCTTCCGTATCCTCGCCGACATCTTCACTCGTCAAAAAGCTGGTCACGTATTCCTTGGCCGGAAGTCCCAATACTTGCCTTGTTTCATTCAATCCGTCTCCGAGCGTAGTGAGTGAAGTTTGAATCCGCCCCATTTCATCAATGAGCGTGGCGTTGTTGGAATCCAGACGGTTGAGCGTGAACGCCATCCCCGCATTTCCCAGAAACTGCACCACTGCCAAAATCGTGAGCGCTAACACAAAATACGGCATTTTTGCCGTTACTTTTTCCAACAATTTTAAACGTTTGAGAGGATTTTTTTTCATAAAACCAACCGGTTCAATGCCAATACGTTATCAAAACGCATTCGAAAATTAAAGAGGAAAGCTACAATCGTTCGTATTCCACAAACCGGAACTGTGACCCTTTTTCTTCGTAAATTTCGGACTCTTTTATGCGTTTAAAACGATCAAGCGAGATCGACGGAAAAGAGGTGTCGCAATCAAAAGTACTTAAAATTTCCGTGATGTAGAGATGGTTGCAGGCGGGATGCTCGATGGCCATGCGGTACACGCTGGCTCCGCCCACCACAAAACAATTTTCCGCTTTGAGGTTTTTGGCTTTGACAAGCGCGTCATCCAACGAAGACGCCACGACCACTCCTTCCGGGACTTTAAAATCGCGATCTCGCGTGAGCACTATATTGAGGCGGCCCGGAAAGGGGCGATATTTTTCGGGAATGGAGGCCCAGGTGTTGCGCCCCATAATCACCGCGTTTTTAGCCTGAGGATTTTGTGTGGTTTTTGTGATACGCGCAAAGTATTGGAGGTCTTTTGAAAAATGCCACGGGAGCTGGTTGTTTTTGCCAATCCCGAGGTTTTTGTCGATGGCTACGATGATGGAGAAGGATTTTTTCAAACCGCAATCTTAAATTTTATAAAAGGATCCGGGTTGTAATTTTCGATTTTGAAATCTTCAAATTTGTATTCGTGGAATGGTTTTTTATTCATTTTTAAGGTCGGAAGCGGTTTGGGTGTGCGCTTGAGTTGTTCTTTCATGCCTTCCACATGATTTAAATAAATGTGCGCGTCGCCGATGGTGTGGGTAAAAATTCCGGGAACCAAATGACACTCCCCCGCCATCATGTGCATGAGCGTGGCATAACTCGCGATGTTGAACGGAACGCCGAGCGCGATGTCGGCACTGCGTTGATACAATTGGCAATCCAATCGACCGTTCACCACATAAAATTGGAAAAGAAGATGACACGGCGGCAAAGCCATGCGCGGGACATCGGCCACATTCCAGGCGCTGACAATGATACGGCGGGACGTGGGATCTTTTTTGATCATGCGAATCGCCTCTTCGATTTGGTCCACGTGCGATTTTTCATATTTTTTCGTTTTTTCGTCCCACGTGAATTTATCCCATTTTCGCCATTGATAGCCATAAATCGGCCCGAGCTCGCCGGTGGCATCGGCCCAGGGATTCCAAATCGGAGTGTGCTGTTTGAGGTCATCGTTCACGTTGGTGGAGCCGTGAAGGAACCACAACAATTCATACAACACGGCATCGTAGAGGACTTTTTTGGTGGTGAGCATCGGAAATCCTTTGCGCAAATCGTATTTTCGTTGAATTCCAAAAATCGAAATCGTGCCGGTTCCGGTCCGATCTTTTCGTTCTTCACCGTTTTCGAGAACTTCACGCACGAGGCTGAGGTATTGTTCCATGGCTGTATCATAAAGGTTGTGCGCGGTCTTATGGAAGCGTTAATATGTTGACAGGATTTTATTTTAGTATAAGTTTGCCCCCTGTATTCGCGTAATATTTTTTAATGGCTGAAAAATTCTACTTAGGAGATTGGATAACCGATACTGCTGATAAAGTTTGGAAACCCATTGCATTAGGGGTATTTCTCGGTGGAGGAATCCTGTTGAGTTATCGAGAATGGGGCCATCAAGAAGATTTTCTTAATGCTATAGCCCATGGCTCACTTCAAGAGGCTTCAGAAAGAATGTTAACCATTATTGAAGCGGCTCCTTATGAAAAAATCGAAGCTGTCTCCGCGCTTAATGATAGTTCTACCCGTAAGCTTAATTTAGGCCAAACGTCGCTTTTTTGCATCCAAAACAAGCCAGGAACCAACGGAGAATGCAATCTCCATACCCCCGACTCCACTTTTTCCTTTTCTTATCGACTTAAAGAGGAAGGAACACCGCAAATCGCTTATCTTTCTCTCGATGAAAACGACCGACAATTAACCATGAAATTCCCTGAAGGAGATCCCATCATTTTTGATGTTCGAACCACAGTTCAAAAAGTTTTTACGGCGCTCGAAGATCAACAAAAAGAAGGCTATTTTTCTCTCCAGACTCCTCTTCCTTTGCCCACTGAATCCGAGACAGCGGCCCATTAATGGATTTTTTCTTGAAATTAGTCCGATTCTTCCCTAAAATACGGAGGCTTCTTCTTATGCGGGTGTCGTATAATGGCTATTACCGCAGGTTTCCAACCTGCTGACAGGGGTTCGATTCCCCTCACCCGCTCCACAGGCACGCAGCGAAGCGCAGTGCCCTATTTTAAAAACTCGTTTCGCGCCAGCGAAACTCCGCTCTAGGCTATTTTACAGGTTAAAAAATCAGCGACCCGTGAATGGGATCGAACCGGTTTTTGCGTAAAAAGGCACTAATGATCCATCAAAGTCAGTTGAACCATCCGCATGCGAGTGGCCAAGGCTCGATCCGCAATTTCACTAGGGGCACCAGAAAGAATTCCTTGAGCCATCAGAGAAAATATATTTGTAACAAAGGCCCATTCTTGTTGATTCAAAAATGTTTCATCTTTACGCAAATCCCCAATGGCTTTTATTAAATCCTGCAAAGAATAAATAAAATAATTTCTATGCGTATCTTCTCCTCCATTAGGTGAAAGATTCGTTTCAGTGCTTATGATTGAAAAAATCAATTGAAACGCCGCAATAAGTAATTTTCTTTCACAGCCCTCAACTTCCAATTGATCACACAAATCAACCCCGGGTGGCCTACGGTAACAATGAAGCATTAATCTTTTTTGGGCGGGATGATACATGTAGTCCCCACTTCTAAAAGAGGCCTTCATCACCATTTTAGCAAGCAATGCGGTCCGAATTTGATGTTTTAAAACTTCACTTCGAATTTCGTCGGAATCTTCGATTTTTAACTGTTTCCCCTCTCTCCCCTGATTAAGACCATTCAACCTCACAAATCTATCAATATTATCCCCACAAAAATTAAAGCTGGAATCTCGATAAAATAAATTTGCTTCAAAATAACCCTCGCAATATTCACTCACCCAAGCGTAAGGACCCGCTTTTGTCTCCCGAGCGCCATAATGCCTTGGGAAAGTTGCGGTTTCATCTGCTTCTCTTGAAAGAGGGTCTTTTACCCCCTTTGATTCAGCTTCCAATTGTCGGAATTTTGCAATCCATTCATGATCAACCTTAACCATTTCATTTAAAATGGGATGACGAGATACTCCCACCACTAAAGACACTTTCCTTGTTTTATCGCCAATCGTAACAAGGACAACCACCTTAAAAATCGCTTGTTGGCCGCCAAATTGTATAAGAGTTAAAGAATAATCCCCCAGTGTAAATGCTCCGGAATCTACTGCCTGAACTTTATTGAGTTCACCTATCACGGCGGTTTTTAGCATTTGGCCGGAATCCGCCTCCAACAATTCTTCTGCGGCTTGGAAACAAGTTTCCAATGTATAACCTCCTTCAAATTGACATTCAATTTCCCATCTATGTTTATCGGCATCGAATGGAACATCCGGGAGAACTCTAGCCGCTCCCGCCCGAATAGGGTAGCCTACGCCTGCATGCTCCGGATCTCGTGTCAATCGTTGAGCCATAAATAAGGAAAATTATTAATAAGAATTTGGCCGGGCGCAATGATGTCGCCCGGCCGTGATGTGTCTCCGAAAGAATAGTCACCGAGAAAAACCAACCAAGGGGCGACCCAACCGTTTCCGGTCGGGCCACCCCACCACTTTTACTACTCAACCCCGTGCGGGGGCACCGCGTTTCAACGCCTTTTGCTCGTCGCAAGTGTTGACAGAACCCGAAGGCCCCATCAACACAAACACATGGGAGTGATCAGCGAAGCTGATATCACCACGTGTAGCACCCCCGGTAATGGGGGGTGCCTAGCTTTCTTCTTCTTCGAGCTTGGCGAGGATGAACTTGGCACCGGCCGCGAGCTGGTCGACGTCCTTGACCTTCTCGGCGGGAGAGAGCAACGTGAAGCACTGGATGCGCTCGACGCGCACCGGCTTGCGGAACCACTGACCCGCGGCCCAGGTCGCGTTGGCGAAGAGCATGGCCGTGGTCAGCTCCACTCCCTCGAGACGGCGCTCGGCCATGTCCTCGAGGACGGCCTTGACGGTGTCCTCAGACGGCTCGTCGCTCTCCTCGCGGATCGCGGCGAGGCCGATGCTGGCGTTGATGGTCGCGTAGAGGCCGGCGAGGTTGATGGGAACATCTCCGGAATCAGCGCCGAAATCGACCGTGTGGTACTTGCCGCCCTCGTATGCGCGGCTGAAGTTGTTGGCGGCCTCGACGGCGGTGGTCTGGCTGCTGAGCAGCGCGGTGAACAGGGGGAACAGTTTCATCTTCGTGTCCTTCTACTCATGGCATTGCCATCGACCTCCCAAGGAAAACCCCCAGGAGAATGGCAACCCGTCGGTAATATTTCTCAGTTTTCGACCGACGGCCCCAATTTATCAATGTTGATAGACTCGAGCCGCCGGTCCACTATCTTTCAAAGAACATTTATACCTATAAGTCACAAAGAATGTGTGGCCGCTTGCTTTAACACAAGAGCCAAATAGGCATAATTACCTTTCCCAAAATAGGAAAGGACAGTAATTCTTAATATAATTTGCCGAAATTGTCAATTCATAGCGATTGACTCCTGATGTTAATTCTTTTGAAATACTCATTTAGGCTGACGGCTGCGGAGGGGCAACCATTTCCTCTAAATTCTTTTCCAAATCATCAATACCGGAAACCCTAATTCTGCTCGTTTTGGCCAATTGTAAAAATTGATAAAAATAATCTCGATATAGCTTTTGATCCACCCCTTGAGTCGTTGTTTCATCAGGAGGGACCGCTTCTCCAAAACCTTTTTTAATGATCGCGCTTCTATACTCCTCCGGGACTTGCGTCTTTAAAATATTTATCATCTCTCGATCCAACTCATCCCGATGCTCGGGCTGGCTCAACAACTCCCATTGATTAAAATGAGCCAATACCGTGATCATAAAATCGGTAAACATGCCTGTATCTCGCGTTAAAATAAGCGGCACATTATTTTTCATGGCTGCAATGGATTCAACGATCGTGAATAGTCCCCCGTTTCCCACCACAAGAACTCGGGGTGCGCCTTCTGCCAGACGTTGATAAATCAATTCCATGTATTCCACATGATCAAAATAAGGGGCGGTTCTTCGCACCGGGCCATGCCAATCCCAACCTGCGGCGCACGGAGTCAAAATCGATTTAAAAGGAATCATGGCGTAGGGCTCGTACACTTTTTGGCCCAGTTCACTTTCTTCCGAATGCGTCTTGAGCCAAGGATTCCCCGGATAATAAGTCTCTCCTCCGGGGGAAACCGCAAAACACTCGGCTCTTTGCGATTTAGGAAGATGACTAAATTCTCTTTGATATTCAAGAAAAGCCTTGGACATATCTGCGCCAAACCCGGACTGCGTTCCCGGAGGGGCCACATTGGCTCCACAATTATGAGCGACCCTTACAATGGCGCGGGCCATTTTTAAACTGGGAGTTTCTTGCGTCTCATCGTATCCCGTTCCTTTGCACCCTCCTGCAAAAGAAATCAACGGTCGCCCCGAAATTAAATCCAAGGCGCGAATCGCTTTAGATTCCATGGCAAAAGGGATACTTCGGTCTCCGGCATGAACCACCCAAGTCTTTTCCCCGCACCTCGCCAAGTCTTTATCAAAACTCCACTCTTTAAACACTTCCGGAGGGAATTGTTCCATAAAATGTTCGTCGAAAACAACCTCCTCTCGTTGAATATCGACGGATAAACTATCCAAGACCTGCTTAGGATCTTGAGCGGAAAACAAGCGCCCCGCATAAAGACGATCCAACCGTTCACAACATGCGATGTGTCGTTTGGCAATAGCGCCAGCCTCTGTCGGGCTTGCTTGTAAAAATTCCCTATAGAGTTGATTCACTTCCGAATAATCCCCCGGGAATTCCGTTAAAATCACAGCGTTCAAATCGAGCATCAATTTAGCGATTTCCTGAAAATTTACTTTCTTTACGTCATAATCAAATGAAATACTCTCCCAACTTAGCCACTTTAATTGTTGATGAAAATGCCCATACGTCATGACAAATCCTTCCAAGCGCTCATAGTCTCCTCTCTCAAGTTTTGGCAGCGTTTCAAAAGTCAACCGTTCCTCCTGATTCAAATGTTTATCCGGGGAGAGAAGAATTCTTACAATTTTCCCTCCATCAACCACTTCTAAAAAATGGTGACGAAGTCCTCCGCTGGATTTCCCAAAATCTCCCCGAAAAACTAAAAATTGGCTCTCCGGAGAATTGGATGGCACGCCTCGCGCTAAAACCGCTCCAACCATTTGTGCCACATCATAAAATTTCGGATCCAACAAAATACGACGACGAACCTCGTAACTATCTTTTGCGGTTCTTGAAAGTCGATGAGAAGAACGGGCCTCCATCCCTTCTTTAATTTGTAAAGGCAGGCCCACCAACCCTTTGCCTATTGTTACTTCTTGCGAAATAGCACTTTGCACCGCTTCGGCGATTTCCAAAACTTGAACGATTCGATGTCTGCGACCTCCTGTTCCTTCTAACCCCTCTGCTTCGGATAAAAAATAATCTAAAACAGATCGAGGGATACGCTTCCCCTGATGAACTATGGCTTGCGGGACATGTGAATTTGAAGGGGACGAGGCTAATAATGCGCAAATTTCAGCGTGATCCCACCCGGGGCAAGCCGAATCTTCCATGCAACGTTGTGTCATATATCCTATGGCATTTTCAAAAGAAAAACTTTTGCGACGTCCTGTATCACACGCGAATGCAAATTCAACAGTTTTTTTATGATCCCATCGTTCCAAAGCCAATACATCATTATTCCCTTGGGCCTGTCTCAATCGAATTTCAATGGCATCTTCTTCCGGGATCCACTGCTTTTCAACGAGATAATTCCACAATTCATTTGTAACATAAGCAAAAGGGATGTGGGCGTGCAACGATCCCTCCTCTGCCTCTGTCCCGGGTAAATCAATGCGCAATCCTTCGATATCAATGGTCACTTGCTGACGACTTGCATCTTTGATAGATTCTGCGGCGCCGCTCAAAAATAAATGTTTTAGAAATTGAGAACGGGCATGCAGAACGCGTTGCTCATGATAAATCGGGCCGGTGCCGCACAATGTTTCTTGAGGTTCTCCTTGTTGTTGGGCAGGCCTTAATGAGGTGTTATGAAATCTTACCAAATTCTCAAAGGGAACTTTTTTGAAAGCGCTCGTTGTGTAAGGAAATTCCGGGATGTGACCCAAGGTATCTAACATCGCCCAGCCCAATTCTTTAGGAGCTTGGCGGAACAAAGGCCCTACCAAATTCATCCATCGGTCCATCGGCGCACTGACGGCGCCTGGTTTTGGAATTTTTATCTTTCGAGCAGAAGCGACTTGCATCAAATCTCGAGGAAAAACAGACTCGGGTGATTCTTCAAGTTTTTGCAAACTTTTCTTTAATTCATCGAGGCGTTTTTTTTGAGTTTCCATATCCTTCCCTCTAACACAATCTTTGGTACGATCAATGGCGCTCAATAAATTTTTCCGTTCATTGGCGTTCAAAGAACTTAAAACTCTTATCGAAACATCGTATTCCGGCAAACCCACTAAATTTCCTTCCCGTAAAAAACGAGGTAATGCAGTGCCGATTTTAGATGGAACGGCTCCCATTCTCAACCATCCTTCTAAAAATTGACCCGGATTTTTCCGAAGAGTTTCAACCGCACCATTGCCCCATTGTTGAGTTCGCGCCGCTTGCATTCGACAGACCAAATGTTCTTGTAACACTCGCTCATAAAGCGCTTCGGGCGATTGGCTTAATGTTTTAAGCTCCTCTGATAATGGAGGTTTTGCAATATCCGCTGCCATCATCCGACGACCCGATCCGATACCACGAATAAAATCCTCAAAACGTATTTTTTCTTCTAAAAACTCCGTCACAATCATTCCCGGGAGCGCATAACCGATAAAGGGTTCAACCCCATTTAATTCTCGTCGTATTTCTCGTCCGGTCTGTCCCTGCAAATGATGAAAAAGTTCTATTTTTGACATCAAATCATCCAAAACAGGCGCACATGCCTCTTCTCCTCCCAGGGAATGCTCAATCCTTTCTTTCAAAGCAATGGCCGTGAGTCCGGTGGCTCCTTCTTGATGGGTTAAAAAATCAGCGAGCACCGGAATTAGGGCTCGGACATAAGAAGGCCATTCAACCCTTTCGATACGTTCTCTAAAAGAATTCGCATTGAGCGGGCTCTCCGCCGTTTCATTTAGATGGCTTAGAATAAAATCCCATGGGTCCCTCTCTCCTATTTCTGCCATTAATTCTCGGCCCAATGCTTCATCGGGATCCATTGCTGCAGATCCTTCATTGGGCTGAGGGGCTGTTTTTTTAGTGTCAGCGTCATTTGGTATTGGAGGAGGTAAATCGGGCATAATGGGGCTAAATTAATCTTTTTATTATACCTTAAAATGGGCTCAAAAACAACCTAGAACCCGAGTCCATTCCCGTCTTCTTTTCCCCTATGGAAAAAAACGGTTGTTTTTGTTATTGTTTTTAGGTCGATTGGCCTCGCTCCGGTTATTAAAAAACTTTTACTTTTTTAAAAATAAATGTGACTAAACTTTTCTTAGTGTTTTTTTCAGCGGTAACCATCATCGTTGCTGATGCGTTGATAAAAAAAATCAGTACGGGCCATACTTTTTTTGATATCATCAAAGACCCTTGGATGATTTTAATTTGTGGATTGTATCTGGCTCAAATTTTTGCGGCCATCTTTATATTTATTTTTAAAGGCGAGCTGGCTATTTACACCAATTTATTTATTATTTTTTATGGGATATTCGGAGTGATTATCGGAATCTTATTCTTTAAAGAAACCCTCTCCCCCATTCAAATGATAGGAATTGGCTTTGGTCTCCTCGGTGCCATTTTAATGAATTTATAAAAATTTACGGTAAAAAGACGCCGATTGTATTGAATGAACGGTCGGATTTTAAATCCCCTCCAAAATCTTTCTCCCATTCACGGTGGCCATGTCGGTGAGGACTTCGATGTCGTAATAACGGCAGGTTTCGAGGAGGAAAAGAAGCTCGGTGAACACGTCGCCATCAATGAAGGGGCAGAAATAATCGTGCACATTGTCCACGCCCAAGGCCACATTGAGTCCGGCTTCCAAAAAATGCGGAACCGGGCCGATCGAGTTGTGGACCGGGGCCATTTTTTCGCGCATTTGCACGCCGTCGATCATGGAGCGCGGGCAAATGATCACGCTCATGTCCGCTTGTTTCATCAACTTGGCGACTTCGCGGATGTAATCGTCGGGTTGCGCGGCCAGAGAACAGCAATGCACCGCGTTCACGCGACCTTGCAATCCGTGTTCGATCACTTTTTTGGCCAACAACTCGGTGTCGCGTTCGTCCGGGTCGTTGTTTTGGTCGATGTGCACGTCCACGGTTTTTTTATATTTTTTAGCCATGGAAAAAATATAGTCGAGGTGCTCGGCTTGGCGCGGGCGTTCGCGGGACGGCAAACCGCCCAACACATCCACGTACGGCGCGGCTTTTTCAATCCATCCTTGCGCCTCGGGAGTCAACGCGCCTTCCAATACCTGCGAGCAAATTTGAATCTTGAGGCGATCCTTGTACATTTCTTTGACTTCGAGTGCGGCTTCGATGCACTTCATTCCGACCGTAGAATCCACGTCGATGTTGGTGCGAGTGATCGTGCAACCCTGATTAATCATATTTTCAGCGCTCAATTTCATGCGCTCCACAAGGTTTTCGTGCGTGTACCCGGCTTTCACTTTTTTCCACAAATCCCATTTCACCTCCATGTGCTCGAGGGTCATGGTCAAAGTCTCGGGGGTGACCACATACGCTTTGTCAAAATGCGCGTGGCATGACACGGGCCCGCCTTTTTCTTTGATTTTGGTGCGCAAAACAGAGAGGAGGTCCCAGGGATTAGCCATAAGATTAGGGTTTAATTGATGAAAAAAATGACGAAATGAAATGCGGGGGAAAGGACACTTCGCTACGCTGCGTGTCTGCTATTTCTTCATCCATTCTTTAATTTCTTTCTCGACTCTATCCAACCCCAAATTCCCGGTGCCGCCTTGGTGCGTGGACATTTTGAGCCAGCGATTCACATCTTTTTCCGTGACTTTGATTTTGTCGATGTTGCTTCCGATTTCACGGTACGCGTCGCGGAACGTCATGCCCTCTTTCACTTTTTCGAACGCCTTGTGCGCGGCAAACAATCCCGGGCAACCCAGCATGGATTTCATTAAAATTTCCTTATTCGGTTCGATGTTGTCGAGCACCACGCCCATGGCATCGAGTGACATTTCCGTGTATTTGAGGCCCAAAAACAACGGGCGCTTGATCTCCTGCCCGTCACGATGGTACCCGGAAATTTTATTCAAAATATTCATGGCCACTTCTTGTCGGCACGCGAGAACGGTCGCGGTGCGGCCGCGGATGAGCTCAGCCACATCGAGATTCTTTTTTTGCGGCATGATCGAGGAGCCGGTGGCGATGCTGTCGTCCATGTGAAAAAATTGAAATTCCTGGGTGGTGAAAAACAACAAATCGCACGCGAGACGATTGAGGGTGAGCATGATTTGTGCGCAGGATTCGAGCACGAGGCCTTCGATTTTTCCTCGAGAATTGTGGCAGTAAATCACATTGTTTTGCGTTTTTTTGAACCCGAGCTCCTTGGACAACCAATCGCGATCAAAATCAAACGGAGAACCATAGCCGGCGCCGGAACCGAGCGGATTTTGGTCCACAATATCGTCGCGAATCGCGGTGAGAAGCTTGATGTCATCGATGAGACTTTCCGCAAACGCAGCCATCCACGTCCCCACCGTTGTGGGCATGGCTTTTTGCATGTGCGTGTACCCGGGCATGGCCACCATTTCGTACTTTCGCGCGAATTTCACGAATTTTTGTGCCAAAGTCATACTTTTTTCACGAATGAATTTAAGTTTTCGCTTTAAAAACCAGCGCATCATGACCAACACTTGATCGTTGCGCGAACGGCCGGTGTGAATTTTCTTTCCCGTGTCTCCGAAACGTTGGATCAAATAATCCTCAATCTTGGTGTGGCAATCTTCGTCCTCCAATTTCAAGACGAATTCCCCTTTTTCGTAAAGTTTTAAAATTTCATCCAAGCCTTGCTCCAACTCTTTCAATTCTTGCGCGGTGAGAAGTCCGTGTTTTTTGAGCAAACGCGCGTACCCGCGGGAGCACCACACATCATCCGGGATCATTTCTTGATCGTAAGCAATATCTTCGCCGGCATTGAATTCTTCCACGACACGATTGACCGACACTTCTTTGTTTTTAAACCATATTTTTTTCTTGATGGGGGTGGGCATGGGTGGAAAATTAAGGGTAAAAGATCCTACCGAAGCTTGTCATTCTGGGCCAAATGGCCTTTGCCGATCATTGTAATGGGTTCGTGGATGGATTACAAAAAGATTTTTTTCCATTATAATACGTCTTATGAAAATCCATGTGGATAAAATCGGGTCTGTGGCGAAAAATGCCCGGCTCCCCCGAGAGGTTGAGATCAGTAAAACGCTTCGGCCTGAACAAGGCGCGATTCTTGTTGTGAAAGTGTTGGAAAATAAAAAAATCTACAATCGACTCGAACTCACGAGCGGCAAAATGTCGGTACTGCGCAAAGATGATGTAGTGGTGGTAGCGCTCGGCAATCGGCGCGCGCTTAAAGGGTTTGTTGGAGAAGTTCCGAAAACGCTTAAAGCCGGAGATGTGATCCATATTTTGAACATCGGAGGCGTGGCCGGATTGTGCACGGATGCGAGTGAAAAAGAAGTTGGGAAGCCACTGAAAGTTCGGGTGCTGGGACAGGTGCTTGGGCCGAATTCTTCTCCTCTGACATTAAAAACCCATCGACTTTTTGAACCGCATTCCCGACTGGAATCTCGGGTGCCGTTGATTGTGGTGAGCGGCACGTGCATGAATACGGGAAAAACGTCTGTGGCGTGCGAAATCATTCGATATGCTTCAGCCAAAAAATGGAAGGTTTTTTCCGCAAAGTTGGCTGGCGTTGCCGCGATCAAAGACCTTGAATTGATGAAAAAAAATGGAGCAAAACAAACGGTTTCTTTTGTGGATGCGGGCTATGCGTCCACGGTACGCGGAAATGGGACTGTGGCCGCGATTGCCAAAGGCGCGATTGATTATTTATCCCAAGGAAAACCGGATGTCATTGTGATTGAATTTGGAGATGGGATTTTTGGTGAATATGGGGTGCAAACCGTGTTGAAGGATCCGGAAATTCAATCTCAAATCGGAGCTCATATCGGCTGCGCGAATGATCCGGCCGGGGCCTTAAAATTAGTAGAAATATGCCAAGAACTCGGGGCGCCGCTGAATGTGATTTCCGGGCCGGTAACCGATAATAGTGTGGGGGTAAATTTTCTTCATCAGCATCTCAAAATCCCGGCGTGCAATGCGCTGACGCACGGGAAAAATTTATTTGAGCATGTTTTAATGTTTTTTTAATTTATTTTTAATGATCGACATTTACGCTTTTCTAAAAACACACGATATTTCCTACGAATCTTTTGCCCACCCTGCGGTTTTCACTTGCGAGGAGGCGGAACGCTTGTGTCCTAAAATGCCCGGGGTCCCGGTGAAAAATCTATTCCTTCGCAGTAAAGATAAAAAACGTCATCTTTTGGTGGTGGTGGGGTATGACAAACGCGTGAATTTGAATGAATTAAAAACGGTTTTGGGAATTTCCGGACTGGGCTTTGCCTCGTCGGAGCGATTGCAAAAATACCTTGGGGTGGAGCCGGGTTCGGTTACTCTTCTCGGGCTGGTGAACGATACCGAACACGCGGTGGAGGTGATTTTTGACCAAGGAATTTGGGGCCAAGCCTTGCAATGCCATCCGTTAGTGAACACCGCGACATTGGTGATTCCGGTGGACGGGATTGAGCGACTTTTAAAAGCTACGGGACATGCATATCAGGTGATGGAGGTGCCGGAAAAAGCTGTAACGGCTTCCACTGAAGCTTTTATAACTCCCAGGAGTTTTTGAATATCACAATCCGTCATACCAATCATGATTGAAATACGAAAGCCTCGTTGTTGCAACGTAGCTCTTTCAAAATACTCCTGTTGTTTTACGTAAAGTTCTTGAGTGATTTGTGGAGTCCTTTCTCCTCGAATATTAAAGACATCGGGATGAACAATCGATCCCAACAATTCCCTGCCATTTTCTTGCTGGAATTCCAATAACTTCGCAAAACATTTTTTAGCGTGATCTACGCTAAAGGACTTGGTGAATTCATCTTTTATTGTATCTATTCCTTCTAATGCAGGGGGGCAAAAACAATCCACTTGCATCCCTCGACCTGTGATTTCTTCATTTAATGCATTGATATCAAGATTTGAAGTCGGGTTTTGTCGAATCATCAACACGCGAGCCGATTTCCAAGGATTGGGATTCCCTTCACACTCATCATCTGATGAATAATCCACTTTAAAATGTTGAGCCAAGAGCGAATCATTTATAAAAAATTGATCGATTTTCGCACATTCTGTATCAATGTAAGTTCCTTCTCCGGAAAAATTCCATAAAGTTTCCGTGGTGAGTAAATCCGTGAATCCGTGAGCAAGGTGCCTTTCTTGTTGTCTGCACCATAAGACCGCCACTACTCTTGACAAATCCTCCAAAGAAATAGTTCCTTTTACCCTTAATTCTTTATGAAGTGCTTTTCTTAATTGTTCTTGGATTTTTTTCCGAACCCACACCATGCCTTTTTGACCTCCACCAAAAGGTTTACTAGTCATCAGGATATCCAAATCGGGATGGACCAGTTTATCTTGAGCTCCATCTCCCATAAGCATCGCGTCGGGATAAAATTGGAGCATCTCTCTCTTAACCTGATCTGCCGGGATACGCGTTCCATCTCGACGCACGGTTGCTAAAAAAGCAACCGGTGGAGGAGTCGACGTTGATTCTAATTCAGTCCACCCCATCCAAGAGGAGAGTCGTTTTCCTAAAGGGCTAGGTTTACTTGCTTCCGCCCTTTGTATTTCAGTTTTTTCGGCCCATCTACGGGTAAAATCTAAAACTTCTTCCCCTTTATACATTGTTTTTTCGAAATTCGCTTCCAACATGCAAAATTCCGATTCATCCAATAATGATAAATATTCTCCAGAAGAAGTGCAAATGATTAATCCCGGGAAAAATCTTGTTAAAACTTTATGAATACTGCTCCAAGCACTGGTAACGCCTGCACTGGGATACCCGTTTTGTTCTTCATCAGACATGGTGTCGCAAAACGCTTCAAAATGCTCAAATAATTCATCAAAAACCTCCATATTCCAGTTTGGATTTGGACATTTGCGTGCGAAAGTGTCAAAGAATTTCAAAGAAAGATTCACGGTTGCTCCTCGGAAATTGTTTACTTGAACCCTTTCCGATTCACGTTCCATGCATTTTCTCTTAATTTTCCCCCTTAATTCTTGGTGTTTATCACGATCGGTTTGTTTAATCTCTCTAATCGTATCAATAAAAGCCAATGCAATGTCTTCGTTGGTGACAAGGTAATCAATCGGATCTTTTGGATTGAACTCCGGAGGATGACGAGATAACGATTCCAAAACCGCCCAAAACATTTCGAAAGAATCGGCCAAACACTCGTTTAAAACAGCCTGAATCGCCTCTTTTCGTTCATTCCCGGGTTTCGTCCCTATCAAAATATCTTCAACCACTGCCTGTTTAATAAAAGCATCTATTTTTTCTAAAATTTGATGATGAAAATCGTCCTGAAAACGTGTGACGTTTCGACTTAAGAATGGGTCTATATTCGGTATTTTTTCAAGGAACATTTCATTGGGATTGTCTAAAATTTGACTCCTGGTTTTTTGATCTTTTTTAAGAGGCGTGACAACCCTTGCCCTCCACCCGCACACTTGCTGGGCGGGCACTTTTTTAATGATATTTAAAAAAACTCCCTCTTTTCTTATTTCTTTTCTGAATTTTTCCACCACCAAGGCAATTTCCTTCCTGAAGCGGGAAGGAAACGGGAGATTTAGATCTACATCATCTAAATCAACATCCGGCTCCAATGTCCCCATAGCCATCTCATTGCTTACGTTTGATTGAGGTGCAGCGAAGCCCATTAAAAAAAAGGATAAATTGCGATTCTTCAAAAAAACATGAATTTGGTAAAAAATCTACAATATTTTCATAGATTTAGCAAGGCCTTTTACTCTCTTCCCTCTCGTTCCGATCCAAACATCATGCCCATCACCATACCAATGACTTCGGCATATTTTTCAATAAAGTCATTTTCAAAAATTTCTTGTTTTTTATCCGGGCCCACATACAACGAAAGACTCCCGACAAATTTCCCCTTAAATTGCAACGGGACCATGAGCAACGAGCACAAATTATTCTTTTTAGCCAAATATTTGGATTGAAATTTTATTTCTTGGACCACATCAATCACTTTGAGTGGCGAACCTTTTAAAAAAGCTTTTTCCGCCAAACTCCCTTTGTATTTAACCTGAGCTTTCCCCCTCCAATCTTCCACCACCCCAAAACACGACAACAGATCCATGGTTCCCTTTTTTTTGTTGTACATGCGAAGAATGCAGGCATCCACGTGCGTCAACATCATGACCGCGCTCACAAAAAAGTGCCCAATCGCCTGAGGATCCCGATTTTCATTAAAAAAAGAAATTCCGTCCATGATGTAATCCATCTGGCGACGCAAAACTCCTATTTTCTTGTACGCTTCTTTCATTTTTTGATATTTGAGGGTTAAGTCCTCCTCAAATTTCACTTGGCTGGTGATGTCGCGGGCGATCAAAAGATAAAACGTCTCTTCTCCTTCCTCGTGGCTAAAAAGAGGCGTCAACGTGGCGGAAAGACGCATAGGGGCCTTGTTCTTGTGAATCCCTTCCAGCTCAATGTTGTACAAAGTTTTGGCGTAATTTTTTATATTTTCGAGATCTGTTTTTTTAAACAATCGATCCAAGGGTTGCCCCAACATTTCCTCCTGTTTATACCCAAAAACAATTTTAGAACCTTTGTTCCATGAAATGATTTTTCCACTCGCATCAAACACAATGATCGCATCCGTGGCGTATTGAATTGCGCCCATTAAAATGCGCTCTTTTTGTTCTTTTTTCTTGATTTCTGTAAGGTCGGTCATGATCGCAATGGTTCCTCCGTCCGGAAGAGGGGTCCCACTGACAAGCACGGGAATTTTTTCTCCTGTTTTTTTAATCAAATCTCCTTCGTAGCTGGAACTTCTTCCTTCGCTACGATCGGTTTCATTGATGTGTCGAACGCGCTCCACACTTTCTTTGTCCCAAAAATCATAAGCGGTTTTCCCGATGACTTCCTGTGGAGTATAGCCTAATAATTTACAGAATTTTGGATTCACATACACGGTGCGCTCCTCGCTGTCTCCCAACCACACGATTTCGTTCATGTTTTCGACGAGTCGGCGATAAATGGTTCCCGTGCCGGTGGCGCAGACCCCAAGACTAGCGATGTTTGAGACTTTCTTGAATTTTTTTTCGGGCATAAGAAGTGTGGATAAAAGTGAGCCATGAGCGATGCACTTGTCGCTCTTCGGATTCCAAAAGTTGAACCCGATCGCCTTCGGCTAAAGGCGTTTGAAGCGGCCTTTCTTGTCCATTGATTAAGGCGGAGACCACATGATCGCCCAAATCGGTGTGAAGATGATAAGCAAAATCTAAAATCGTTGCTCCTTTTTCCAATTTAAATATATCGCCTTTACAAGAAAAAAAATACACGTTTTCCTCCGGCGTTTCCGAAAAGGCATTTCCATGAAGAGACTCGAGTATTTTTTGGGGATTGGCAATCCACTGCGCCCTTTTATCTTTTGCGTAAATCCAATGCGCTGCAAATCCTTTTTCCGCATATTCATCCATGCGTTTGGTGCGAATCTGGACTTCGATGGGGATATCCAAATGAGGGACAACCCCCAAAAGACCGGTATGGATGCTTTGATAGCCGTTTGTTCGGGGAACGGAGATGTAATCTTTAAAAAAATCCGGGACCGGGTAAAAACGATCGTGCAACAATTCCGCCACATCAAAACAAATACGATCGCTCGGATCATCTAAAATGATACGAAACCCAAAAACATCCTTAAGCCGAAGCGCACTTTCCACCATTCTTTTTTGTAATTTCTGATGAATGCTAAAAAAACTTTTATAGCGTGCCTTGATCTTAAACGTATAACCCTCCTCTTTCAAAAGTTCTTCCAATACAGATAAAACCTGATTTAGAATTTTCCCTTTTCCCTTCTTATAAGCGATCAAGAAAGTATCGATTTTTTTATAAGCCGCGGGATCCGTGATTTCAAAACATAGGTCATCAATCAAGCTTTTTTCCTCAAAAAATCCAAATCGTTCCAGGAGCGGGGAAAGGACTTTCAAATATTGTCTGGAAAGGCGTTGCCTCTTTTCATTGTCTTTTTCTTGAGTTAATTCTTGGCGAAATAAAACAACGATTTCATAAAAAAGAGTGGGATGCGCGGCAAAATGCTCAAAAAAACAATCAAATAAAAGAATTTGATTCTTTGGCTTTTCTCTCACAAAGCTCAATAAGTCCGTCCATTGACGAGCCTTTGAATCCATTAAATTCACATAGGTGGGGGTGAAAATAGTTATTCCAATTTTAACATAAATTTTTAAAAAGAAGATATACTTTCCTTGTTTAGGAACCTCCTTTTCTGATAAATTCCAATCATGATTTCTATTGCATTGGACACTTTGGCGTTGGGAAAAATTTCACAAGCTCATGGACTTGCGAAAAACGAAATGGAGGCAATGGCCGCTTCCTTGCCTGAATTCCTTAAAAAAATCAAAGGCCGCGGACAAGGCTTTTACGAGGTGCTCGATGATACAAAAACCGCAGATTCGATTGAGGTATTTGCAAAAAAAACAAGTGGACGATATGAAAAAATCGTTGTCTTGGGTATTGGCGGATCCGCGTTGGGAACGAAATGTTTACAACAGGCGCTTTTGCCGTTGTTTGAAACGTGGGAAAAAAATGCAGGGAGGAGAATGCAGGGGAGCGCACTTCGCTTCGCTGGAGAAATGCAGGAGGGTGAGCTCACTCCGCTATCGCTTCGTGAGTGGTGCGTGGTTGCCGACAACATCGACCCTTCACTCCTCCGCGATCTCGACGCCACGTTGAATCTTGAGAAAACGCTTTTTATTGTGGTGAGCAAATCCGGAGATACGATCGAAACTTTGGCTCAGTATTTTTATTTTCAAAAACGCGTGCAAGATGCAGGACTCCATGAAGCCGCCCATTTTGTTTTTATTACGGACGCTGACAAAGGGTTGCTCCGAGAAATTGCGGCTAAAAATCCAAACATTCAAACATTCGAAGTGCCTAAAAATGTGGGAGGACGCTTTTCGGTTTTGACCCCGGTATCGTTGGTGCCGGCCGCGTTGATGGGGCTCGATATTCAAAAACTTTTGCACGGCGCACAAATGATGCGCGATGTTTTTTTAAATCTCGATGCTGAGAAAAATCTTTGTTTCCAACTCGCGACCCTCCAATATTTACTCGGTCAAAAAGGAAAAACGATCAACGTGTTTATGCCTTACTCCAGCCATCTTATCGGATTCACCGAGTGGGTGACTCAACTTTTGGCGGAAAGCATTGGCAAGGCGTTGAATGAAAAAGGCGAACGCGTGAATGTGGGGCTCACTCCCCTTCGCGCCGTGGGAGCCACGGACCAACACGCGCAAAGCCAGCTTTTTCACGAAGGCCCGAACGACAAACTCATTGTGTTTTTTGAAATTGAAAACTTCGGAGAACCGCTCGCGATTCCCAATCCTTACCCCGATCATCCCGCGGTTTCTTTTCTTAAAAATGCCACCTTTGACCAGCTTTTAAAAACTGAAAAACAAGGGACCGAGCAATCGCTCATTGAATGCGACCGACCGAATATCACCATCCGGCTGAACCGTCTCGACGAGGCTGCGTTGGGCGGATTGTTGATGTTGTTTGAAGGAGCCACGGCCTTTTTGGCGGAATTTTACGGGATCAATGCGTTTGATCAACCCGGGGTGGAGAGGTCGAAGCAATTGATGAGGGGCGGGGATTCCCTCCGTCGCATGGGAGCGAAACGCCTCGGATCATGAGTCGCTGGCGTTTCTTCCTTGAAAATGCGACGTCAGAAACCCCCACCCCTCACCATAAATATTAACTCCACGTTTTTAATCCTCCCCCATGCGCCCCATCCTTTTCCCTCGCGACGAACTCGCCCACAAAAGCACGATTGAGTGGTGGTATTGGAACGGGCATCTTCAAGACAAACAAGGCCATGCGTACTCCTACATGGACTGCCTTTTTAAAGCGGACACGAAAAAGGTGAAAATCCCTTTTTTGAGCAAAATGCCTTTCCCGACGATTTATTTTTCACATTCGCTGGTTTCCGACATTGCGCACCAAAAATTTTATCCGGTGATCGATTTTGTCTCCATGGCCTCCAAAGACAGCTGGACCAAGCCTCTGCTTTATGTGAATTACACGAGCCCCTTCACATTGAACACCTACTTCAACAACATCATGGAGTCGCCCAAACCGTTTCAGTATCATCTTAAAACCGAACTTCTCGACCTCACACTTACGTCTAAAAAACCGCCGCTGCTCGAAGGTGGCAACGGGTACCTGATTTTGAACACCAAAAAAACATATTATTACTCCCTGACGCGATTGGAAACCGAGGGCACGATTCGCATCAAAAATAAGACCATTCCGGTGAGCGGCATTTCTTGGATGGATCATCAGTGGGCGGATGTGGCGTATTCCAAGGACAAATGGACGTGGTTTTCGGTTCAGCTGGAGGATGGGACGGACATGGTGTGTTTTGAATATTTGGACAAAGGGGTTAAAAATTATTTGGCGAGTTTTTCACTGCCGAGCGGGCGAACCGTGCACACGCATGATGTGCGCCTCACGGCATTGGGTAAATCTTGGGTGAGCCCCAAAACCAAAACCGAGTATCCGTTGGCGTGGCGCATCGAGGTTCCATCACGGAAAGTCGACCTCAAGGTTGAGCCGTGTGTCAAAAATCAAGAAATGAATTTTGGCGCCATCAATTATTGGGAAGGAGGGCTTCACGTGACAGGAACCATGGGAGGAAAACCCGCAAAAGGAGTCGGATTTTTAGAACTCGTGGGCTACCCCTCCATGTACAGCGACTACAAATTCTTGAAAGACATTTTAATGGAAACCCAACGACGGTTTGTGAAGAAGTCGAGGAAAAAGCTGGGGTTATAGGTTTGCTTTTAACCTTATTTTGTGTTAAAATAGCATGAAGGACACTCACGAAGCTGACATAAGGTGACTTCTATAATATTTTATTCTTTCTCCCCTCTCTCATGTCCCGAAAACAAAAAGTTAAAAATCTCACGTTAAAAGACATCTATCGCAAACATTTTCGTGTGGCGATTTTTGGGTCTGCACGAATTAAGCCCGGAGGAAAACTCTATAAAGACGTTTTTAACCTGGCAAAAAATGTGGGAGATCACGGGTTTGATATTGTGACCGGCGGCGGGCCCGGACTCATGGAAGCGGCCAATGCCGGACATGAAGCCGGAGATCCTCATCATCATGCGGACTCGATCGGATTGACCATTCGCCTTCCCAAGGAATGCAAAGGCAACAGTCACCTTGAAATTCGCAAACACTTCAATAAATTTTCCGCTCGACTCGATCATTTTATGGCCCTCTCCAATGTGGTGGTGGTCATGCCCGGAGGCATTGGAACGTGCCTCGAATTGTTTTACACGTGGCAGCTCACTCAAGTGAAACACATCTGTCCGATCCCCATTATTTTGGTCGGAGAATTGTGGGAAAAGTTGCTCAACTGGGTCATTGACTACCCGCTTCGTCTAAATTATGTGAGCCCTCCGGATCTTCGCAATATTTATATTGCAAAAAACAATCGCGAAGCCTTTAAAATCATTAAAAAAGCGCATGAACTTTTCGAGGAACTCGGAGAAAATGCGTGCTTGAACGCGGATCAATATTTATTGACCGAAGATGCCGAATCCCATGGGGAACGCCGAGCGCACGCGCGTCGTGCGGCCCGCAAAATGTCCAAAAAAGACCTCGCAAAAAAAGAAGAAGCGTTGGAAAAGATGGGGGAAAGGCTGGAGTAGAAAAAGCGCATTTCACTTCGCTTCATGGCGTGGCGATTTTTAATTTTTCTTCGTATCTCAAGTCCACGATATGAGCCAATTGATGATGCTCTCTGCAAAGAGGTGCCATATAACGAGGATCATGGGTATGCGCGAGCGCGAACCTTTGAGAATGATGGATGTTGCGTACAAGTTTTGGACAATTGGGGATAGAACATTTTTGGCCAAATTCCTCTTTAAGAATGGCTTTCACCCGAACCGGGATGTATCGGGAGACCGTCGTTGGTGCATTTTTTGCGATTTTCTCTTTCTCTTGTTCGATTTTTTCATTTCTCTGTTTTAAAAGTTCCAAAATGATTTTATTCACGTCGTGCCCTTGCACATGAAGACGGTTAAGTTCTGTGATGACAACAGCAGAAAGGGAGAAAGAAATACAAGGGAAACCCTCACTACGTTCGGGTTTACACTCCGCTCGCCCTTCGGGCTCGCTACGTGTCTTCTGCACGTGCAGACTTTTTGCCTCACGCTCGTCTCTCACAAAAGTCTCCAACGCCGCTCTCGGGAGTCTTTTTATTTTGTCCGCCAGCTCACTTTCGTTTTCCACAGTAGCGATGGAAACCACTCGTGCCAATTTATTTACACTTACACTCCCCTCCACAAGCAAATTTTTTAGAACAGGTTTATCTTCAAATCGTTCTTCCAAACGAAGCACGATTTTTGTCTGCTTTTCAGAAATTCCCGCCCATTTCGCCGCAAATTCAAAAATACTCGCGCACCCGCGTTTTTTGTATAACTTTCGACGATGCACCTCCGGCAAAAGGCCCATAAATTTTCGCCGCCACAACAACGCCTGCTTGCCAAATTTATCGCAGAGTTTGAGTAATTCATAATCGGTAATTTTTGTAATTGGATTATTCATAAATAACAGATTAAAATGACGCTTAAATCATACAAAAAATCACCCCAAAAAGTCTAGGCGAAAATGTAAAAATTTCACATTTTCTGTGGTGTAAAATGAGGGTTATTTCATGGGTGAGTATATACTCACTACTCACGTAGCGCTAGCGAAGTGCGCTCCCCCGCATTTCTTCCATGACTTCAATGAAAAAGCTTTGAGGTATGGTTCGAGACGCTTCGCTTTTTTGCGAAGCTCCTCACCACGACATAAGCTACAGCACAAAGCTCTGCCCAAACTCGGGCACTTCCACATTTTTCATGCCATTTTCCGCAAGCGCTTGGCTAAAAGCCGTGTATTGCTTTTCTTCGCCGTGGACCAAAAACATTTTTTGAATGCCTTTAACTCCCATAGCATAGTCCAACAAATCGCTGCGATCCGCATGCCCGGAAAAGGCATCGATCACCTCGACCCGAGCGCGAACGTTGTAAGAATCGCCAAAAATGTTCACCATGGGCTGTTTTTCAACGATTTTTCGACCCAACGTGTTATCTGCCATGTACCCGACAATCAAGATCGTTGTGCTGGGATTTTCGATGTTGTTTTTCAAATGGTGCAACACACGTCCGAACTCGCACATTCCGGCCGCGGAAATCACGATCATGGGCACGCGACTCGCATCAATGGCCTTCGATTCCTCGACGCTGGTGGTGTACTTGAGAGCGCCAAATCCGAATGGATTTTCACGATTGTTCAAAAATTCGGCTTGCGCCTCTTTGTCGAAATCCTCGATGTGGCCGCGGAAAACCTCGGTGAGATTGCCGGAAAGCGGGCTATCCACCATAATGGGGAGATCGTGCGGAATTAAATTTTTCTTAAAAAGATCGTGCAAGCTGTACACGATTTCTTGCGTGCGACCGAGAGAAAAGGCCGGAATGATGAGTTTCCCGCCCCGTTGAATCGTGGACATCACAATGTTCGTCAATTTGCTCTCCACCTCTACCAAATCCTCGTGAACACGATTCCCATACGTGCATTCGCTGATCATAAAATCCGCAGCCGGGACCTGAACCGGATCCTTGAGAATCGGCAGGTTCTTGCGACCAAGATCGCCGGTGAAGAGGAGGGTTTTTGTCTTACCGTCTTCTTGATCGTCGATTTTAAGGAGAATCAATGCGGAGCCGAGAATATGGCCAGAGTTATAAAAGGTGAATTCAATGCCCGGGAAAATCTGTTTGGGCTTTTCGTATGCCACGCCTTCGAAATATTTGAGGGTTTCTTCCGCGTCTTCACTGGTGTACGCGGGTTCGACCAAGGGAGTGCCTTTTTTGTGCTTTTTGGTGTTCATGTACACGGCTTCACGCTCTTGAATGTAAGCGCTGTCCATGAGCATGAAATTGCAGAGATCTTTGGTGGCAAAAGTCGAATAAATCGTTTTATTAAAGCCCAATTTAACCAGGCGAGGCAATGCGCCGGCGTGGTCCATGTGAGCATGAGAAAGAATGACCGCATCGACGCGTGGCGGATCAAAAGGCAATTCGCGATTTTTGACATCCGCCTCGGCACGATGGCCTTGAAAAATGCCACAATCGAGAAGGATACGTTTTCCATTCACTTCCAAAAGATGTCGGGACCCGGTGACTTCTCGCGCTGCGCCGTAAAAGGTGATTTTCATGGGGAGGGATTAATATTAGGCCTTTTATTATTTTACCATAAAAATGCCGTCCTGCCAATGAGTGATAATTGACAAATAACTAAAATGGTTGTATTGTTTTCTGCTTAACTTTTAAAAATTCTTATTATGAGATCTACTCCTGATTCTTTCGATCATTCAAGTTCTTTCGCCGCGAAAGTTGCTCCTTGGATGGCATTATTCATGACGGGATGCGTGGCACCGGATCTCCCTCAGCAACCCGTTCCGGCTACTTCATCTATTATAGAATCCATCCCTTCACAGACCAAAATAGATCTTTCTTCAACCCCTCGCCCCCCTAAAGAAATTGCTTATGGAAAATGCGCTGACAATGTGGCTGCTGTCGTGAAAATTTTTCGCGCAAATCATATTGAGTTATGCTACCCCGATGTAGGGGAACCTAATCCTCTTTGTCTTGTTCAACCCGAAGATATCGCTCCTTGTGTTCAACCCCTTAAAAGCTAATTTAAGTCCGCTTCCAGCTTTTTCATGGCAGCCATGTCTTGGCTACGATCTTGTTTTTCAATCATTTTTTGAGCTCCTTTAATAAATCTATTGATTTCCTCTTCCATGTTGGAAAGCTTATTTTGGAGCTTTTGAGCATGGGCTGTATAGATTTTAATCGCCTGCTGATAAGTAAGAGTGGTGGAAGTCATAAGAAGATAAATTTTAAAAATACAAATTATACAATTTTATTATTTTAAGCAGATTCAGTTTCATTCGCTCCTCCACTTATAGGGGCATTGAGTTGAGCCATAACCGCATCCGCTTGACTCGCTAAATTCTGTCTAGCGTTTCGGCTTTCTATTAAATCAACCAACCTTGCATCGGTTGTTTCAGCGGCTTTTGTTTTCTCCCATTTAGGGACAAGATCAACTGTATATTTACCGAGAACAGCCCGTGCCGCTTCTCCTCCGACAGGATGACTCTGTAACAGTTTAATAACTTTTGGGTTATTCGATTTATTAAATTGAGCATCAATCGTTCTTTCAAGACCACTACCTCCATTTTTTAGCGCCGCATTTATCGCCGTGGGATCCAACCCGTAACTTGCAATAAAATCCGTCGCTTTTTTACTGGCAGCGGCTGTTTCTTCTTGCAATTTTCCTGTCCGATCATTTATTAACCCCTGATAATAATCAACGGACGCCACATATTCATTTTTCTTCCCCTGTATTTTCCGAACCATCACGCCTCGCAATAAATCGGTCATGACCACGCGTGACCTCTCTGCGTAATCGGCCATTAACTCTTTTTCCGCTTGAGAATCCATGGGATCTGCCAAAGCTTGTTTATAGGCTAACTCCGCAATGGATTCTGTTTCGCCTTTCGGGACGTATTCCCCCCGATCGATGGAGGCGTTGACTGCCCCAAATTCTACCTCGGCCCGATCTTCTTCGGCTTTTACACTTTTTTGTCGACCTTCCCACCCTCTCTGATTTTCTCGTGCATCCACCAATTCTTTTTCAGCTGTTTGTAAAACGGTTTTAGCTTCTCCATATCCTCTGATTCGAGCTTTCATTTCAGCCACGTGCTGTTGAACCACAATATCTCTTTCGGCGTCTAAAACGGTATCATCTTTGGCAACCACTTTTTCCGCCGCACTGATTAATTCTTTATCAGTAAGAGAGGCGAGTTCTTCCGCACTTTTCCCTTCAATCCCCAACACTTTGGCTCTTTGCGTCAGAGATCCCGTGGCATTTTCGAATTTTATTTGTGATTGACCTTGTATCCCGTCACAAACACTCACTCTTGATTTTGCTGTCTCAAGTTCTTGGCTGACTTTTTCTCCTTGTTTTTGATTTAGAGCCATTCTTTCCTGGTTTTTCGCTGCTTCTACTTCTTTACATTGATCTCCCATTTCTTTTTGAATATCCGCCGCCTGAATTTCCGCAGCCGCTGCTCTTTCCGCTTCCGTACTTACAAAACCAGTCCCATATTCAGTCATGACTTGGTCATACTCTTTTTTCGTTTTCCCACTTGGGACAACATCCATTCGCTTTAAAACCTGAGCCAATCTTGCGCTTCCTCCCTCCACGCGTCCTTGTGCATCCTGGGAATACAAATCATCTAAACTTATTAATGCATTTTCAAGCGCTGCGGCCATTTGCTCTGGCGTGGAGTCCTTTTTGTCTCCGACCTTTCCTAGGGCATCAAGTCCGCTTTTATATCCGCGTTCGAGTTGTTTTTGAGTTGGAGCCTTTTTGCCGGCGTCAGTCCCTCCTTCTGGGGCAACAGGAGCTTCTGGACCTTTATTAACCAACCGACTCGGTTGGCAGGATAGGCTGGCATTGAGCGGATACAAGCGGATGAGTTTTTCCATTTTTGTTTTGGGTTAAATGGTTTTTGTTTTGGGTCGTCTTTTTTCGACCATCATATAATAATACCATAAAAAACGCGGCAATGCAAACGCGAAATGCGAAATTGGATCAGCGCTTTTTCACCTGTGATTTCAGAATATCAAACGGAGTCTCGCGGACCGTGATAAAATTTGTGCCACTCGATTCAAGCTCGTTTGGCGCTTTTTTTAACGTAATGGTCAGCCCCAGCCCCTCCTGCACGTTTTGTTGAAAATATTGATCGAACACAAAATTGCCGAGTGAGTAATAAATCGGCCGAGGCGTGCCGTCCGGGCCGTTGTACCACTCGCTGGTTTCCACCACATGCGGGTGATGGCCGAGAATCACATCTGCGCCGGAGTCGATGAAAGCGTGCGCGGTTTCGATTTGGTCTGCGGTCGGAGTGATGCGATATTCCACGCCCCAATGAATCGAGACAATCGTGAAATCCGACGTGTCTTCTACGGATTGAATCAAGGCCGTGGCCGCGTCGAGGTCGAGCTGGTCGGAAAGCGTGTCGTTGAACCCGATAAAGGTCAGAGTCACGCCATTCGCTTCCGTGCGCCAGATAGAATTTTCCGTAATGCCTTTGGCTTCGCCAAAATAGGAAATGCCTCCTGCGCTCAAGTAGGTTCGGGTTTGCCCGGCTGCGTCGGCGCCCATGTCGTAGGAGTGATTGTTGGCGATGTTGAGCACGTTGAACCCGTATTTTTGTAAAACCTCAACCACTTCGGGCCGAAAATTAAAAATCATGGCTGTGCCGGGGTTCACATAATCCGTATCCGAAATCGGACCTTCGAGATTAGCGAAGAGGAAATCTTGAGTCAGGCGTTCTTGCGTTTCCGGATCTGTAAGCATGGAATCGAGCAATTCCGGAAAATACACAAATGGATAATCGAGCCCGTTCCTTTGCATCAAAGTCCACACATAACGGTCCAACATCATATCGCCGAAAGCCACGAGGGTGACGGTGTTGGATTCTTTTGTGCCTCCGATTCTTGAAAGATTCCCTTCCGAACCCGTGAAGGAGGCGAGAAAATTTTCTTGAAATTCAACGTCGTGATTTTTCATCCACCACACGCCACTACCTGCGCCCACAATGAGGAGCAAGCCGACAATTAAGCCCACAGCGAAGCGAAGGGTCAATCTTTTATGAGAATGGTCTTGAGTGGTTTTCAATAATGATAGGATTTATTGGCTAGAATCATGAACGCGCGATACAGTTGCTCGAGCACAAATAGGCGTGCCATTTGATGAGTAAAAGTCATTCGCGAAAGAGAAATCGACGTGTGCGCCCGACTCAATGTTTGAGGAGACAATCCGTGCGGGCCGCCGATCATGAATGCGATTTTCCCGCCTTCAAAGTCGCGTTGCTTTTTGATCCATGCGGCGAATTCTTCCGAAGACAGGGCTTTGCCTTTGAGGTCGAGCGAAACCACAGTGTAATGCTCCGGGATTTTGGCTTGAAGCGCCTTGTTTTCCTCCTCAAAATCAGACGTTTTTACCGTCACGGTTTCGAGACTGCAAAAAGGCGTGAGTCGTTTTTTGAACTCATTTTCAATCTCGATGTAGGCTTTTTCTTTGGTTTTGCCGACTTGGAGAAGGGTGATTTTCATGATAAAAATTAAGTCCGTGAAAAAAAATAAGCTGGACAAAGAATGGGTTGTAGCCGATGATCGAATCGCGTGCGCGCCCGGAGCACTCAACGAAGGCGTAGCATCGCTACGACGAGGAAAAGTGCGAGGACGTAAGCCGCGAGGCGCCATCGGATACGCCCATCACTGTTCAAATTATTTTTTTTCGCGGACCAATACTACCATGTCACTGAAGAAAGGAGAAATTATTGAGGTGCATGTGGAAAAACTGGCCCTGGGAGGCGCGGGGGTTGGGAAATGTCATGTCCCGGCTACGCTTTTGGAGGGTGAAAACAGGTTGAGCCCGATTGAATTGGAACGGACTGAAGGGTTGGTCACGTTTGTGGAAGGCGGGGTGCCCGGAGATCATGCGGAGGTGAGTTTAACTAAAATTAAGAAAAGTTTTTTGGAAGGGAAAATGGTGAAATTGATCACGCCGTCGCCAGCGCGAATTGCGCCAAAATGTCGTCATTTTGAAACTTGCGGCGGGTGTACGTTTCAAAATTTAAAAGTGGAAGATCAGCTTCGATTCAAAGAACAAATGGTACGAGAAACGCTCGAGCATGTGGGCGCCATTCCTGTAAAAGAACTTGATCGCGTGATGCGGTCGATTCTGGGATGTGAGGATCCGTGGCATTATCGCAATAAAATTGAGGTGAGTTTTTGGGATCCGCGAAAACAAAACGGAGGCGGGAGCGGGAATTTGCCTCCGCCGCAGGAAGGAACCTGCTCGGATCATGATTCTCGCAGAACCCTTCTTGAAATGCGGCGTCAACAAACTCCCACTCCTCCCCGTTTTGCTCAAGAATTAATCCAACTGGGATTCCATCTCCCCCGCCAACGCCATGAAGTTTTTGATTTGGAAGAATGCCATTTGGCCTCGGAACGGATGGTGTCGATTGTAAAAAAAGTTCGCGAATTTGTGCGCGCGGAAAAACTTGAGGTTTTTGATGAAAGAACCGGGGAAGGGCTGTTGCGTTATTTGATGCTTCGCGAGGGAAAAAACACCGGAGAATTGATGGTAAATTTGGTGACATCGGTTCAACCGTTTCCTCAATTGGAAGCGTTCAAAACGTTGTTCGCGCAAGCGCCATTCAAGGATGACATTACCTCTTTGCTGTGGACCACGATCATGCAAAGTCGCGGAGTTCCGACCTGGCGTGAATCGCAAGTTTTAAGCGGACAAAAAACCATTTATGAAGAATTGCGGTTGCCGTCGCTGAGTGGCAAAAAGGAAGAAACGCGGTTGCGCTTTGAAATTTCGCCGGAATCGTTTTTCCAAACCAACACGCATCAAGCGGAAAAATTGTACGGCGCAGCGATTGAGCTGGCCGGGCTTTCGGGAAAAGAAATTGTTTATGACCTGTATTGCGGCACCGGCACCATTGGCCTGTGCGCCGCAGCGCATGCCAAAAAAGTCTATGGCATCGAACTCGTCAAAGCCGCTGTCCTGAACGCGCGAAAAAACGCGTTGCAAAATAACATTTCCAATATTGAATTTATGGTGGGAGACACATCGAAATGTCTCAAAAGTTTGGCGGGCCCGAACGGGACCGTGGACGGGGTAACGCTTGAAAAACCCGATGTCGTGATTGTGGATCCGCCCCGATGCGGACTCGATGGCGACACCCCCCTTCTCGTGGCTGAGCTCAAGGCTCGCAAAATCGTTTATGTTTCCTGCAACCCCGCCACCTTGGCGCGCGATCTTAAAATTTTCCGCGAGCAAGGCTATACGCTCGAGGCAATCCAACCCGTGGATATGTTCCCTCAAACGTACCATATTGAAAACGTAGCGTTGCTTTCGCGCAACGAATAATAGATTTTTCGATCTTTACTTTTTCTCTCGATCGTCGCATCCTGCGATATGACAATTTCATGAATTTTTAATCTCCCTTCCCATGCGTCCTCTTCGCTCTCTTTCTCTCCTTTTTTCCGGTGCTCTTTTAGCGATGTTGCCTCTGATGAGTGTTTCAACCCAGGCCTTTATTTTTCAAAGCGGGGAAAAAGTGATGTTCAACACCTACGTCACAGAAGATGTTTATTTGGGGGGCGAGACTGTCACGATTCAAAAAGATATTGAGGGCGATCTCTGGGTGGCCGGAGGCAATGTTACGGTGAATGGCGCAGTTTCCGGGGATGTGCTGATTTTTGGAGGGAATGTGCTCGTGAATGGTGCGGTGAAAGACGATGTGCGCGTGGCCGGCGGCACGCTGACGTTGAATGGCAATGTGGATGGCGATTTGGTGGTGGTGAGCGGAACCGTGGATGTGGCTGCGACTTCAACGATTCAAGGCGATGCCATGTTTTTGACCGGGGTGGGTAATTTTTACGGAACGCTGAACAAAAGTCTGACCGGCTATCTGGGACGTTTGGTGATTGGGGGAAAAGTGAACGGCAATGTGGATGTCCACGCAAGCGAAGAATTGGTTTTGCTTGAATCCGGAGCGATTTCCGGAAATTTGATCTATTCTGCGCCGCAAAAACTCACGGAATTCGGAGGAACCGTGGGGGGAGAAGTTACGTACAATGAAATTCAAGCCGGCTCGGATAAATTTAAAGAAAGTCTTTTGCGTTTAGTGGATCAAGGGTCGTTTGCCGCGGTCATGGCCAGCTATTTTTCACTTCTTTTAATCGGCGTTTTGGCGCTTCTCTTCATGCCTCGGTATTGGGATCGAGTGAATGAAACCTTGGGGAAAAATGCATTCAAAAGCATCGGCGTTGGATTCTTTGGAATCATCTTAATGGTGGTCATTATGGGATTGTCGGCCGCAACCGTGATTGGCATTCCTTTTTCGTTCATTTTATTGGCGTTGTTCTTTATGTTGATTGAATTTGGCCGGATTGCTGCGGGTTATTTTATGGGTGAACTGTTACTTAAACACCCATGGAAACGCGGATTTCTCAAACATCGTCCGCGCAGTCGATCCTTTTTTCAACTCGCGGCAGGATTGCTTTTCATCAAATTGCTCATGTTTATCCCCTATCTCGGTTGGGTGCTCCGCTTGGCGCTCTTTTTTGCCGGTGTTGGAGCCCTCATTTTGACTCAACGCGAAACGCACCAAAGGCTGGTCAAAGAACGATTGGTGTAATAAGATTTCGCTATGGATCATGATTATTCGAAAAAAATAAAAGGCGAAGGCGATTTTTGGGACAAAGAAGTTGAAGTTTTGCAGAAAAAAGGCTTTGATTTTGCTTCACGGAAAAATTTTCGCACACAGAAACCTGTGTCGATGTGGGAGGATTCGTTTTTGGAAGGGTTGATTCGCGGGCCGTATAAAAACGAGATCATTGAGCGCGCGGTAAGGACGGGCGGACCGGTGATGGAATTAGGGTGCGGGACCGGATGGCTGTCACGTGAAATTGCGTCACACGGGATTGATGTCGAGGGCTATGACGTGGCGCAAGAAAATATTTCTTTTGCTCAAGAGCAAGCCAAAAAACAGAAAAAGGGAAATCCGAAATCCGGGCAAATGACGTTTGAAATCAAGGACTTGAATCATGCCAAATTTCCTGCGGAAAAATTCGGGGCTGTGGTGGTGTGGGATTCTCTCCATCACATGGCCGGCTTGGAAGCGATTTGCGAGGAGATGAAAAAAGCGCTCCGAAAAGAGGGGGCTTTTTTGATTTTTGATCATATTGAATTTCGTGGTTTTCGCGGCATGATGAGTAAAATGTTGGCGTTGTTTTTTTACATGATTTTGCCGACCGAAGAACCGTTCAAAGAAAAATGCTCCTATTTTTGGAAAAAAGTTTCAGGACAAAAGATTGGCGAAACCTCGCCGTTTGAAGATGTGGCAAGCGCGGATCTCGAACAAACGGTTGAGCGTCATTTTCATGTTGAAAAGAAGGAATATCCGCTCACGTTCATTCGATTTTTTATTGCGCGCATTCGGCCTCAAATTTCAGGGTATAAATCCTTGGTCAAAGCGTTGGTTTGGCTGGATCGATTTTTGGGTGAAATTGGAATTCTCAAGGGCGAATATGTTTTTCTTATTGCCACTCCCAGGAAAGAGCTCAAAAAAGATACGGTGTTGATTTTAGGAAATTATGGAGCGAAAAATTTCGGGGATGAATTGGTGTTGCGAGGGATTCTGGAAGGACTTGAAAAAGAAGGACCTTGCGAAAAAGTGGTTTTATCTGCGGATCCTGCGGAAACGGAACGAGTGCACGGGGTGAAAAGTTTTTATGTTTTCCCAACAGGACTGCGTTCTTTTTTGCGCTTCGAATGGGTGGAAACGCTTAGACAATATCGACGCGCGGACCAGGTTGTTTTTGGCGGGGGCACGTTGTTTACGGATGAGGTGCCGCGTACGATTTGGATTTCCGGATTGCAAATTTTGCCTGCGATTTTATTGCGAAAAAAAATTGTGTGTTTGGGCCAAGGCGTTGGCCCTATTCATAAAAATTTCTCAAAATGGGTGGTTCGACAACTCTTTTCACGGTTTTGGAAAATTCAAGTGCGAGATCCAGAGTCTGCTGAAATCCTAAAAGCTATTGGCGTGACTAAAACGATTGAAATTGCGCCGGATCCGGCGTTTACGATTGAATTAAAATCGACACGTTCTCCCAAAAAATCCTCAAAAAAACTGTTGGTTTCGTTGCGCGATGGATCGTTTTTAAACCCTGATTTTTCCGAGAAACTTGCGACATTTTTGGATCAAGTGCATGCGCAACAAAAACTTCAAACCGCATTTTTAATTTTTGAAAACAATGGCAACGATCGAGCATTATCCGAAAAAGTGGCGCGACTCATGACCTCACATAAACCCGCCATCACTTCGGTTGATTTTGGTAATTTTGAATCCATTTTTGCAACAGGCGCTGCGGCCTTAAATTTCCGTCTGCACGCCAACATCCTTTCTTTTATGTACAAAATCCCGTGCATCGGTTTTGCGTATGAAACCAAAGTGAAAAACCTTTTCAAATCCGTTGGAAAAGCCAATTTCGTGATCGAGCCCAATGATTTTGAGGGACTGGAGAAGAAATGGAAAAATCTAATACACTTCCTTTAAATAGCACCCCTCGCAATCCACAATCTCGGGCCGCCCCGGGGCATAGGTGGTTTGGATCGGAGCGTTGCATTTGGCGCAGGTGCGAGGCCAAATTTTATGCGCACTTCTTTGAGCAAGGCGTCTTTTGTATCGACAATCCGGGCATTGGCGTGGAATCGGAATTTCATGATTATGATAAAATTTTAATTCTTGCGGAATGAGTCGATAATTTTTCCCACATAATTCGCAGGCGAAAATATCCTTTTTGTTTTTTAGAGATGCGTATTCTTTTTTTTCATTTTCTTTCCATGTGAGCCCTTCCTGCGTCGCTCTTTCCTTTGTGCTTGGAAAAACATCTTGAGCAATGGTTTCATTGTAGGCGTAAGGCGACGTTTTCATTGGAAAATATTCCCCCCATTCTCCTGTCCCCTTCATATGTTCAATGATTTTGGGCACTAAAATCTCGTATTCTTCTTTTGTGTATTGTTTGTTCAAAATGCAATATTCATTTTTCTTTAATCCAATGCATCCGAATAAATGCGATGAATAAAAACAATGGTCCACGTAACAGGATTCTTTCACATCCCACGCGTGGTTTACGAATGCGGCG
The DNA here is from genome assembly GCA_041658685.1 of Candidatus Gracilibacteria bacterium. NCBI lineage: Bacteria > Candidatus Altimarinota > Candidatus Altimarinota bacterium. Next base: position 90,482 of record JBAZZS010000001.1, on the reverse strand, counting down.
CGATAATCGTGCGTGGCAGACATGGCTTCGTACACACATTCTGCTTTGGGTGAATAATGCGTGTCGTGCGTATCTTTTGCGCCCATGGGCAACACGTAAATGTACGCACAATCCTCCAAATCCTCGGCGTCAAACGCATATCGTGCGTTCTTGGATCGGATCAATCGATCGCCTATACAATTTTCCACCTGAATGTTGTGAAGCGCACGGCAAGGAAATTTTAATGAAAAGTTAATGAATTGTTCATTCAGTTGTGCAAGATCTTTGGGAGTTTTTAAACGTTGGAGCCATTCTTTGTACTCGGATTCAGATACAGGCTTGTTGAAAACATGATGTTTTTTTTGCACTAAATTTACACATCCAATGCATTGTTCACACCCTTGGCAATCTCGGCAAAACCATAAATCTCTCGAATCCCGACAATCCAATGAAAACGCGCTGTGATACAAATTGACCCCATACACGCACTCATAACAAAGTTCACTGTTGTAACAAAGCATGCAATCCACACAATCCCTCGAATGATTCGCCTGATATGAGTAAAAAATATCTTCGGAATCCACACACGAATTGCACATATAAATATTTTTGGAAGAGACGCAATACGGGCCGTAATCGCTGTTTTCGCAATGAGAAAGCGTCATGTTGATACGCGGCACTTTTTTCATTAAATCGTAAAATTGTTCAAAAAAAGATTTTGAAAAATCGAAAGCCTGGCCGTAACTCAGTCCGTCCCATTCGTCGCTCCACCACACGTCACGGTCGTACACGGGATACGGTTTTTCCGGCGAATACATAGAGATGATCGGCTTGCCAATGCGATCGCATTTTCTCTGGTACAACGATCGTTCATTGCGAAACGCAAGGCGGCGGCGTTGGCGACAGGGCGGGCAGAGGGAGGGAGGAGGGATCGGGTATTTCTTATTGTTGAAAATCGGAGAAATTTGTTCGTAAAATTGCAAATCACTATCTGTGATTTCAAAGGGGGTTTGACATTCACGGCAGTTTTTTTGAATGGGAGCCATGAGCAAGAATTATTGAGATTTGTCATCCCCGTGCACACGGGGATCCAGAATGAGAAAATCTGGATTCCCGCATCCGCGGGAATGACATAGGCAGGGCAAAGGTTAATACACTTCCTTTAAATAGCACCCCTCGCAATACACAATTTCGGGCCGCCCCGGGGCGTAGGTGGTTTGGATTGAGGCGCCACATTTGGCGCATGTGCGAGACCACAATCGGCGCGGATTTCTCAATTGCATGCGGTCTTTGTGCCGTTGATCCGGGTGTCTTCGCGGTAACGGCAATTTATTCTCACGATAAAATTGTAATTCTTGTTTTACAATTCGGAATGGTTTTTTTGTAATCTCACATTCAATTGCTCCCTTTAAAATAGTATCTTTCACCTCTTCGATTCGATCCGGTAATTTGCTGGCTTTGAGGATTTTTTCTCCTTTGAATTCGGCTTCGTTTTTTTCAAACCAACGAAAGCCCTGCTTTTCCGCCTCAGTTTTAGACAACGGATAATACTCGCTCGCCACCGTCTCGTTGTACGCAAACGGCGAAACCATTCCCGGGAAAAATTCACCCCATTCCCCTCTTTTTTTCATCTCAATTTTAATCTTTTTCATTAAATGTTCATAATTTTCTTTGTCGTATTTTTTGTTCAAAATCGCATATTCTCCGTGTTGCAATGCAATGCATCCAAAACAATTTTTCGATGAAAAGCACAAATTGCAATACGCCAAATCGCTGTCGTGCCAGCACGAATCGCAGGCCAATCCGTTGAAAAGTCCGCTGCATCCCACGGTTTCATAACACACTTCGCTTCGATCGTAGCCCATGCAATTCATGTCCATGGAATCGTAGGTTTCGTCCATCTGAAACCCGTACGCGCAATCTTCGCATTTGGTGCAGTCAAAACACGCACGCAAATTTTTGGATTGTTCGTGATTGCTGCCTTCGCACTGTTCGCAATTGACCTGATACAACGCTTGAAACGGAAATTTGGTTCGGAAATCGCCGCGATACGAATCCACGCCTTTTTTAAAGGATTTATAATCGCTCAATCGATACGAGGCAATAGTTTTTAAATACTCCTCTTTAGAATACGGCTTGTTCAAAATGTAATATTCTTTGTGCCGCAAATTGGCGCATAAAAAGCAATTTTTACACCCTTTCAAATCCACGGAAAACCAACATTCCTGGCAATCTTCGCAGTGATCCAAGTAAACCGAGCGGTAGCAGTTTTTCGAAAAAAGACACTCGTAGCACAGTTCGCATTTGTAGAGCCAAAGGTAGTCGGTGCAATTCTTATTTTTGGTCGAATAATGGCCGTACAAACAGTCTTCTTCATAGTGGTTGCCAAACGTGAGGTAACAATTTTTATTCGCGAATGAATAATTACAGTAATCGCTATTTTCCGATTGTTTGTTCACAATCGCGAGGCGTGGCGTTTTTATTAACAATTCATGAAATTGCGGAAAAAACGGCTTTTCGACATCGATTTCGAGGCCAAAATCAAACGCATTCCAATGGTCGCTCCAAAAACATTCCTGGCAATACACGGGAAAGGGCGAAGTCTTGGAGTAAGTCGAAATCATGGGCTTGCGGCAGAGGTCGCAAGCGCGTTGGTAAAGCGTGCGCTCGTTGCGATACGCGAGTCGACGTTGAGCGCGGCACTCCGGGCAAATTTTAGGGTTCGGCAAATCGAGTTTTTCATAAAAAGCGCGGTCTTTTTCATGGATTTCAAAGGGCGTGTGACACTGCTGGCATTGGGCGGAAAGAGATGGCATGGGGGATGAGGATTAAAAATGATTAAATGAGAGTGTAAATGAGGAATGTCACCCTGAGGCTCTCGAAGGGCGACATTACGAAGCGTCATGACGAGCTATACCCCTTCAGCTCTTTCCTAGCCATTTTATACTGAGGATATTTTTCCTCAACCCTCTGCCAAAATCGACGCGAATGATTCATTTCCTTCAAATGACAAAGCTCATGCACCACGATGTACTCGGCCAAATGCGGCGGGAGAAGTGCAATTTTTGCGTTGAAATTTAAATTGCGTTTGGAAGAGCAACTCCCCCATCGTGATCGATGTTTTTTAATTCGAACTTTATTGTAACGAAAGCGATCTTGTTCGTTGTATTTTTTGATCAAATTTTCCACCAAAGCGCGAGTGGCTTCAACGTCGGCTTTTTTATCTTGTGATTTTAGGGTTTTCAACTCGGGATGGCGTACTTTTATCTTTTGAAATAAATCCAATTTTTTCATCACCCATTTCATCTTTTTTTTGAGAAATTTTTCCGCCGCTCGAATCGATCCCCCGACAGGGATAATCAACGCCACTTCTCCGGTTTGGCGCACGGAAATGGTTAAACGCTTGGCGCGCGTGCTGGTACGAATCGTGTGCGGGATCTGGGGATCGTCAAAATTCATGAGGGTATTATAGCAATTCTTTCTCAAATGAATACAGACAGAAGGGAAGGAGTTTTTATTCAAATGGGAGCGAAACGCCTCGGATCATGATTCTCGGCGTTTCTTCCTTAAAAATTTTCACAAAAACTCTTCCCTCCTGCCTGTTTATATGGGTCGGATTATTTCCCCTTCTGATACCCCTTCAACAACTCTGCGCATTGTTTGAGTTTTTTCTGCTCGGCCCGGTCCAGCGGAATATCGATAGTTCTCTCGATTCCGTTAGCTCCCAACACACACGGGATGCTGAGACACACGTCTTTCACTCCATAATACCCGTCGACTTTTTGGGAAAGCGGGACCACGATGCGCGAATCTTCAAAAATGTGCTTCATGATTTGGCGCATGACCACGCCAATCGAATAACAGGTGTAGCCGATGTCGTGAATGATGTTGTACGCTGCGTCGCGGGTGGTTTTGTAGCACGCTTCCATGCCACGTTTGCCGAATCCGGGAAAATCGAGCAAGCGCTTTCCGCCGATTTGCGCGGAACTGTACACCGGGAACGAACTGTCCCCGTGCTCACCGAGAACGTAGGCTTCCACGCTCTGCGGACTGATGTTGAGTTTTTCGCCAATGTGAAATTGAAAACGCGCGGTGTCGAGCATGGTTCCGGTTCCAAACACGCGCCCTTTTGGAAGTTTTGCAAGTTTGATCGCCTCGTAAGTCAGCACATCTACCGGATTGCTCACAATCACAAGAATGGCTTGAGGTGCGGCTTTTACGATTGTTGGGATGAGAGTTTTGAAAATTTTTCGATTGATTTCAATGAGTTCGAGACGAGATTGCCCCGGTTTTTGAGGCACGCCGGCGGTGATAAAAACCACATTCGAATCCTTGCAATCCTCGATGTTATTACTGCCTTTGAGCTCTGTGTAATCCACAAAAGCGAGGGTATGCTCCATGTCGAGCATCAAGCCTTCGGCTCGTTCTTTGCACAAATCGATGAGCGTGAGGTGCGTGGGCGTACCGTCGAGCATCATGGCGTACGCGGCCGAAGCGCCAACATTACCGCAACCGACAATGGAGACTTTGAACTTGAAAGGATTGAATTTGCAGGGAGGCATAGGAGGATGAAAATTAAAAGATAATTAAAAAATGATGAATAAAAAATGACCCGTTAATGAATTTCATGAACATTTAATGAACTGAAGTTCTCTTTCACCCATTCCTTGGCCTGAACCTTGGTATTCAGCTCATGCGCAAGCTGTTTTTCGCGAATATGTTTGGCGATTTCGCCCACTTGTTTTCCCGGGGGGAGATCCAGCAATTTCATAATGTCATTGCCGTCCAATAACGGCTCGGGCGGGTGTGGAATTTGTTTAAGTGTCTCGTTGTATTCTTCGGCCAACGCAGTGTAGAGCTCGTATCCTGCCGGTCTCGTTCCGCCAATGTCCGCTTCCATCAAACTCAATAAATCCTTGAACCACGGGTTCAAAAACCAATGACGTTTTCGGCCCAGCGGCATCTCGAGCAATTGTTGAATCATCATGTGATGTTCGATGAGCCACACGATTTCCTCGATGTCTTTTCGTGGAAATTTAAGGCGTCGCAAAATAATTTCTGCAATTTTCGCGCCTTCTTCCGAATGATGATCAAATCGGATTCGCTCCTCCAACTTAAATGTCGGGGGCTTGCCAATGTCATGAAAAAACGCAGCCCACCGCAAATTCAAACTCGCGTATTTCGACAACGAGGCCACCACTTCCTTTGTGTGCTCCCACACATCGCCCTCGTGGTGATATTCGTAGGGCTGAGGCACGCCTTTCATGGCATACGCTTCCGGCAAAGTCTCTTTCAGCACCCCGGTCTCGAGCATGTCCTCCAGTGCGTCGCTAAAACGATCTGACACAATCATTTTATTCAACTCATCCTGAATGCGCTCGCCGGCCACTTCATCCGCAAGTTTGGCATGCGTGCATAAGGCTTGATACGTGTCCGGATGGTATTGAAAATTCAACGTATTTTTAAATCGAATGGCGCGCAAAATCCTCAAATGATCCTCTTGAATGCGCTGATGCGGATCTCCAATAAATCGTAAAAGTCGTTCTTTCAAATCGGCTTGTCCCCCCACATAATCGTAGATTTTTTTGGCAATGGGGTCGTAAAAAATCCCGTTCACGGTGAAGTCGCGGCGCTTGGCATCCTCTTCCGCATGCGTAAAAGCCACGCAATCCGGACGGCGGCAATCCGTGTACGTGCCTTCGGAACGGAAGGTGGCAACTTCAAATTGATGATCTCCTTCCAGGGCCAAAAGCACCCCGAATTTTCGACCGATTGGAATGGTTTTCTTGAGGAGTTTTTCTGTTTCGTCGGGAATGGCGTTGGTTACGATGTCGTAATCTTTGGCTTCTTGGCCGAGCAACATGTCGCGCACGCAACCGCCGGCCCAATACGCTTGGAACCCTGCTTTTTGCAAAATTTTAACAATTTTGAGGGAGGTTTTTTCCATTTTTTGCTTATTTTTTCACTTATTATTATACCAGAATAAAACCATTCCGAGAAGCCTTACTCACGGCTTTTATAAGCCATTTTTTAATAAAATTTGTTAAAAAGAATTTATCTTCCGCGCTATAAATCCAGTCTCTTTGCAAGAGTTTTTAGATTACGACAGATCAATTCCGCGTATAATGGAATTCGTTATTTTTTATTTTTTTTCACTATGAAAAAGCTTCTTGCCCTCTTGAGCCTCAGTGTGCTCATGTTCGCGTTTGTCGGGTGCGAAACTCCGGACACGGATGAAACCGTCACGGACGAAACCACCACCGAAGAAACTGTAACGGATGAGGTCGTTGCACCGACCACGGACGATGTCACCGTCCCAACCACAGAACCCACAACGGACGAAGTGGTTCAGTAATTGACTTTTATTGTCATTGAAATCCGCAAATCCTTTATTCAAGGCTTTGCGGATTTTTTTATTTCTTGCACTTATCTCTTTAAAATGGCATTTTTGTGATGTTATTTTTATGATTTTTTATGATTTTTCTTGGGATTGAAACGTCATGTGATGAAACCGCGGCCGCTGTGGTGCGAGACGGATGCGTTGTTTTGTCGAATGTGATTGCATCGCAGGTGGATCTGCATCGGCAAACAGGGGGCGTTGTGCCGGAAGTGGCGGCGCGCGAACACACGGTTCATATTTTACCGGTCATTGAAAAAGCGCTTGAAGAGGCAAAAATCTCGTTTGAACAAATCGACGCCATTGCGGTCACGGCCCGGCCCGGGCTGATCGCATCCTTGCTGACCGGAACCAATACGGCGAGCACGTTGGCCCGTTTGGGTGGGAAAAAACTCGTTCCCATCAATCATATCGAAGGCCACATTTATGCCAATTTTTTAGATCGAAATGCGGACGAAATTCAGTTTCCGATTGTGGGACTCACGATTTCCGGGGGGCACAATGAGCTTTTTTTAATGAAAGGACATGGAAACATCGTTTCCTTAGGATCCACCCTTGATGATGCCGCGGGTGAAGCCTTTGATAAAGTGGCGAGACTTCTCGATCTTCCTTATCCCGGTGGCCCGGAAATTTCCCGCCTTGCCGCTACGGGTAATGAATCTTGCTATCCATTGCCTCGCGCCTTATTAAAGGAAGGGTATGACTTCAGCTTTTCCGGATTGAAATCGGCGGTTTCGCGCTTGGTGCAGCGAGAAGGAGTTGCATTGAATAAAGCCGATCTTGCCGCATCATTTGAAGAAGCGGTGTGCGATATTTTGAGTACAAAAGTAATTGTTGCGGCGCAAAAATATGGCGCTCGCGAAGTACATCTTGCCGGAGGGGTTTCCGCGAATACCCGACTTCGTACTCGCGTTCATGAACGATTGATTAAAAAACTTCCGAATGTAACCCTTCGATTTCCCGTAAAACTCATTTACTGCACCGACAATGCGGCCATGATCGCCGGAGCCGGGTATTTCCGCGATCAACTTGATCCGAAACGATATGCGCCAGAGCATTCGGTCCTAGCCTCTACCGAGGTTGGGTTCTAAAATTCAAATGAAATCGAGAGATCCTTTCTCGCTGTTTTAATGTATTAAAACGTTTGAATTTCAACTTGCGTACAACTTAAATTTCAGTATAGTGAAGGGTATCGTGTATTCTTTTTATTTCATTAATTTTTAATAAATTCCCGCTATGGACGACGCTAAAAATAAAAAATGTCATCTTCCCATTGGAGTTTTCGACATTTTGCCGGACGAACATTTGTACTACACCTATGTCAAAAAAGTGATTCGTCATCGTTGTCGTCAAAGCGGTTTTCGTCGCATCTCCACGCCGATTTTTGAGTTTACAGATGTGTTCCAACGCGCCATTGGCGACAACACGGATGTGGTGCAAAAAGAGATGTACACGTTCATGGATAAAAAAGATCGTTCTCTCACGCTCAAGCCCGAAGGCACGGCCGGTGTGGTGCGTTCTTACATTCAAAACGGGATGAAGGAATGGCCTCAGCCGGTGGAACTTTATTATATTGAACCGCATTTTCGTTACGATCGTCCTCAAAAAGGACGTTTTCGTCAATTTTGGCAACTGGGAATTGAAATCATTGGAGAATCGGACCCGGCGCTGGATGCCCAGGTGGTTCAACTTTCCAATAAAATCATCGAAGATCTTGGGATTGCCCATCTTTTCACCATTCAAGTGAACAGCATCGGGTGTCCGATGTGTCGTGAAAAATACATCACGGATTTGCAAAATTATTACATCGGAAAAGAACGCTCGTTGTGCGAAACGTGTGTGCATCGTTTGGGCAAAAAACCCTTGCGCTTGCTTGATTGCAAAGAAGAAGACTGCCAAATTTTAGCGGAATTGGCCCCGAAATTAAAAACGTATCTTTGTGCGGAATGTGCGGATTTTCATAAAAAATTCCTCGAATACCTTACGGAAATGGGGCTTAAATATAAAGAAAATGACAAATTGGTGCGCGGGCTCGATTATTACACCAAGTCCGTGTTTGAATTTTGGGACACAAGCGAAGGCGCGCAAAATGCAATCGGAGGCGGAGGACGTTACGACGGACTGGTTGAACTCTTGGGAGGACAACCGACTCCGGCCGTGGGCATAGCTTTCGGAATTGAACGCATCATTTCGAATATGAAACGCGAACAAATCCAAGTCCCGCAAAAAGACGACCTTCAAATTTTTGTAGCGCAACTCGGGGATGAATCCAAGAAAAAATGTCTCAATTTGATCTGGGATTTGCGCGACCACGGCATTAAAACCGTGGGAGCTTTGGGCAAAGGCAGTATGAAAGCTCAGCTCAAATTGGCGGACAAATTCAAGGTACCGTACACGCTTATTTTGGGCATCACCGAGGTGCATGATGGCACGATCATCATTCGCGACATGACAAAGGGACAACAACGAACCGTCCCGTTTGCCAATGTGGTCGAGGAGGTCATCAAGGTCCTTGGCGTAAAAAACCTCGACACGTATTCCCCGAGTGATTTCGTGTATTAAAGGATATGGCTATAAAAAAATGCCCCCACTGTAAAAACTCTTTTTCCGTTCTCAAGGAGGACGTGTACTTTCTTGAAAAATTTTCCGTCAAAATAGCGGGGCTGATATTTACACTTCCCGAGCCTGTTTTATGCCCGGATTGTCGACAACAACGACGTTTGGCGTTTCGCAATGAAAGAAATCTTTATGAACGGACGTGTGATGCGTGTCATAAAAAAAATATTTCCGTGTATCACCCCATGGCAAAGGCTCCGATTTACTGCCAAAGTTGTTGGTGGAGCGATGGATGGGATCCGCTAGCGCATGGATTTTCTTTTGATTTTTCACGTTCTTTTTTTAAACAATTCGAAGGACTTTTACACAACGTGCCTCGCCCCGCAATTCTCAACCGCAACAGTACGCACTCCGAATACACCCATATTTGCGAAGACAATAAAAATGGCTATTTACTGGTGGAAAGCAGTACAAATGAAGATTGTTTTTATTCGTATTGGATTCAAAAATCCAAAAATTGCACGGATTGTTCTTATTGCACCGAATGCGAACTTTGTTACGAATGCGATCATTGTCAAAAATGTTACAACACTTGTTTTCTACAAAACTGTCAGACCTGTTACGACTCGTGGTTTTTGAAAAATTGCATCGGATGCAAAAACTGTTTTTATTGCATCAATCTCAAGCAAAAAGAATTTTGTATTTTCAATAAACAATATTCATCGCAGGATTATTTTAAAATGCTTGAATCGTTTAAAAAAAATGAACCGACTTGGCTCAAAAAAACACAAAAAATGTTTAGCGATTGGGAAAAAACGCACATTCATAAATACGCTGAAATTTATGCATCCGAGGATTGCACTGGCGACTATCTTTCTCATTCCAAAAATTGTTATCACTGTTTTTGTGCGTCTGAGGCGTGGGATTGCCGCTATGGCTACAATCTGTGGCGCGATTCCAAAGACAATGGAGATGTGGACACGTGCGGCATGAACAGCGAGTTGAATTATGAATGCATCAACACGGCGATCGATTCATCCCGGAACATCGGATGTGCACGGTGTTGGGGTGTGCATAACTCTTTTTATTGCAATGAATGCGATTATTCACAACATCTCTTGGGTTGTATTGGGTTGAGGCACAAAAAATATTGCATTTTAAATCGGCAATACACTCAAAAAGAATATGAATCGCTTGTTCCAAAAATCATTGAATCCATGCAAAAAGCCAAGGAGTGGGGGCAGTTTTTCCCGATGGCACTGAGCCCTTTTGCTTATCATGAGACTGTGGCGCAAGATTATTTCCCGTCTCCTCAAGAAAGGGATCTCGTAAAAAACGAAACGAAAACCGATGAAAATGAAAAAAATATTAAAACGTGCAGTACGTGTGAAAAACATTACAAAATCATTACACAAGAATTAAAATTTTATGAACATCACCATTTGCCGTTGCCTCAGGCATGTCCTAATTGTCGACACTCTCATCGCCTAAAAAATCGCAATCCTCGCCAACTGTGGCAACGACCCTGTGCCCAATGCCATGCCGAAATGACGAGCTCTTTTTCTCCCGAGCGACCGGAGATTATTTTTTGTGAAAACTGTTATTTAAAGGCGGTGTACTGATTTTTTGTGATTTGAACGGATTTGTTCTACAATTCTCGCATGTTCCCCCTCCCCTTCACCAAAATCACAGAGATTCCGATTGGCCCGATTTCAATTCAGGTCTGGGGTTTGATGATTGCGGTCGCCATGTTGGTGGCGCTGTGGATTTCATTCCGAGAGGCGGATCGCAAAAACGTGAATCATGAACTCATTCTTGATCTTTTTTTCTGGATGTTGGTGAGCTCTATGGTGGGAGGACGATTGTTCTTTGTAGCTTTGTTTTGGGAGGATTTTGCCAGGGATCCGATCCAAATCCTTGAAGTCTGGAAAGGAGGAATGGTGTTTTTGGGCGGGGTGTTTGCCGCGCTTTTGGCCACTTGGACGATTGTGATGATGAAAAAAATATCGTTCTGGAAAATCATGGACTTGTTTGCACCCGGACTTGCCATCGGAATTTTTGTGGGGCGCATCGGATGTTATCTTATTGGAGATCACATTGGTGCCGTAATGCAACATCCTTTCTTTTGGGGATCGGTGGTCCCGGGAGACGATCGGTTGCGCCATGAACCCGCGTTGTACCTTTCTTTAAACGGGTTATTTTTATTTTTTGTGATTTGGTCGTTGCGTAAAAAAATACAGACGCCGGGGCGATTGGCTTTTTTATTCTTTATTTGGGAAGGATTCAGCCGCTTTTTTCTCGACTTCTTCCGTGCGAATGATTTGCCCGGGCTTTCGGACCCGCGATTTTGGGGGCTCACAATTTCACAACATCTAAGTATTGCCATGTTTTTGATTGCAGGATTCTTTTTCCTTTTTCCAAAATTTTATTTAAGAAAACGTTCATGAAAAATTCATCTTTTTTAAAGATTTTTAATGTTTTTTTAATCTTTTTAATGTTGGTAAGTGGAACTTTTGGAGGACTTTTCATGAAAGTGTCCCCTGCCTTGGCTTCTTTTACCGATGTTCCGCAAACCAGCGAACATTATGCCGCAATTTTATGGTTGGAAGGGCGCAGTGTGATTCAAGGATATGAGGATGGGACTTTTAAACCGGATCAAGAAGTGACCCGGGCCGAAGCCTTGAAAATCGTTTTATTGGGAAGTGGAATTGAAGTACCGGAGGTGATTGGGTTTGATGAAACTTATTATTCCGATATTTCGCTCACGGATTGGTTCACCAAATATGTGGTGAAAGCCACAGACATGGAAATTGTAAAAGGTTATGACGACCAAACTTTCAAGCCGAACCAGACGGTCAATTTGGCGGAAGCGCTGAAAATCATTATGCAAACCAATGCCTTGACCACTGAAACGCCTACGGAAAATCCTTATGTCGATGTTCCTTTTGGGGATTGGTATGCCGGTTATGTAGCATCGGCCAAAGCAAAATATTTGATAGTGGCGGATGGCGAAGGGAAAATTTATCCGGGAAAAGCCATGACGCGCGGAGATCTTGCTGAGATCATTTATCGGTTGTCGTATATCACGGAAAATTTCCTTGAGGAATTCCCGGTGGGCTTAAATTGGCCCGCAACCGTGAATACTGCGTATGACATTACTTTTCCGGTGCCAACAGGGTGGCAAATCATTGATGGCATAAATGGCGAAATGATTTTATGGGCACAGGACGAGGCGAATGGGCAAGTTTCTTTTGATCGGACCACTCCCAATTCCGCACGGGTGGTGATTCGAGTCGATTCCAATACAGAGGGCTTGTCCGGGGACAATTATTTTACACAAATCATGAACGGAATGGCGGGGTACTCCAATTTAAATTCAAACACAACCGAGACGATGGGATTTGACGTATGGGGCGTGGAATACTCGGGGAATTATGAAACTTTCAAAGATTTTTATGTGGAAATGCCGGATGGATTTTTGACGATTCAAAGCACGTATGGGAATGGGGCTTTGAATGAACAATGGGGGGATTTTATCTCTGCGATTTTTGGCGGATTGACGTATACGCCGAACGATTCAGGAGAAACCGCGATTGAACCGAGTGAGGCGGTAGAACAGGCCCGTTCCGCGATTCAAGTGGATGGGCAAGGACAAATTATTCTTGACCTTTTTTCAGATCGAGAACTCATTGAAACCGACTCCATCGGCGTGGGAACCGGGCCGGTCGATTATTACTATTCCGCATGGGCCAATGTCACGTTAAAATACGAACGGTCCTTTGATGTGATTTTGGATGTAGCTGAGGGAAATACAACAAATTTTTAATTATTTTTTAATCTTTTTCATTTATGAAAAAAATATTAACCACGTTCATGATTGTTGGATTTTTAATGGCCATGGGATGCCAAAAAGATAACGGGACAGAAGAAGGAACTTCTGAGGGAACAACGACGGAAGACGTGAATTTTGCAGAACCGAATGTGACGCCTCCCACGGGGATGCCTTCGGTGGAAGGGCCGGATGTGGAATTGCCGCAAGAGTAGGAGTTGAAAATTTGAAATTAGTAGACCTACCCCACCATGGTTGATTATTTTAAAAAATCATTAAAATTACATGAACGACATCATGGAAAATTGGCGGTATGTTCAAAAGTGCCACTCAAAACCAAAACGGATTTGAGTGTGGCGTATACTCCGGGCGTGGCGGAGCCGTGCCGTGCCATTGCGCACAATCCAGAGGCTGCGTATCGCTACACCATGAAATCCAATACCGTAGCTGTCGTCACCGATGGAAGCGCGGTTTTGGGATTGGGAAATATCGGTGCATTGGCCGGGTTGCCAGTGATGGAAGGGAAATGCTTGTTGTTCAAAACTTTCGGTGGAGTGGATGCGATTCCTATCTGTTTAGACACGCAAAATGTAGATGAAATTGTGGAAACTGTGATTCGAATTGCACCGGGATTTGGAGGAATCAATTTGGAAGACATTGCGGCGCCGGCGTGTTTTGAGGTGGAACGACGGTTAAAAAAGGCGCTCGATATTCCCGTTTTTCACGATGACCAACACGGGACCGCGATTGTGGTGCTGGCCGGATTGCTTAATGCACTGAAAGTTGTTCATAAAAAATTAAATGCTGTACGCATCGTTATTTCCGGCGCCGGCGCCGCGGGAATTGCCATCACCGAACTTCTCCTTGCCGAAGGGGCTCGAGATATTGTGGTGTGCGATTCCAAAGGCATCCTTCACCCCAAACGCGACGATATGAATTCTTTTAAGAAAGATATTGCAAAGCGCACCAATCCCAGACGAATTTCAGGAAAACTAAAAGACTCGCTACAAGATGCCGATATTTTTATTGGCGTTTCCGCTCCCGCTATTTTAACTGCGAACATGGTGTCGACCATGGCCCCGGACTCGATTATTTTTGCCATGGCCAATCCCACCCCCGAAATTCTACCCAAAGAAGCGAAAAAGGGAGGCGCGGCCATCGTGGCCACAGGCCGCAGCGACTTCCCGAATCAAATCAACAATGTCTTGGCTTTTCCCGGGATTTTCCGCGGCGCCCTCGATGGCCGCGCCCGAGACATCACCCAAAAAATGATGCTTTCTGCTGCGCACATCCTTGCCGCCCTCGTCCCCTACCCCACCCCCGATAAAATCATTCCCGGCCTTTCTGAACCCGGCCTTGCTCAAGCCGTGGCAAAAGCGATAAAATAGGCTCATGTCAGGACACTCTAAATGGAGCACCATCAAACGGAAGAAGGGCGTGACCGATGCCAAGCGCGGCAAGATTTTCACGCAACACGCCAAAATGATTGCACTTGCGGCGCAACAAGGCGGCGGCGATCTTTTAATGAACCCGAGCCTTCGCGTGGCTGTTGATCTGGCTAAGGCCGACAATGTCCCCAATATCAACATCGATCGCGCCATTAAAAAGGGCACGGGCGAACTCAAAGACGGTATGACGATTTCCGAAGTCACGTACGAAGGCTATGGCCCGGGAGGTGTGGCGCTTTTGGTGCACACCATCACGGATAATAAAAATCGAACCCTCGGCAATGTGCGTCAGATTTTCACCAAATACGGCGGGAACATGGGCGCTGCCGGATGCGTGGGTTGGATGTTTGTAAAAAAAGGCGTGATTCACATTCCTTTGGCCGGCTTAAAAATGGAGGATGTTGAAATGGCGGTCATCGATTCCGGGGCAGAAGATATGAAGCAAGAAAGCGAAACCCTGGTGGTGACCACGGCATACGATCAATTGATAAGCACTAAAAAATCCTTGGAATCCAAAAAAATTCCGGTGGAAAGCGCAAAACTCGAAAATATTCCTTCCACCACGGTTCCGATCAATGATCTTGAAATGGCGTCAAAACTCCTCAAATTTATGGATGCGCTCGATGAAGATGAAGACGTGTCCGAGGTGTCGAGCAACTTTGAGATTGCAGAAGAGGTGATGGCGAAGCTTGGAGACGAAGATTAAAAATTTGTCACCCTGAGGCTCTCGAAGGGTGCCCTAACAAAACTCTATCTTGAATGTATGGTTCGAGACGCCCCGTTGGGGCTCCTCACCATGACATAAGCCTTTAAATCGTTCCATGGAAAAACCTTGCATCAACTGCTCAACCCTTTTTGAAGTCACAGACGATGACCTTAAATTTTACGAACAAATTTCCCCTGTTTTTAATGGCAAAAAATACCTTGTCCCGCCTCCCACGCATTGCCCGGATTGTAGACAACAACGCCGGCTCGCATCGTGCAACGAACGCCATCTGTATCACGGCGAATGCGGTTTGTGCCACAAATTTACGCTCACCCAATTTCCTCCTCATCTAAAACAACCCATCTATTGCCGCGAATGTTGGCACAGCGACCAATGGGATCCGTGCACGTATGGGCAGGATTTTGATTTTTCTCGTCCGTTTTTCGAGCAAGTGTATGAATTGAAACGTCGCTCCCCGGCCCAAGCCTTGAGCATCGACGGCACTACAACAAATTGCGAGTACATGCACTATGCCGGGTCTTCCAAAAACTGTTATTTAATCTTTCACGCGGACTTTTGTGAAGATTGTTATTATGGCTACGGCTTCAAGAAAAACACAAGTTGTGTGGATGGATTTTACAACCTGCATTGCGAACTCTGCTACGACTGCGTGGATGTGCATAAATGCTACGGGCTCAAAGCCTGCCAGGATTGCATCGGGTGCTCTTCGTCGTCCTTTTTGCGTGATTGTGTGGGGTGCAAACATTGTTTTCTCTGCGTGGGTCTGCGCAACAAAGAATATTATTTTGAAAACAAACCGCTCTCAAAAGAAGACTATGAAAAACGCATGACGCACATCGACACCGGCTCGTACAAAACGTATCAATTTTGTAAAAAACGATTGACAGAACTTGAACGCACTCACCCGTTTAAGGAATTTCACGGATACAATACCGAAAATTCATTCGGCGATTATTTGATCCATTGTAAAAACACACAATACAGTTTTGATTGCGAGGATGTGGAAGATGGAAAATTTTGCTACCAACTCGTGCTGGGGGCAAAGAATGTTTACGACCTATACCAGTACGGCACCAATGTTCAACAATCCTACGAATGCATCATCACGGGCGGAAATGCGTATCATGTTTTGTTCTCCAATGAAGGCACGATCAGCTGTACGGATTTATTTTATTGTTGGTATATTGAAAATTCAAAAAATTGTTTTGGATGCGTGGGGGTTCATCACAAACAGCACTGCATTTTAAACAAACAATACACGCCCGAAGAATACCATCGCTTAGCGGCTCGCATTGCGGAGCACATGCAAAAAACCCCGCATGCGGGGCAAGCCTCTGAATGGGGCGAGTATTTTCCGATCGCGATTTCACTGTTTGGCTACAACAAGACCACGGCGCACATGTACTATCCCCTAACCCGCGATCAAGCCTTGGCCAAAGGTTATAAATGGGACGATTACGAACCGCCTCAACCCACTGTGGCAGGCACGATTCCGGCGGGAAAAATTCCTGATAATATCGAAGATATTCCGGACACCGCGCTCAAGGCGACCCTCGAATGTGAAGTCACGAAAAAACGATTTAAAATCACACCGCAAGAATTAAAATTTTACCGTGAGCAAAAAATTCCGCTCCCCCGTCGCTCACCGGACCAACGGCACCTCGACCGTTTTCATCAGCGCAATCCTCGACAATTTTGGACACGCGAATGTGCGCATTGCCATAAACAAATCCGCACCACCTTTTCTCCGGACCGCCCGGAAATTGTGTACTGCGAGGGATGCTATTTAAAAACGGTTTATTAATTATTTTCAAACCGATAAAACCCTTCCCCTTCTTTTTGCGTGTCGTTGTTTAGGATTTTGATGCCGGTGCTATTGCCAGGGTTGGAGTCGTTTTCAATGCGTTTTTCGCCTTGCAACTGAGGCATGGGCAAGCCATGTTTCGCGGCCTGATACGCCAAAATTCCGAGCAGTACTTCTTTTGCCGCGACCTCAAACGGTTTGCCTTTGATTCGGAAGCCGGCCGCTTGTTTGTGCCCTCCGCCGCCGAACAACGCCGCGACTTCATTCGCGTCTACAGCTGCCGTGGTGCTACGCAAACTCGCGGATAATAGGCCGGGCTGTTTTTCTTTTAATAAAGCCACAATCTCCGCTCCCGGCGCGTTGTTGAGCAACTCATCGATGATGCCGCCGCACTCTTCCATTTCCGCCCCGGTTTCCTCAATATCCTTCAACGAAACCGTGGACCACACAAAATGATAATCCTTGGCGAATTGAATTTTTGACAACACTTGGCCCCACAATCGCAGAGTCGAAAGGCTCTTGGTTTTATACACGTGCTTGATGATTTCCTGTTGGCGCGCGCCGCGTTTCAACAATTCCGCGGTGGCGATAAACGCCTGAGGCGTGGTGTTGGAATGCTGGAAACTGCCGGTGTCGGTGATGATTCCGGCGAGAAGCAAGGTCGCCACATCCGCATCAATGAGCGGTTGATTGACCTTTTCCTCCAAGGTTTTGAGCAAAGCAAAAATAATTTCCGTGGTCGCGGAAGCCGTGATTTGTACATGATTGAGCGTTCCGAATTCAAAATTGCTGGCATGATGATCGATGTTGATAACCGGGAGTTTGTAAAAAATATCCGGATGCTTTTCGTAAAATTTCCCCAGTTGCTGAAGATCCGCGGTATCCACGACCACGACGAGGTCGTATTGATCGAGTCCTTGGCTGAAGGAGACATCGTCGGGCGTGATTTTTTTCTCTTGGTCTTGCGTTAAAATGATGTTCACTTTCCCGGGCGTGATCTCGTGGCGCACCTCTTTTACATCCGCGTTCACAGTGATGACAAAATCGTTATCGCTCTTGAATTCGCCATTGATTTTTTCCATCATGGGAAGGAACTGAAGATCTTTTGGAACCGGTTCGGCCGAGATGACGGTGGCCTTTTTCCCCAATTTCTGGAACACCAAATATAAGGCGAGCGCACTGCCCAACGAATCGCCGTCCGCAGGGGACGACGGGAGCAAGAGCACGTTGGAGCTCTTGAGAAATTGGTGAATGATTTGGTCTTCGATGGGTGAGTTCATAATTTTTGGGTATCCTGTTATTTTAGAATATTTTTCACAACAAGTCAATCCTAGCGCCTTTCTTGTTGAGAAAGCCCGATTGGGCGCTTTTCGAAAACATGAAAGCTATTACTATACTAGTAAATTATATTTTTGGCAATAGCTCTTGACGATTTTCTTTAAAAAATCATCCAGTTATTCAACTTTTGATCTGAATGAGGCTTCCTAGGAAGCCTCCCCTATCTGCAAAATTACAACATAAATTAAAACCTTTTCGTAATATCTTTGTAGGGATTCTGTTATTTAATATTGTCCGTAGTAAATCGCCTCAATTGTCACATTGCTATTGACTTTTATAAATTTATATTGTATAAATATATCCTTTATTATTTTTTATCCCTTTTCTCTATGAGAAAGCTTCTCTCGTTCTTGCTCAGTGCCATGGTGGGAGTGATGGTTCTTGCTCCCGCGGCTCAGGCGTTTGTGATGCATCCTGTTATGGGAAGCCCCATTATGATGGACCCCCCATCTACAATGAGTGATTACGTCAACCGCGCCGAACTCGTCAAAATGGTGCTTGTGGACGCCGGATATACGATTTGGGATGGATCTACTCCCACTTCTTGCGTGTTCACGGATATGACCGGAGCGGAATGGTACTATCCTTATGCTGTCACCGCTTGCGAAAAAGGGTTTATCTCGGATGGAGAATTTCGTGCCAGTGATTTAGTGAATAAAGCTGAAGCCGTTAAAGCGATTTATGTGGCTTATTCTGTCCCTTACAGTGTCCCCGCTACCCCGACTTATACGGATGTGGCTCCGGGGACTTGGTATTATGAATATATTGAAAGTCTCGTTTCTTATGGTGTTTTGTTGAGTGGTATTTCGAATTTTTATCCGAGCGACGCTTTAAAAATGTGGCAGGCTAAATTTTGGCTTAGTCGCATCTAAGATTAATTTCCCATCGTCAAAATAAAAGCCACCGACTCATCCTCGGTGGTTTTTTGTTTACGCTTCAGCGATATCTATTACCTTTAACTCCAACCGTTCCTCGCCATTCCAAATGCTGCGGTCGAGCTCGAACACGAGGTCAATGGTAGATTTTTGGTCGAGCAAAGTGCTGATTTTTGGGTAATGCTCTCCAAATTTAAAGGCAATGGCGGATAAAGAATTTTTCGGGGCACGCACATAAAACTTGAGATGTTTTTTCTCTCGGCCGACCGGAGACATATTATGCGGAGTGACTCCGCGCACCACGAACAACGGTTTTTCATTACCCTGGCCAAACGGCGCGCGCTTTAACAATTGCTCCACCAAATCGAACGTCACATCCCCCACCCCGACTTCAAAATCAATGGGCAACACGGATTCGAGCGAATCTTCTTGAATGGTTTTTTCAGCATAGACTCGCATATCCTCCGTAAAAGCCTCCAACCGATCCTTGGCAATCGTGAATCCTGCGGCTCCGGCATGGCCTCCATAGGTCTTGAAATGATGCCCCATGCTTTGCAAGGCTTTTCCGATATCAAAATACTCGGGACTCCGACACGACGCCACGCACTCGTCCCCGCGATGCTCCAAAATAATGGTGGGACGATGGTGTTTTTCGCCCAAACGTGCAGCGATCAGCCCAATGATTCCGGCAGGCCAGCCCGGGTCGCCTAAGATAAGAATTTTCTCTTTTTCTTCTCCGTTTTCGCTCATTTTTTGCTCGGCTTGCTTTTCGATTTCCAAAAGTTGATCTTGGCGGTCTCGATTCATTTCTTCGAGCTTTTGCACAAATTCACTGGCGCGATCGTTTTCATTCAATAAAAGTTGCAACGCGAAATACGGCGTGTCCATTCGACCTGCGGCATTGAGGCGCGGCCCGATACGAAATCCGATGAGATCCGCATCATAACTTTTAGCTTGATTGGCGTCGACTCCCGCATTTTCCAACAATTTTCTCAATCCGACCCATGCGGTTTTTTGCATTTGAACAAGCCCTTGTTTTACAATCCAACGATTTTCTCCCATCAATGGCACGCAATCCGCCACCGTGCCCAAGGCCGCCAAATCCACAAATTTTTCTTGCGCGATTTCCGCTTCTTTTTTTCCTTTTAACGTACGAATCAATGCCACCGCAAATTTGAATGCCACACCGGACCCGGATAAATACGGAAACGGATAATGCCCCTCATCGATTTGAGGATGAAGAATGGCCAACGCTTTTTCCGGAATTTGCGCCGGGATCGCGTGATGATCCGTGACAATCACGTCTATGCCTTGGTCAACCAGGGCTTCGATTTCAACACGACTTGAGATGCCACAATCGACGGTGATGAGAAGAGAGACATCCAGCGCCTGAAAAGTTTTCACCCATTCGGCATTGAGGCCGTAACCGGATTGGCGATCCGGAAGCCGGTAGGAAACTTGCGCACCCAACTCTCGCAACACATGCACCAGAATCGCGGTTCCGCTCACACCATCCACGTCATAATCCCCAAAAATTAAAATGCGCTCGCCGGTCTCGATGGCTTGCTCAATGCGTTTCACGGCCATTGCCATGCCTTTCATTAAAAAAGGATCGTGAAACGTCACGGTTTCGTTGTCGAGATTTTCGGAAAGAAACCCTTGAAGGTCGTTTTTTTTGAGATGCCATTTTTTGCCTAAGAAAGACATAGAGAAGGAATTGAAAATTTTAGATTTAAACTAGATCAGGCCGAGTAGGGAAATTTTTGGCCAATTCCGGAGCGCCAATCGGCTTGGTTTTCGCGAAGCGAAACGATTGGCGCGAGGCATAGCGGGCGTTCGCCGCAGGAGCGAACGAACCGCGGTGGCCAAGAATTTTCTTGCTCGGCCTTAATTCATTTTTGTAATTTTCTTTCCTTGATCTTATTTTTCCCCCACAACGCCAAGGCTTCTTCCGGGGTGGAGGCCTTGTCCTTGCCAAAAACCCAGGTGTGACGGCTCACAATTTTTTCCGCAATTTCTTTCAACACTTCGTCCATCGTGAACTTGCCCTCTTCTTCCGCGATCACGCACAATAAAACCATATTGAACAACACGTCCCCCAATTCTTCCCTCAAATTTTTCATATCGCCTTTTTGAATCGCCTCTTCAACTTCTTTGACTTCGCCCAATAAGTCGGGCAATAAATTTTCGATCGTCTTTTTGCGATCCCACGGACAACCGGTAGGGCTGCGTAATTTTTTGGCAATGCTTAATAACTCACGGAGCGAAGCGGAGTGAGCTCCCCCGAATTTCTTTCCCTCATTTTTCTCCTGTTTACTTTTTGCCATATTTAACCTGTTTTAGTGAGTTCTTTGGCCAATGCTTCGCCGCTGACCCAATAAATGGTGGAATCGCGTTTGAACCAAGTTTTTTGGCGGCGGGCGTAGTCTCGGGTTTCTTTTTTGATCAATGCGACCGCGTCTTCCAACGAAATTTCACCTTCCAAATACTGAATGATTTGCTTATACCCGAGCCCGCTCATGGAAGGCAAATGTCGATCGTAGCGATCCAATAAGCCGTGCGTTTCTTCAATCAATCCGGTTTGAATTTGTTCATCCACGCGGTGATCAATGCGCTCGAACAAAACTTCGTTGGGCCATTCGATCCCGATTTGAAGCACTTCAAACGGACACGGGCGTTTTTTCTTTTGCTCTCCGGCACTGCGTTTACTGGCGAGATTGATTTCCAGGGCACGGATCAAATAACGGTGATTGTTCGGATGAATTTTACTCGCAGACAAAGGATCCAATTCCGCGAGCATGTCATGCAAGGCTTGGCCCCCGTTTTTTTCCAATTCTTTTTCGAGCTCTTTGCGAAGATTGGGGTCTGGCGGGACTTCAGGAAGCTCGTAGTTTTGCACAATCGAACTGATGTACAAGCCGGTTCCTCCCACCAACAGCGGGACTTTATTTCGATGATGAATCTCCTCGATGATGCGCATGGCATCCCACTGAAAATCCGCAAGACTGTACGGCTGATCCGGGTCTCGAATGTCGATCATGTGATGAGGTATTTTGGAGCGAATGGCAAGTGAAATCTTGTCCGTACCAAGATCCATGGTTCGATAAATCTGACGAGAATCCGTAGAAATGATTTCGCCATCCATTTCAAGCGCGAGTTTGAGACTGAACGCGGTTTTGCCCGAAGCGGTAGGGCCCAAAATCACAACGAGCGGCTTTTTTTTATTCTTGGCCACTTCGAGAAGGAATCGACGGACTTGTTCAATGTAAGGCATGGGCGCATTCTACCACAAGTTTTTTGTTTGTGATTTTTATCTTAAACAGGTAAAATTAGGCCATGAATACATCTAAAAATTTGATAGGGAAAAGTTCGATCCATAGGGCCGTGAGTGGATCTTCGAAACTTGAACGATTGAGTTTTTCTCGTGCGCGAAACAATAAAACAGTCATCTCTAAATTAAAAAAATATGGGCGTGGTTTCTCGTTATAATGTCGGTGGGGATGAGGCTGATATTTTAAAAAATAAACTTGGGATAACGAATCCGAAAGAGCTAGAAGATGCCGAGACGGTACTTTTAACAGATTCGTACGATTATTTTTTAAAACTTTTAGAACAGGGAAAGCTAAAACTTAACCTGGAATTACTTTTCGAAATTCATGCCTATTTTTTGGGAACTCTTTATCCTTGGGCCGGGAAAATACGTCATGTGAATATTTCGAAAAATAATGCTTTTTTTGCCCCTGCAAAACAAATTTCTAATGCCCTTAAACAATTCGAGTTGGATTTCAAGAAACATAAACCCAAAGTGAAAGACTCGAAAAAAGATTTGGCGAAAAAATTGGCGTTTATTCATGCCGAGCTCAATGTCATTCATCCTTTTCGTGAAGGGAATGGCCGCACGATTCGTTTATTTTTAGATCTCATGGCCGTTAGCGTTGGCTATGAACTTCTTAATTTCACTGAAGTGTCTGAATCCGATTATATTGAGGCTTGCAGAAAAGGCATGCTTCAAGAATATCAACCTTTGGAAAGTCTTTTCTTGAAACTGCTAAAGAAAAGGAAAATCACTCGTTTTAAATCTTAAAAATTAAGATTTAACTTTTGGGACTTTTATTACGCCACGAAAATATTCCCAATCTCTACAGGGATATTCAAGAAATTGCGTTACTTTATTTTTTTCCCCATCCTGAACAATCCACTGATCTACTATTTGTTTTGGTTTTCCCCCAACGTTGAGATTTCTCGGTGGGTCTAAAAAGCAGCGCCCTTCAACCTCTACCCCTGCTTTTAGCAATTTTCTAAATTGATCCATTGTCATGATGCTCATTCCCATAATCCCTGCTATATCTACAATATTCCCGCAAGCAGGCTGCTCGTCCCCATTTACAACCTTTACACTTGTGTTCCACGCGTTTTCTGTCTCTACGTTGTATGCTAGGGATCCCATTAGAAGTCCTTCTTGCCCCACGTTGTATCCTGGCCTCATTTCAAAGAAACTCAATCCTGGGCATCTCTTGCTGCATGTTCCAAAGTAAAAAAAATCATCATCTTGCATAAAAACATCCGGAGAATGTCCCGTTCTTTCCATTTGGGCTAAGTCCAATAATACTTTGCCATCAACGGCATAAAGTGCCTCTTCTACTTCTTGCCAATGAATATCTGAGTGAGTTCTCTTCTTGTCTTCATGAAAATTAAATTTAAGGATATTTATTATATTCTCGGGAGTTGGGGGTAAGTGATTTATCGCTAGGAAACTCCCCTTCAATGCTTGCCCTGGGCTGGGAGAACTCGGTCGCTCCGTAGCAGCAACGCCCTCATCTCCGCATGTGAGGGCTCAGGATCTTTCCCTCATGGCAAGTATGGTTTGAGCTAGAAGCTCTACTCTCTCGCCTACTATTGGACTAGTCTCCCTAAGTCTACTTTCTATTCCTTCCCAATCTGGCCCTCTTTTTGCGCTAAAAACACTTACACCGTCAGGCAGCAAGCGTATCTCTCGCGACAGATGCTCGAATAAACTCGCTTCTGTGCGCCCATATAGAACCACAGGAATAGGATCATTTCTACTTTGTTCGACTTCGGCTCTTATCCATCCTAGGAATTGTCTCCCTGTTTGGAATCTTATTTCTAAGGAATCGGGCGGCTCTACGGAAATTGGGGCTGCCGTAGGGACGACTACTAAATCCTTAGGGTCTGGGGTTTCATGGCTTGATGGGGACATAATTTAAGGTAAGTAAATTGCGTTATTTATTATATCATTTTTCTTGAATTACACAAGCTTTTTCTTTGACATTTTATTTTTTCCCGCTAGAATACGTCCCGCTGAAGACCGTAGGCATCTCACCCTTAACAGGTTGGATTAAGACCTACCGAGGCTACAAACTCACTCTCTTTTCCTTCAATTTTTGAAGGAAACGCCCGCCTTTGGCGGGCTAAGCCTCGAGTCTTCATCGCTCGAGTTTTTTTATTTTTTATTCTTTAACTTCTCCTCATGGCTGTTACCAAAGCTCAAAAAGCCGACATCCTGGAAGGGCTCAAGAAGCAATTCCAAGGAGCAAAAGGGATTGTTTTTGCCCAGTATCGAGGGATTCCGGTGGCGACCATCCAAGATATTCGCAAAGGACTCCGTCAGTCCAATGTCGGATACAAGGTTGCCAAAAAGACTCTCTTCCGAATCGCGGCCAAAGACGCGGGATACGAACTCCCCGACACCATCATGGACGGTCCGATCGCTGCGGCGTTTGGATACGATGATGAAATTGTCGCGGCTCGCAAAATGCACGAGTTCGCCAAGAAAATTGAAGCCCTCAAAATCATGGGCGGTGTGATGGAAGGAAAAACCATCGATGCCTCCATGGTGAAACGACTTTCCAGCATTCCTTCTCGTGAAGTTTTGTTGGCCAAATTCATGGGCTCAGCTCTCTCTCCGGTCACCGGATTTGTGGGCACGCTTCATGGTGTGGTTTCTGCATTCGCTCGTGTGGTCAAAGCCTATGCTGACCAACAAGCTTCAAGCGCTCCGGCACCTGTTGAAAAAGCGGCTGAACCTGTGGCTGCTGCGGAAGAAACACCGGCCCCTGTTGCCGAGGTTCCTGCCGAGGCTCCCTCCGCTGTTCCGGCTGTTGCCTAGTTTTTAAATGGTTCATTCAGACACGAACGAAGTGAGTGTCCTATCCCCCGCATTTCTCTATCTCTTTATTCTTTTAACCCCTTATCTTATGTCAGACGAATCTATCGCCCTTAGCAAGGATGCTGAAAAAGTCCTTGAAATGGTTGAAAAACTCTCCGTCCTCGACCTCGCCAACCTCGTGAAGGCTATGGAAGAAAAATTCGGAGTCAGTGCCGCCGCCCCTGTGGCTGTGGCTGCCGCCCCTGTAGCCGGTGCCGCTGCTGCGGAAGAAAAGACTTCTTTCAATGTTGAATTAAAAGATGCCGGTGCTCAAAAAATTGCTGTCATCAAAGTGGTGCGTGAAATCACGGCCCTTGGTTTGAAAGAAGCCAAAGACCTCGTGGATGCCGCCCCCAAAATGGTGAAAGAAAACGTCAAGAAAGACGAAGCCGACGATATCAAAAAGAAATTGGAAGCTGCCGGAGCCACGGTTGAA
This sequence comes from Candidatus Gracilibacteria bacterium, assembly GCA_041658685.1. Classification (NCBI taxonomy): domain Bacteria; phylum Candidatus Altimarinota; species Candidatus Altimarinota bacterium. Next base: position 64,927 of record JBAZZS010000001.1, on the reverse strand, counting down.
TTGAAATAGTTCTTTCCCCGCATTTCTCACACTCTTAAAAAGGCTGATAGAAATTCTATCGGCCTTTTTGTTTTATTCCACCTCCATCTCCAAAATTCGATCCACATTAAAAACGCGATGTCCTTTTCGCAACAAACAATAAGCCTCCATGCCGATGAATGAAATTCCTTTGTATTCCCTCTCCCCCACGGCCAGCGGTTTCACGGTTCGCGTTGATTTTTCGTCTTTGGCTTTGAGGTACGTCATCTTGAGGTTTTTCTTGTCGCGAATGGCGCGCTGAATGAGAGTCATTCGATCTTTTGGCGTGCATTTTTCGCTTGCGATCGAATATTGATAACGGGTTAAAAATTTCACGACTTGGTAATCCATTTGAATGTCATTGGGTTTGATCGCTTTTTTAAGCACCAGTCCCTCCAAAGACGTGCAACGGGAAAGGGCCACATACATTTGGCCGTGCGCAAACGTTCCCGAACCCACGTCCACAATGACTTTTTCAAAGGTTTTTCCCTGCGCTTTGTGAATCGTAATTGCAAACGCCAACCGAAACGGATATTGAGTGAAAGTTCCGACAATTTTTGAATCCAGCTGATTCTCTCCATTCAATGAAAAATTAAAAATTTCCCAGGTGTGAGGCGTGATTTCAACGGTTTTTCCGTTTTGCAACTCCGCCTCAATCACGGCTTCGTCGTCCTCGGATTTTTTGATGCGTGTGATTTTCCCAATGGTCCCATTAACCCACCGCCCGGTGGCCTCATTGTTGAGCATCATGATTTGCGCCCCAACCTTGAATTGCAATGCCTCGGCCGTGGGAAAATATTCCCGCCCAAAATCCCCTTCTTTTTCTCCGTAAACCGTCCTCAATTTACCCGGGAGCCGGGCCAATCGCTCTTGATTGATGGTGTCCGCCAACGCGTTGGTGCTGGTCAAGTAAATGTAGAAATCCTTGATCGGCGCTTGAAAATCCGGATCGTGGCGCGTGTTGAATTTCCCAAGATCTTCCGATGTCGCGGTGCGATTGCGAACCGTGTTGAGCAGGCGAATGAATTCGTCGTCTTTTTGACGATAAACTTTTTCGAGTTCGATGAATTCGGGCTTAAAATCCGCAAATCCCTTGGCACTGAAAAAATACGGGCTTTCGTAATGCGTGGTGAAAATCGATCTTTCTCGCGATGAAACCACGGGCGGAAGTTGATATAAATCCCCGATAAAAATCATCTGCACTCCGCCGAACGGATGCCCTTTCCGCGGGCCGTGCAATTGTAAAAAAAGGTCCACACAATCCAAAAGATCGGCGCGCACCATGGAAATTTCATCAATGACAAGGGTTTCGATTTTTTTATAAATATTTTTCTTGTTTTTTTTCAATTTTTTCAACACCGAATGGGGCGTGATGTCCGGCTTAAATCCAAAAAAAGAATGAATGGTTTGGCCCTGGACATTGATCGCGGCAACGCCGGTGGGAGCGAGCACGATCGTTTTTCGCTTGGTTTGTGTGCGAAAATAACTCAAAAGCGTAGACTTGCCGGTCCCGGCCCGGCCCGTCACAAAAACATTTTTCCCGGATTCCATGAGATCGAGGGCGTGTTGGAACTCGGGATTCAGGTCGATTTTCATAAAATGAGTTTAGCTTTTTTTACGCGAATTCAAAATTAAAAAAAGAGAGAAGGGAAATATGAAAATTCGCGGGAGCGCACTTCGTTGGCGCCAAAGCAATACAGGAGGGGGAGCTCCCTTCGCTATCGCTTCGTGAGTGGTTGCAATTCCCCCTCATTTCCGGTATAATAATTTGAATACTTAAAAATAAACACACACCGTATGGCGACTTCTCTTCTGTTCCCGGATCTTAAAACAAATGCAGAACAAACCTCCCCGACTGAAACAATGCTCAGCCCTGCCATGCCTCCCGAACTCCCTGTGTCTATCGAATCCTCGGGATCGAATCCCTCGGCTTCCGCCACCCTCCCGGATCTGTTTGGGGAGCCATCCGTTTCCAGCAAAACCGCTGCGGGCGAATCCGAGATGGTGAATGCCGTGGTTTCCAAGCAAGATTCCAAAGAAAAAATCCTGGGCCCCAAACCCAAAACCAATACCGCGGGCATTCCTCTCGAGGGAAAAAGCTTTAACCTGGGTGGATTTTTAGTAAAACTTTCCTTATTGATCGGTATTTTCACCTTTGTTTTCTTTTATTCCCAATTGACTCCCGGATTTAATCTGTTTGGTGTGTTGGGAAAAAATCCCGTGACCCGACTGGCCGATCTCACCACCTCGGTTCAAGAAGAACAAACCACCATCAATCTCTACACTCTTTTGGTGGCCAAATTTTCACTCGACGACTTCATCGTAACCGCGGACACATATCTCTACAAAGCCTCGGAATACAACTCCGAGTACACCTCTTCCAACACCAAAGCCGAACTTGCCGTGGAATTGGCTGCGCTAAAAACACAAATTCAAACGTCCCTTTCCACCGTTAAAACCAATCTTTTAAAACCTGTTTATCCCAAAGCGCTCGCGCTTTCCGCCGGAGACTTACTGGGGCTTGAAGATCTCTACTCCACGCTCCTCCAAGAACGCATCATCAATGAAGAAGAATCGCTGTTTGCAACCGGAGCCGCGGATGAAACCCTTTCCATCGAACTCGACAATTTGGAGGGCGCTTCTCTCCTCTTTTCCAATAAAGACCTCAAACAAAAATTAAAAGCGCTTGACCTTGAAACCGAGCTCACGGACGACGTTATTCAATCTCTTTTTTCCATGGCGACTCAAGTGAGCACCAATGAATTTGCGATCATTTTAAACATCAAAAGTGCGCGTGTGAATTGGACCGAGCTTTTGACCGAAGTCACTTCCGTGACCAAAGAAGTGGATCCGTTGTACGCTACGGCACTCGAAAGCAACATCACTTATTCCGGGATTTCATTCGATGCCGCAGACCAAACCCTTTCGCTTCGCGGAACGACTTTAACCGATGACACCAAAAATTTCTCTCTGATTTCCGATTTGGTGGATGAATTTGAAAAATCCCCTCTTTTCGCCAATGCCTCGAACCGTTCTTTTTCCAAATCCGGAGAAGAAGACGAAGGATATAACGCTTCCTTTTCCATCGAAGTGGAACTCCAACAAGGCTCGGATGACAGAGACGATCCCGCTCATTTGGTGACGGTTACGGAAGAAGAGGAACGCATCTCCACTGAAACACCTGTCACTGATACAACGACCGACACCGCTCCGACGGACGCAACCGCGGAACCGAGCATCGATCCCACGACCGACACTTTAACTCCAGACGCTGAAATTGATTCCGGGGCCACCCCTTCAGCAGAAAAACCTGCCGCAGAAGAAACTTCTTTCCTTTCAGGATTATCCGCCAATTTCCTCAAGGCTTGGGACGGGCTCATAAACCGATTTTTCGGCGAAGAAGCGCCTCAAGCTCGTGTCCCCCGTCATTCTTAATCCTTTTCTATGACACCCACTCCAAAATCTCATGTTTTTTCAACCGTTTTGGCTCTGATCCTTTTCGGAGTCACGGGATGGTATGGCTTTAACGGTTACGGCCAACTGTCTCAAGCCAAAACCGATATCACCCAAACCGACCAAGCGCTTGCGCTTTTGGAACAAGAATCTCAGTCCGTGACTCAAGTCTACCAAGACGCTAAAAAAACGTTCATGGACAACGAAAATGTTAAATTGGAAAAAATTGAGACGGTTTTCCCGAGCAAAGAAGATCTCACGGATTTAACTCGTGCGTTTGATGCGTTTGCCACTAAAAATCACTACAGCAGCAATCCGTTTTTTGTGAGTCAACTCACGTATGGTGAAATGACAACCAAAGACGGTTACCAAGTGCTCCCGGTCACCATGTCGGTCGAATGTTCGGAGAAAAATTTTTATAAATTTTTGAATTACATTGAATCCTCCGGATCCCTTGATACCGGCGTTCAACTCATGTCCATCAATGCTCTTTCGCTTCAAATGGAAGAAGAAACCGATACGCTTCGTGTTCAACTTTCCCTTTACGCTTATCTCCAAAATCTTTAATTATGACCGCGACGCTTGCCGTCAATCCCGCGCCCGTTTCAAACGGAATCGCTCCTGCTTCTGCCGGAGGGGTGTCGCTTTTCCCGAATTTGAACAATGGAACCGCACCCACACCGACAACCACCGGAGCTCCCACAAAAGCCATCACCGCTCAAACCCAAGCCTTGGACGCCGCGGAACTCGAAAAATTACACAACGCCATCATTGCCGGGAATATTCCTCAATTGGTGACCGGAGCCATGACGTATGCCGTGGGACTTCGATCCAGTGATATTCATATTGAACCCGAACGCAACACGGTGCGCATTCGTTTACGCATCGATGGAGTGCTCCGACAAATTGTCGAATACCCGACCAATATTCATCCGGCCGTGGTTTCTCGTATTAAGATTATGTCGAATCTTAAAATCGACGAACAACGCATCCCTCAAGACGGACGTGCGCAAGTGACCACACCTCAAGGCGAGGAATTGGACCTTCGTGTTTCCACCCTCCCGACCGTCAATGGAGAAAAAGTGGTGATGCGTATCCAAGAACGAACGCGAGAAATTCCGCCTCTCGAAAAATTAGGACTTGTTGGAAGAGGACTTGAAGCGCTTAAAAAAAGCCTCGAACTCCCCAACGGGATCATCCTCACCACCGGGCCGACCGGTTCCGGAAAAACGACCACGTTGTATTCCTCGTTGCAAATTCTCAACAAAATCAATGTCAACATCCTCACGTTTGAAGACCCGGTTGAAATCCAAATGGATGGTTTGAATCAAAGCCAAATGCATCCGGACATCGAGTACAATTTCGCGCGCGGACTTCGCGCCGCACTTCGCCAGGACCCGGACATCATGATGGTCGGAGAAATCCGCGACCGCGAAACCATTGATGTGGCCATCGAATCTTCGCTCACCGGACATTTGGTGCTTTCCACCATTCATACCAACAATGCAGTTGAGACATTGACCCGTATCCTTAATATGGGAGTGCCTCCTTTTCTCATGACCGCCACGATCAATATCATCATTGCTCAACGTTTGGTGAGAAAACTGTGTGAACATTGCCGAAAACCCGCGACCATTGATGACGTCACGGCTTTGCTGGTGAAAAAAGCGCTCGATCGCCTTTCTCCGCAAGAAAAAATAGACCCCGCCCTCTTGGCCAAACCCACTTTTTACGAAGCCGTGGGTTGCGACCAATGCGATCACATCGGCTATCATGGCCGATTGGGTCTCTACGAAGTGCTTGAAATGAACAATGAGATTCGTTTGCTTTTGTTGAAAGGGGCGAACTCTCTTGAAATTGAAACCGCAGCCATTAAAAACGGCATGACCACCTTGGAACAAAGCGGGATTTTAAAAGCCCTGCACGGCGAAACCACTTTGAGTGAAGTCTATCGCGTGGCCCGCCCCATGGAATAGACACGCAGCGTAGCGAAGTGTCTCCCCATCTTCTCCCCTTCCCCGAATTCCTATTTTCATCTCTATGGAACCCCAAAAAAACACCCTCGATAACGCTCCGGCTGAACCGATCAGCATCCTCACCATTGATGAGGAAAAGATCGAAGCCTCGGAAAATGCGAAACAAAAAAAACCGTCCCAATGGAAGGTGCTTGAGCTCTATCATCGTATCAATGAAAAAGTGGAAGGCCTTTCCGCCATCAATGTCAAAGATAAAGTGACCTTTTTTCAATTGCTGGCCATTATGTTGGGGGCCGGAGTTCCGTTGGTGCGCTCCTTGTATGTACTTTCGGAACAGATGAAAAACATTCGATTTCGTCGAATCCTTTCCATTTTGGCGAGCAAAGTCGAAGGCGGGAAAACCCTGTCTTCGGCGCTTGAGGATTTTCATGGGATTTTCACCGATGCTCAGGTGGGGATGGTTCGCGCAGGAGAAGCCACGGGAAGACTCAACGACATTTTAAAACAAATCTCAATTCAAGTGGAAAAAAGCGCGTCCTTAACTTCAAAAATAAAAGGCGCCATGATTTATCCCGTGGTGATCCTTTGTATCATGACGGGTTCGGTTTTCATTATTTTGGGAAAAGTGGTGCCCAAGCTCATGGAACTTTTCACTCAAGCCAATGCCGTGCTCCCGACTTCCACCCGAATTTTAATTACGATGAGCACCTTTGTGGAAAATCATTATTACGGATTAATCACGAGTGCATTTGTTGCCGTAGGTCTCTTTTATATTTGGAAGCGCACGGACAGCGGCAAATATTGGTGGCATGCATTTTTGCTTCGTTTACCGGTGTTGGGTCGCCTCAATCGCGAGGTGGCGCTGGCTCGATTCACTCGCACGTTGGCAAGCTTGCTTTCCAGTGGAATACCGATTGTAAAAAGTCTTGAAATCGATGCGGATGCGATTGGAAATGAGGTTTATCGCCGACGCCTTTATCTTGCGGCCGAAGATGTTTCCCGCGGGATTCCTTTAGCGGAAAATCTCACGGATAGCACGTTTCTTTTTCCGGAAATGGTGGTTTCCATGATTGCGGTGGGAGAACAAACCGCCGAACTTCACACGGTCACAAATAAAATCGCGGATTATTATGATTCCGAAGTGGACCAAATGGCAGCCAACATGTCCAAACTCCTTGAACCGGTGTTGATGGTGGTTATGGGGGTTGTGGTTGGAGGCCTCATTCTTGCGGTCATGCAACCGATCTTCAATTTGATGGATGTGGTGGGGAACATATAGTTATTCCACAATCTCGGGCATGCCCCGGAATTGATTGAGGGTGATTTTTTCGGTGAAGGCACCGTTTGCCATGCTCAAATTGATAATCGCTCCGTCAATAGCCCCTTCTCCGGAAAGAACAAACGTCAACTCTCCCATGGGGGGCTCGTATGAAATTCGAGTGATATCCGATGGCTCGATGGTAAGAATTAAGTCTCCATCTAAAACCACGCTCTCTAAAAGCTCTCCGGTATCCCCGCCAAAATCCGCATATAAAGATAAGGTATTGGTGACGGGGTCGATGGTAACATAAAATGCCGTCGCAGTGCTCACTTCTCCTCCGGCGGTCATCAGTTCCGGATTGGTCATGGCTTTATTGCGTGCATTTTGCAAAATTCCCACAGTCTCATTTACGGCTTGTTTAAAATCCGCATTCGTTCTTGCCCGGGTTAAACTGCCATATCCGATGCCGAAAAAAATACTTAAAATTAAAATCACGATCACCAACTCAATCAGGGTGAAGGCGGTTTGAGATCTCAATTTAACAAAATTTGCGCGCAGAAAAATGGGAGGAGGGAAGAAAAGCATTTTAATAAGTTATTAAATGAGATGAAGTGCACTTAAGAATTCACTTTCGCTTCGTGAGTATTTTAGCAAAAAATTTGCATCTAAAAAAGGACTTGGTATAATAAGGTTAATTTTCCTTCCCCTAACAACCTCCCGTATGTCCACTCGTTTTTTGCCTCGCAATAAAAAAGGCTTTACGCTTATCGAACTTTTGATCGTGATCACGATCATCGGTATCTTGGCGGTCGCCCTCATTCCCCGTGTCAGTCAAGGTCCTGCCAAAGCCCGCGATGTCAAACGCAAGGCAGACATCAATAATATCACGACTGCGGTTGAATTGTATTATTCGGATGTAGGCAGTTATCCCACAACCAGTGGATGTGTTGATTCTGCGCTTTCTACCGACCTTTCCACTTACATGCAAGCCATGCCCACCGACCCGGGAAATGCTGTAACAGGAGGCTGTACGGGATCTTATTATTATTATTCTCTGGACGAAGGGTCTTCGTACGCTTTATTCGCCAATCTTGAAATCGATGATATTGCCTCGGATGGTTATTATTGTTATTCCACTTTCCCGACTTTCACGACTTATGCCGACGCACAAAGCTCTTTAAATGGAGATGCAGCTACTTGTGTAGCCGACGATCCGGATCAAGATGCTTATTATGTGGTCCTTCGCTAAAGTTTTTTAAAGGCTTTTACCTCTTGAAAAACTTTTATGACCCCATCCCCCCTTCGTCTAAGACCAAAAGGGTTTACATTGATTGAACTCTTGGTGGTGATCACGATCATTGGGATTTTAGCCGTGGCCCTCATCCCCCGTTTAAGCCAAGGCCCGGCCAAGGCGCGCGATGTTAAGCGGAAAACGGATATCAATAATATTGCCGCCACACTCGAGTTGTATTATTCCGATCAAGGATATTATCCCTATGATGGGTCCGCATTCAGTTTCCGTGGTCTCTGCCTTAATCCCGGTGATATGGGGACATCAAACACCCTTGAGAATAAACTTTCTTCTTATATTCAAAGCATTCCCACGGATCCCGGAGAAGCCATCACCGGCCCTGTAACCCCCCGGTGTACAAATTATTATTATTACGCCATCCCTGAAAGAATCTCTCCTCTTTCGCCCACCCCTTCTTCTTATATACTTTTTGCCAATCTTGAAATTGAGGATGCGGAATCGGATGGAGTTTATTGTCTTCCCTCTACTTTTCCGGTAGCTTCGAATTTTAGAACATACAGTGTCGCCTCCACCTTTTTGTCGGACAAGCAAGGGCTTTGTCCGAGTTCCGGGAATCTTTACTACATTATTCTTCGCTAAGGATTAAAATTTATAATGGATTTAAAAGAGCTCCTTTTTAGGGACTCTTTTTGCGGCATAAATTATTTCTATTTTCTGTCCACGGATTTTTTTTAAATTTACGCGCACCGAACCTGTTATTGCGTTGTTTTTAAAATTCAAAATCGGTATAATTAAAATCGAATTATTTTGATTAGTTTTTGGCTTACATAAGCCATAAAATAGCTTTTTAACCCCGCTTGATGCGGGGGTTTTCTCTGTTGTAGCCCCTTCCCTTTCATGCCTTTTTTAAAGAAAACTCTTGGCTCTCAAACCTTTAAACGCGTTTTAACAACGTGGATTCTTGTTGCTATGGTTTCGACCCAGATTTTCCGAGTCGATCTTTCTCAAAGCTCGGCGGCCAAGGAACATTATTCCGTGGTTGCGATTCTTGTGGATGAGACGATTTACAGCGACCCCACCGATTACATTGGCTTGAGCGACGAATATACCTCTCTTAATTCCACCACACTCAAGGCGCGCATCGATCGCTATGCCGAATTGGTCCAAGGCGTAATGCCCATGACCAAAGCCCTGATCATTCGAACTCGTTCGGATGAAAAACCGGAAAACATCATGCAAGCGCTCCAAACGCTTTATTTTGAAGGAGATGGGAGCGAGGACATGTACACTCAATTGAGTGGTGTGATTTTAATCGGAGACCTTCCCATCCCGGTGGTGAACAAAGGAGGGAATCGCTATCCAAGCCTTTATCCCTACACGGATTATGAGGATTCCGCGTATCTTTTTAATGCCACTTCCGGCGATTTTGAACCGAGTCCGCAAGTTAAAAACCCTCAACCCGAAGTGTGGCACGGGGTGATTCGATCTCCGGTTTTCGGGAGTGAAGGCAATGAGTTTCTCGCTTCTTATTTGGATAAAAATTATTTGTATCGCCAAGGGAATCCGGATTTTTCGGAGTTTGATCAAAAACTTTTTTATGGAGATACGCTTTCGGAAAAAGATTCACTCAGCGACACGTCCTTGGATGCGTATCAACGTTTTATCGACAATTTTGAAAATATTGCCTATTACCGCTACACCAGCGAATTGGCGCAAGAGCTTTACACCGAGGTTTACGGATCGGTGAACGGCGGCGACGGAGTGGACAATGACGAGGACGGACTCATTGATGAGGATCCGGTGAACGGCTACGACGATGACTATGACGGACTTATTGATGAGGATGATGGAAATTTTAATTACGGCATCGATAATGATCGCGACTGTTGGGCGCAACCGAGCGGAGAATGGGACAGCGATGGAGACGGCAAACCCTGTGATCTGGGCGACAATTTCGTGGATGAGGACACTCCGGATGACAACAACAATGATGGCGACCTCTTAACCGATGAAGACGAACCCGGGGATAATAATGGGGACGGGTGTGCGGGGGCGTGTGAAACGGACGAAGATGGAGATCAGGCGGATTGGGATGGGGATGGCTGGCCCAATAGCTACGAAATAGAAATCCTCGATTCCGACCCCACCAAAAAACGCAGTCCTTTTTGGTACAAAGCCAAACATCTTGATGATTCGGATAAACGTTATTTGCATTCCATGTACACGGATGAAGAATTCCCGACGTATGACCCCTACTGTTGGAATCCTTACTCCACTCGACCCGAGCCTTCGGCTTATTTTGACGGGACCTTGACTTTTCAACCCAATAATACGGATCGCAATGGTGACATCTGTCGGCCTGCGGCGTGCGAATCCGATATGAGCAATGATGACGATGAGGACGGGTTGTGCGATGAAGACACTTCGGATGACAATGATGCGGACAACGATGGTCTCACGGATGAAGACCTCGGCGGAGACCCGGATGAGGGAGACAACATGTTTGAACAACTCCCGGACATTCAATCCAAGTCCGTGATTGAAAGTTTCTTTAAAAAATACCCTTCGATTTTCAAAAAATTCATTGGCAACAGCAATGATCTTATTGATTACACGGGCCGTTATCAATCGAGCTATCAGTCCAAAGACAAAACATTGAGCGATCGCGACACCTTTGTGAGTCTCATCGGTTTGCGTGATGAATACGCTTTAAAAGTGCTGCGTGCGGCCAATGATGTGATGGAAGCCACGGTTGACGAACTGGTGGAGGATGTGGCGCATGATTTTCCCATGATTGGGCGTGTGACCATTTCAGGGGATGTGACAACCACGGAAGATGACACGGCCAGTTTTGAATTTCGATTCATCAATCACAGCGTTAAGGACAGTCTTTTGTCTCCGGAAATCATTACCATTTATGGACAAACCGCGGACGAAATTTCCAGTGTGGGCGAATGCTCTCTTTATCGGGGATCTTACGATGAAGGAGGTGAAAATCAATTGGTGAAAGGGCTGCGTGTATGGGACTACTCCACGGCTGGAGCTTGGGATGAGGAAAATGATGATGGTCATTTCGAAGGAGTTGATTATGGCGGTTGTTATGGAAGTTTTGCCGAAACGCCACAATATTGCTTCCCCGAGGTGGCGGAAGTTGGGGTGCGCAGTCGAACCGGAACCATGGAGGCTCAAGAGGCCCTTGCACTTGAACCGGGAAACGGAGACGCCTCAGCAGAAGAAATTTCGCAACTCGCTGCAGACATCCATGTGGATTATCGCTCTTGTTATAACTTTAAAGAAGAAGAAGGGCTTTTGGGCGGAGATGACGGCGAAGGTTATCTTTATTATGCGGAAAATTTCCTTGATGGCTATGCCGATCTTCAAGAAAAGCTGGACGAAGGAGGAGATGATGAAGACAGTTATGATGAATCGGATTACGAGGCCGAACTACAAGAAATCATCGATGATCTTCACCGCGATGGCGCTTATGATATCCCGGTCCCGGATGTGGATGACCTCTATTTATATGGAGAAGCCGGGGATGATGTTTATTTAACCTTGGGTGCATTTTTCACTCATATTGGAATCAATAAAGACAGCCAAGAAGAAATCGGTGGATTTTTCGCCAATGACACCACGGCCTACACGTTTGATCATGGTGAGTTCGATGACATTGATATTGAGTCCGTCACCTTTACGATTGAAAAGGAATTCATCAAGGAAGACAGTGGACTCCTTTCTTCCAATTTAACGGAGACGGAAAGCGATGCCTTGGAAATTCCCAGCGTACTTAAACATGTGGAACCCACGGTGACCACGATCAACAAACAAGTGACCGCGGGGTTCAGTCAGGCGTTGCCCGTCGACAATCCCCGTTTCATCACATTTCAAGATCGCGATTACGATTACCAACGCATTGATTATCCAAATATTTTTGCCGCTTCAAATTACGAGGCATTCGTGTCCATGCTTGCAGAAAAACAAACGGAAATTACGGAAACGGTTCCCGGGGCTTCGGGATATGACGGGTTCTTAACCAGTCTTCTCGGTACTGAAATGTTCGAAGATCAATTGCGTGATGTTTTTGAATGGCAATCTCTTAATGTGGATCAAAAACATCAATGGGTGTTAGAGCATTATTTAAATCCCGATGCTATGACCTTTGTCGGGAAAGTGGAGGACGGATATGAAGCGCTTTACCTTGTGGCGGACGGCGATTCCGGAACTTTAAATATGAGTTTCAACGCCAATGCCGTGGGCGATGATCCGGATTTGGAATTCAATGGAGAGCCGGTCCCCGCTTCCATCGATGTGGATGAAAATTATGATGTGAATGATCCCGACAGCGGGCACCCGTCTTTGTTCCCGTTTGTTTGGATGTTCGACATTATGGAATGGGTTAAATCCTTGACCTCCGTCACCGCCACGTCGTCCCCTTCTTCCTTCACCGAAACCAGCGAAGATCAAAAAAAGAGTGAAGAAAAATACGGCTGTCTTGAGGAACAAACGTACTGCTCCAATGAAACCGACATTAAAATCGATTCGGACTCGGATGGCATTTCAGACGATGAAGATCCGGCCCCTTATTCCATGGATAATAATGATGACGGGATCCCGGATGGGGCCACAGACACCGCACTTCTTTCTCTGTCTTCGAATGTGGGAGGGGTGCTTGGCGCGAATGGAACAATCCAGGTGGCATTGACGGTAAAAGCGTTGGATGCCGATGGGAATCCCAATGCGGATGACAATTATTCAAACGTTCAATTGGAAATCGTTTCCGGTGAAGAATCTGTCCAAATCTTCAGTGTGGACGGAGCCACGTTTGTGAACGGAGAGACGATATTGAAAATCGCAACCACGTTTACTCCCGGGACTTTTTCTCTGCGTGCGTTTGGCGTGAGTGAGAATATTGATGAGGTCTATTCCAATACGCTTACCTTTACCAGTAAAAATAAATTCCTCGATCTTGCCACGTATGAAAAGAAATTTTCTTCTCAGGATACTGTGTACACCACGGAAACGTTGGCGGATGTGCTGATCTTGGATGCTTCGGGTCAACTGGTGGCTTCGGTGCATGCAAACAATGGAGAAATTAAAGTGGTGGATTCAACGTATGCATTGGAAGCGCGACTGGCCACCCTTGATTTACCCACGCGCGAGGTGCTTATAAAAGAGGGATCGATTTTGGCGTCTTTTTATTTAATCCCGGACACCAAACAAGTCGTTCTCAACTCCGCTTTGTCCGATTTGGCGGGAGCGGTGAATGATGTTCGCGTGATTGATTCCAACAACGCGGATGATTGGATTGCGCAAGCCCGTGATGAAGCGACGAGTGGAGGCGGAGTGGAAATTCTTTTTCAAGAACAAAAAGTCGGGCTCGTATTGCCCAATGGAGAGGTGTTTGCAAAACCCGGATTTTCGGTTTCCTTGCAACCGGCCGCAACGTTGTCCGCGGTGACGAACCCGCATATTCACCTCACCTTTAATATAGGAGAAAATGTTTTATTTGATGTGGTGATCGGGAGCGAAACGAGTTCATTGGAGATGGAAGGACTAAGTGAAGAAGGGATGACATCTTTGGAAAGCGGTCAGGAAGAATTTTTGTTCGCATGGGAGTCGGACACTCGGATACATGATCCTCGTGTCCTCTTCCTTGAAAATGCGAATAAAAATTTCCCTTCCCACTTTCCTAAAATATCCTCAAAAACCTTCACGCCATCTTCCACTAATCATTTGCTATCCTCCTTAAAAAACTTCTTCTTCGACGTCGCCTCCGCCGCCTCCGACTTCCTGGATACGGATGGCGACACGCTCGATGACTTGAGTGAATGGACCATTGGAACGGATTTCACAAAGACCGATACCGATGGAGACAATTATAGCGATGGAGAAGAGCTCAACAACGGCTACAATCCCCTGAGCGATGGATCTTTATTTATCGATCTCCCGGCCACGCACGAGGCGTATTCCTCGGTTCTTGAACTTTATCTCCGCGGCATTGTTTCCGGTTATGAAGACGGTTCGTTCAAACCGGACAAACCCATCAGTCGTGAAGAATTCACCAAACTCAATTTGGGTGTGGTGTGCACGGATTGCACAAACTATTCGGACACAGCCAAAACCGCCATTGAAGAACAATATTCGACAGATCCTTTCCCTGACACCAACATTGATCCCAATCTTTATTATTGTGTGGCGGAAAGCCGCAATCGCGGATTGATTTCCGGATATAAAGCCGGAATTTATTTAGGCTATTATCTTCCCACTAATCCGATGAGCCGCGCCGAAGCTACGAAAGTGCTCCTTAAAACCGCGGGCATTGATTTTGTGGAAACCGCGGACTCCAACCTTCCTTGGTATTTTTATGCCATTGTAAAAGCTCAAGCCAATGCGCTTTATCCGCAAGGCCGTTTCACTCCCATGGACTCGTATTCGAATACGGATTTTCAAAAATGGCTGGCCACGGAACTGACGTACGACAGCGCCATTAAAAATTGGCTCGAGAATCCCATCACCCGCGGTGAATTCGCCATGATGGTGAACAACACGCTTAAAAAAGAAGACTGTCGTATGAACGACGTGGATGGAGACGGGCTTTCCGACAATGCCGAGCTTTATAATTTCGGGACCAATCCCTACAACCCGGATACGGATTTTGGCGGGGTGAATGATTTTATTGAAATTTTGAACGGGACCAATGCGGTGTCGGATCCTTCCGACGATTATGGCGATACCGGAGATCAAGGGACCCCGGGCGACACCCCCGAAAATCTCACCACGGATTCGGATGAGGACGGGCTCACGGATGCCGAAGAAGCGGTTTATGGGACCGATCCTTTTAATCCGGACACCGACAATGGCGGGGTGGGCGATTTTGAAGAAATCGCGCGTGGAAGCGACCCTCTCAATGCCGAAGATGATTTCCCTTCCGGCGACGGTCAAGATTCTTCTTCCGGCGCATATGTTTCCGGGGATTATCTTTCTCGCGATTCGGTTTATGAAACGCAAACCCTCACGGACAGTCAACTCATTGAAGAAAAAGTTTTTACCAAATTGGTTCCGGCGGATGGGACCTCTCAACTTTTCCTCCGCGCCACGATTGTGGATGAAACGGGAGAACTCATCACCGAGGACAATTCCAGTATTGTTGAATTTTCAGCCATCGACCCCGCTTATCCGTATGCTGAAATTATGCGAACCAGCGTTCGCGTCACGGACGGGGTTGCGGAAACCGAACTCAAGGCGAGCACCACCTCGGGTTATTTTGTGATCACGGCACGCATCACTCCGGATGAACTCCCGGTCTTACCTGCCACGGTTTATGTGTATCCCGGAGATCCGGTTTCCATGACATTGCAGAGCGATTCTTCTTATATGAAAACCGGTGGATTGAACACCGCACAAATCACCCTCACTCTCTACGACTCTTACGGAAATATCGCGAGCATGTCCCCTCAAGATATTACGTTGACGCTCACCGGCCCGAGTACTTTTGAACAAGGCCTTGATGAAGATGTTGAGCAGGGGGGCACCCAAATCACGGTATTCGAAGGGAAGACGACGTTCAATATTATTTCCGGAGAAGAAGAAGGGGTGGCAACGATTCAAGCCGCCTTGGACGAAGGGGCAGTGAATACTTCATTGGACATGGGAGTTTACGACGGGATTCAACTGGTGCTTTCCTCTGCGAACGAAACATTGAATGCGGATGGGGTTTCCACCACCACACTCACGGTCAAGGCCGTGCTTGGGGATTCGGATGCTCCGTTGCCCGGATTCAACGGCGAGGTTACTTTTTCCCTGTTGGATACGACTTATGGCACTCTTCCCGAGGACACCACCGTGACGTTGGAGGATGGTCAAGCTGAAGTCGACTTCACCACCAACACCCTTGCGGGAACGGCTTTTATCGGCGCTTCCATGGTGGGACTCGAACCCGCATCTCTGGCTCTCGTCCTTCTCCCCGGCCCAACCACCGCGCTTAAACTTTCTTCGGACCTCACCACCATTGCCACCGGAGGCGATGCCTTGGTTTATATCAAAGCCTATGATCAATACGAAAATTTTGCGACCAATGATTCTTCCACAACCGTGGATTTACGACTCACGGATCTTTCTTCTTCTTTTGGCTCTTTAAAAAATAATTCCATCACCCTTGGAAATGGCCAAGGCCAATTCACCGTGAGTGCCGGCGATTTGACCGGGCCGATCAATATTGTGGCCTCGGCGTTCAATGCCGAAACCGCCACGATCACACTCAACAGCGTGATGGCCATCTCGGCGGAGAGTATGACCGATCTTGAGCCCAACGTGTTATTTGCCGCCTTGCTCGGAGCCCCTTTTGGGGAAGTGACTCAAGAAAATTTCTTGGGAGGATGGTTTACGTTTGAAGGAAAAACCGAAGCCTCGCTTTCTCTGCTTTCGGATCCCACCCCCAATGCCCGTTTAGCGGAAGTGAGTTTTCAAGGAAAAGTCGGCATTCTGGATGGCAATGCCGTCACGATTGATGTTCGTCCTTCCAATGGAAAAACTTTGCCGGTCCAATTTTTTATCAAAGATTTTGTCACCAAACAAACTCTGCTTGAAGGAGCGGTGATCCCGGCCACCACGAATAATTTTTATCTTGTGGACAGCTCCTATAATCTTTCCGGCGCCGAAGACGACGGATTTTATATCCAATCGTTGTTTTCGGATTCCCGTTATGAATTGCGTGAAACCAAGAATTTATTTACGCCCGCTTTTAATGGAGGAACCGCGAGTGGAGTGATCAGCCTTTTGGAAAATCAAAATGAAATCGTTCGTTTTGAACCGGACGGACAAATTCAAATTTACGACTCCAATTATGCGCTGACCTTAAATGAAGATTATGATTCTTTTGCTTTTGATGTGACCTTAGCCGGCACTCCCCTGCTCACGGTTTTGTGGAAACAAACCTTTAAAAATAATGTCGCAGCCTTGGACGATGATTTTGATTGGGATCAAGCTTCACTCCTCGACCCCGGCGTCTATTACAAAGGCATCCAATCCGAAACTTATGGCTTTGCCACAGCTTACAGCGGCAATTCCAGCACCAATCCCAAAGGTATTTTTGTCACCAATAAAACACAAGAACTTTCCGGTAAACAAAAACCCGGGTTGGGATTCACCTCGATTGAGTCCGCAGACACTTCCCCGGGGATCGGATTCGAAGGAGACAATAAATTCATGCTGCTCCTTTCGGATGGGGAAACCGTGGGTGAAGCGAACATGTATTATGCCTCGGACATCGGCGTGGTGCTCGGCGACCCCACGATACGGCTCACGGATTCCAATGCACAGGATGTTCACTCCACCGGATTCACTTCGGGCGTGGGCCGACTCATTCTTGCCGGCCCGGAAACGATTCAAGATTTATCCGTGATGGATTACAACTCCGACGGGCTGGAAGATGCCCTGGTGGCCTTTGAAGACGGAGTGGTTCAAGTTTTGGAAAATACGAATGCGTATCCTCGATTCCGTGACCGCGGCCCGCTCCTTGATATTTCAAACGGGATTGTGGACATGACTCAAGGCGATTTTAACAACGATGGGCAAACCGATCTTATTGTGGCCACCGAAGACGCTTGTATCCAGGGAGAAGTGTGCGTTTATTTGTACACCAATTATGACGCGCAATTTATTCGCCAAAATCTTGATCTCAGCCTCGACGGAAACACCCTCAAACAATTGGTGGCCGAAGATCTCAATCTCGACGGATATCCGGATCTCCTTGTTTCGGATCTCAATGGAACGATTGTAGCGTTTTACAATCGGGAAGGGACTTTTTTAACCGAAGGGGATGAAATCGGAAATGTGGGGATGAAAGTGGACGCCGGACAAAATTTAATCAATGAAGTTTTGGTGCATTACGACGGCATGCCCGAAGACGATCCGAATTCCATGGCGGATGATGGAAATTTCACGGAACTCCCGACCGCGATTTCCACTGCTTCCGACGATGCGTCTCAATCCTATGCTTCCGCACTTGAAGATCTTTTTTCTTCCACCTCGAGCGACCCCTCTTTTTCAGCCGGCGGATTTTCTCCCAATTATCTTGGCGACACATTGGACTCCTTGACTTCTTCGGGCTCAAGCACGTTGCAAGTGACGTTGGCGGATCCCGAACTTTCTTCAACGGAATTCTATATTTATGCGAATGAAGATGAAAATTTTATCAATTCCACCAAAACCGCCTCGGATGTGAACGGCGATATTGTGGAAAACGGCGATACCATTGAATACCGCATCACCTTGACCAACAGTAGCTCTTCTACCGCCTCCGGTCTTGCTCTAAGCGATGGCGTGTCCGGAATGCTCACGCTTGATTTTGACAGTTTTGAATGTGACGGAAGCTGTGCCGCTATGAAAATTTCGGAGACCGGAATGGACTCCTATCCTTTTGTGGCAAACAATCTTTCATTGGGTGCCGGCGAATCCACCACGATTATTTATCAAGGTACGATCGATGGTGTTTCCACTCCGGCTGTGAATATTTTTACCGGGCAAGATCTCGACTCCGGGTTCCCCAATGATGACTACGTGGACATCGGTGCCAGCCCGGAAAACAATCCTTCGGGGCAAATGATTTTCTTCTATTCCAATGGCAGATATCGTGACGATTCAATCGATAAAATCAACTACACCAAACAAACTTCATCCGCTGAAGACGCGGTTCCCACCTCTTTGGATTCTGTTTTTAAAGAAATGGGAATCGATTTGGGCGACCTCGATGCCAATGGAAATCCCAATGCTTTTCATATTGATAAAGATGCGGAAGAACCCCCGGCCGCGGCCAATGACGTTTATTTAGACGCCATCACTCCTCCCTCGGATAACGAACTCAATCCCCTCTCGTCCAGTTTCTTCACTCCGGTGGAAAATCCCGCGGATATCATGGCCAATGCCGAAGCCGGAATTTTATTGGCCGATGCCGTGGTTTCGGAATTGGCCGATAATTTGGAAACTTTATTGGGGGTTGGATGCTCGGGCGGATGCATTGCCTCACCCATCAATTACGCGGCTTTGGTCCCGGGACCGATCAATCTCTTGGGCGTGCCGGTGGTCCCGATGGATCCATTGCACATCCCTGTTTTTGCGGCGCCGGTGCCTTCCATTTTCCCTTTGTGGCCCATCTCTCCTTTTTGGCAAGCCAGTACCGCGGTGCGCATTTATGTCTCAATCACCTTAACATTGGGAACAACCCTTTCCGTGTGTGTCGGACCGTACCTTCTTGGATTCTGTTGGACGGTTTCCCTTCCTTTGTCCAGTCTTGTGCCCGCCTTGAGCGATCTTTGCTCCGCCATCAATGGCGCAGTCAGTAATGCCATTTCCAAGGCCAATGCTTTTATTGCCAAAGGCAAAGATAAAGTTATGTCTTTGGCCGGAGGCGGAGGTCAGGAGTCGAACAGCGAACACGGGTCTGGCGGCGGTTTGGTGAATTACAACTTGGGCTCTTATGTGGTTGCCAGCGGCGGAACGACCCGTTCCATGGTCAAAGGATTCCCGGCTCCGTTCACGGAATGGCTCCGCAAACAAGGCGAAGAAATCATCAATAAACTCCGCGATTTCCCGGATATTTATGTTTATTATCCGGACCCGAGCTCGTTTATTGGCGCGTTCATCCCGGACACCGATATTCTCAAGGACGCGGACATTCGAGGGCTCGAAAAAATCATCAGTTTCATGAACAGTTTCCCTTTACTTCGCATTGAAACCCAAGAAGTGGTGTTTAAATTTCCGGCCTTGACCAATGAGGAAATAGAAAAACTTAAAATGGAATGGTCTCTCTGGCTTGAGAATGAATGGAAACAAGTGGAATCCGTGGCGGATCATTGGGTGGAGGCTCAATACGCCGAGGTTATGAATGAAATCAAAGATATGCTTAAGGATGTTGAAAAAAACATTGAAATTTTGGAAGACTACAAAGATTTTCCGAGAGAATTGCTCACGTGGCGCAATGCACAGGCTTTTTACGCCAAACAAATCATTTGTTACTTGGATGCGTTTATCCAATATCTCGGCGGATGGGTGGCCACCAACCAAAAACGGGTGGAGCAATGGGTCGAAGCGATTCATGACATTGTGGTCGCATTGACGTCATGGAAAGCGCTGTTTCAATTGGCTTTGGATTTCCAGGAATCCTGCGATCAATGCAAAAATCAACGATTCAGTCTCTTTGAACTTTTGCTTAAATTGTTTGCGTTTATCCCCGAGCCTCCCATCATTCAATTCCCAAAGTGGCCGGATATTGTCATTGATTTTTCTCAAATTCAAATGGGAATCACGATTGTTTGGCCGCAAATCAAATTCGTTCCCGAGCCGCTTAAAATTCCGTCGCTTCCCGTTTTCGTCATCCCCGAAATACCGACATTGGATTTAAATATTCCCGACATCCCGGTCTTACCCGCTTTGCCGCCCCTCCCCGCTCTCCCCGCATTGCCCTCATTGACTTTGCCCGATCTTCCCGACCTTCCGCCCCCCCCCGCCATCCCCGGATTGTCCGTGAGCCTTGAAGTTATTCTCAAAATCGCTTCTTCTATTCTTAAAATCCTTTGTTTGCTTCAATCCGGTATTTTACCGGTACAAGAAACTTTCCTTAAAACGCAGGTCGAGAACATGACGCAACGTCCGTTGGATCCTCTTCTCCCCATTGACCTTAGCATCAACTTCCCCCCTTTATCTCTGGGTCGAGACCTTGTGGATCTCATTGAGGTTATTGGAGTTCTTAATCTTGAAAAAGGCATGAAGTTCGACCAATTGGTTCAAATTGTCCAAGCCGCGGCCAATGTATCGAACGCCATTGTGACAGACCTTGTCGAAGCCGCGAATGAAGCGGCTCAACAAGCGGCGGATGCGATTCAAGAGACTTCGGATGCGGCCACGGATGCGCTGGAAGATACCATGGACTCGGCCGCGGATACGGTTGAAGGAGCTCTGGATGAAGTCACGGGAGAAAACAATGACGACGTTACAGACGCCGGCTCCGGAGGATTTACTATCAACGATGAATCCGGGTTCAATGAAATGACCCCTTATCTTAATAATGCTTTCCTTCGTCCTTATTTGGACCAATGGACTCAAGCGGTCAACTCTTTCTCCGAGGAAACCGCACTTATAAACTCCCAAAGTGCCGAGGTTCCGGATGCTTATATTCTAAGGGCCACTTCGTCGTCCATTGCCTTTACGGAAGAGGAAGTGAATTCCCAATTCACCTCGTTACAAGGGCAATATTACGCCGGCACGCTTGAGATTTCTCCCGATGTTCCGCTTTCTTCTCTTCGCAACGATCTTCTCGGCTACTTGAATGAAGAAGAACAAAAAAACGATCTTTTCGCGGCCAATCTCAATCAATCTCCTGACAATCAATGGGATACCATGATGGCTTGGGTGAATTCCGATTCTCCTCAATCGTATACGCCTTCCTCCAATTTTCTTGTTTCCAGTACCCTCGATGACCAAGGAGCAACTCACACTCTTTACAGCACCGAGGCTCTTTTTGAACAAGCCCGTCAAGAATTTTTGAATTCAACCGCTTCTTCGGCCTCAACATGGGTCGACAACAATCTTGACTCAGCCCATGACATGCTCACCTCTTATCTTGCGGATTCGAGTGAAAGCGACTCTTCTTCTTCCTCCGATTATGCCGAGGCCCGCTCCGCTCCGGAGATCATCAATAAAGGACTTTTCCTTTACAATGAAGACACCGGGGTCAATGAACGATTGATCGATTACACGGGAGAAGCGGACCAACCGTCTCAATTGGCGTTTATTGATATGGAAAATGACAGCGACAATGACATCCTTTATTCGTACGGCGGCAATGTTTACCTCAAAGAAAATTATACGGAAACCGTTGAACCGACGTATTACGACGAATCGCCTCAAATCACATCGCTGGAGGATTTATTGCCCACTTTGCCCGCGATTTCTTTGTACCGCGCCACGGATTCCAACAATGACCAAGCCTCGATCTCCTGGAAAAATCTTGATCTTTTAAACGACTCCACGCTTTTGGGGTATGAAGCCAAGTCTTATCTTTCACTTCCGGATTTCGAAAACTCGGAGCCGGAAAGAATGTATTGGGATGTGTTCTTGCCCGTGGATGCGCCTCTAACGGCTTCACTTTCGGGCCTTTCGTTGGATGGCACTGTGACGATTTCCGGATCTTCGTATTCAAAAGAAGACGTTGAAGCCGGGACACTGAATACGGATTCTTTAACATCCGGGACCTTATTGCAAACCGAAGAGGGAGGCTCCATGACTCTTTCTTACGGAAACGATGCCACCTTTACGATGAATGAATCGACTCGATTCCCCATTCCTTTACTTGAGGCTGGTTTTTTCTTTTTAAAAGATCTGTCGGGCGACGCATTGCTTCCCGAAGGAAATCTCGAACGAACTCTTGTGAATGAATCCGGAGAAACTTCCCTCACTCCCGGAGATCAAATCCATTCCATCGGGGACGCTTCTTTTACCCTTACTCCGGCCGAAGGCGGATCTATTGAAATTGAACTGTCCGCCAATCGACTTATGACCGCTTCCATGCTTTATCCGGATCCCCTCACCCTGCGCGTGAACGACGGCTCCATTGAAATCATTCGTCAAAACACTCTTGATGAAACCCAACCGCTCTATGAAGGCATGTTGATTTTCCCGGAAGAAAATATTTCTTTCACCGATGGTGTCACGATTGCTTACACCTCCGCCTCCATTGAAGAAAAAAATTCCATTCAACTGATTTCTCTTTTCAATACGAACGATAACGATTCGGATTCCACTTTTTCGATGAATTATGAAGGGCCTATTACTTGGACCGCGCATGAGCTTTTGAACAGCGACTCCCCGACTTTTGCCCTGGCCCGAGAAAACGGCAATTATTACTCCTCGATGCATGGGATCACCACCACCGGAGCCCGCGGCCTGTTCGGAGAAACGATCCTTTTGTCTCCTCAAGTGTGCGGAGACGAAGACTCTCCTTATGCCAATGCGGGTTCCACGGAAGAAGACGTCTCGGTGTTTAAAACCATCACCTTGGATGGCAGCGCTTCTTTTGACAGCTCCGGGGACATCAAGGAGTACTACTGGGACCTCGATATCACTCATGACAGCGATGGAGACGGAGATCCGACCAATGATGCGGATTATTATCATGACATCAACCCGCTTCTGGGTTTCCATTCCCTGAGTGCCAGCACCAATGATCGCGACGATCCCACGTATACGGCCGGGCCTTACGACAGCGTTGATTCTCACAACTTTAATTTATGGGTCAAAGATGAAGCCGGCAATGCGTCCAATGCGGAGGTGACGGTGACTGTGTATGTTCCGGCCATTGCCTTGAGTGCGGCGGCGGGTCGCACCGGGACCGTGGAAGGAAATGTGGATCCCGTGGTCTCCGAGCTTCCTTTTGTGTTGGCGCGCGAACGCGATGGAGTTTTTGAGCTCATCACCACGCCGAGCGCGGACTCCAATGGCTTATATTATACGGATGAAAACGGCGAATTCATGATCGACGACCTTGTCTTGTCCGATGCGTGGATTATTTACAATTCCGAGAATGAAGCCGTGGCTCAAGTGGATCTCGATACCGGAGCGTTATCGATCCTTGCGGAAGGGTATTCCATTCAAGTGTACAGTGCGGAATTGCCATGGCCCACACGCGTGGCGCTGGTGGATCCGGGCCAAAATCCTTTGCTCTTCATTTTCATTGTTCCGGACTCCAATGTGGACGTTCAAATTGATCCCGCCTCCACTCAATATACCGCCGAAACCGTGACCTCCATGGCCGGCGTGCATGTTCAAAATGTCGGACTTCCCGACGGTTATTCACTCGAGCCGATCCCGGCGAGTGCTCCCCTCTTTACCGGAGGCGTGGCGGTAATAAATCCAACGCTTGAACGCGTGGCTGTGATCGATTCGGACGGTAATATTTACCGACTTTTTTCAACTCTTGAATTGGGTGTTTTGAATGAATCCAGTGTGAGTGAAACCGCGGACTCGGAAGGCGCCGAACCCATTGTGATCACGTTGGGCGCGGATCAAACTCAATGGCTCCATATTTATATTTCCCCGGAGGAATCCTCTCAGTTCACCACGGTTGAAGCGCTTGGACTTGACGATGAAGCGGTGAATCCTTTGAACGGCCAAGATCTCTCATCTTTGGATACGGATCAAGATGGGATCCCGGACCTTGAAGAATTACGAAACGGACTCAATCCCTATGATGCAACCGATGTCAGCGCGGATGCGGACGGCGATGGACTTTCCAATTTTACGGAATATGGACTTGGCACCAATCTTAACGCATCCGACTCGGATGAAGACGGTCGCACCGATTCCCAAGAAGTGGGGGACGGCACCGATCCGCTCGACCCGGTGGATTCTTATTTTGAAGATATCCCGAGCAGCGATCCTTTGTATGAAGACATCCTCGAGTTGGTTCAACTGGGCGCCGTGGAAGGATACGAAACCGCTTCGGGCCATTATTTTAAACCCGACCAACTCATCACCCGTGCGGAATACACCAAGGTCATACTCACGATTCTTTGTATCACGCCGCGACCCGAGGCGTATCTTGCTCCTTCGGTTTTCAATGATATCCCGTACAGCGAGACCGATCTTGCATGGTATTACGCGATCACCAAAGAGGCGTATTTGCAGGGCTTTATTGTGGGGTATTTGGGAGAAAAAGATGCCGGAGGCATGACGCCTTTCAAACCCGATATTTCCATCAGCCGCGCCGAAGGGACCAAAATCATTTTGGAAGTGCTGGAATCGTTGGGCGTCATTGATATGGGCGACGTTGTCATTCCCACGGACGCGCCTTGGTATGTTCCTTATATGCAAATGGCTCAAGATTTAACGGATTATTTGATTTCGGACACCACATTGGGGGAAGGCAAACCGTTTATCATCACTTCCGATGAAGCGAGTCGGGCCACCGAAGCGCTCACACGTTATGAATTCATGAAAATGGCGGTGCGTGTTTTGGATTTCTACAATTGTTATGCGGATCAAGACTCGGATGGAGACGGGCTTTCGGATTATGAAGAAGTGAATGTTTACGGGTCGGACCCATACGATGCGGACACGGATAAGGGCGGGATTTTTGATGGCGAAGAAGTGGCGGTCGGAACCGATCCCATGGATCGCAACGATGATGATTCGGACGGAGATTCGCTCGTGAATGCGGATGAAATCGACCTTTACGACACCGATCCTTTTGACCCGGACACGGATGACGGCGGCACGTATGACGGCGTGGAAGTTTTACAAGGAACCAACCCAACCGATGATCCGAGTGACGACGCGGGGGTAACCGATCAACCTATTGAAGAAACCCTATTGGAAGAGGAAAATGTCCTCGATGGACTGGAGCCCGGCATCACGGTGGTCACGTATGAATGCATGACGTGCCCCTGCCCGACTTCCATTGAAAATATGGCCGACCTCGATGAAGGCGATTCCTTGTACTCGGCGATCATGAATGCGGACAAGACCGAAGTGCTTTCCATCAGTCCGAGCGTTAAAATTGAAGAAATTTTAGGCCATTGAATTAATAAACACGTATCAAACCCATCCCTCCATGAAAAAATCTTATAAATTCAGCCTTCTCAATTTCGCAACGTTCATGCTGCTTTCCGGCGCATTACTCCTTTGGTTTATTTCCCCCGGATTTGCGCAAGAAGGAGAAGGGACGGATGCCGAACCCGTAGAAAACAATATTTGCCTCCAAGAAATCATGCCCGAGGCCATGGTGTATTACGCGGATGTCACCACCTTTATTTCGGAACATTATTTATCACAAGAACCGGCCACCGAGCTTCTCGATGTTGCGCTTCAAAAATTCAATGAATTCAAAAAAAATATGCTGGCCTTGATTAACACTTTTTACGCCGAGCAAGAAGGGGCCGTCATCTCCCCGGATCCGGAAAATGAAGAATATGCTCAATGTAAACTTTTTATAGAAACTCAAATTCGCACCGTGGAGCAAATGTTACGCAATCATCATTTGGCCAATTCCAGCGCAAAAGTAACGTATACATTGGTCACAAAAATGAAGGCCATCAACGAAGGCCTTCGCGATCTCAATGAAAATTTCGCTCGGGTTTATGCCCTTTTTACCACTCTTAGCAACACCCTCACCAGTGCCTCTAAATAAAATTCCTTTTAAAATTTGGTTTTTCATTTTCTCCCTTGTGTTTTTCGGGGTCTCACTTTACCGCTTGCCCGGAGTGGTGGCCGAAGACATGTCCACGGATCCCGAGTTGATCGAGCGGTATCTTCCGGACGTGGCTTCTCTTCGAAAAACCATCATCAACTATCACACAGACATGAATGAATTGTTCAACAATTCCATTGAGGAATTATTGTCAGGGAACGGAAATGTAAAGCCTCCCGAAGATGGAAATTGCGATGACACCAATGTCAGCACCTATTGTGTGTCCTTGGTTGCCTTGGATTATTATGACGCGTTTCAACAAGCGTTGATCTATGACCAAGATTCCCACTTACAACTCTATGTGGATCAAGTGGAAGATGACATGAGCGATGCCGAAAAAATCAGCTGGTGGTGGAACAATGAAGATCGATCCGCGTATCGAATCGATAAATTAATGGACAATCAGGAGGAGCGCAAAGCCCTTATTTATGACCAAATCGACATTGCGCAAAAAGCCATGGACTCCACGTTGGCCGCGTACAATGAACTTTTCCTTTTTTATAACCTGCACCTGAATTACCTCACGTTGATCACGGATCTTGAAGCCTATCGCGACAAACTCGCCACATTGCGCACGCAAGTCGAACAATACCCTTCCGCTTTTCATAATCGTATGACCACGAAGTGTAAATAGTATGAAAAAAATCCCTCTCAATTTCATCAGCCTTGGATTGCTCCTCGTGAGCGTCCTGGTCCTCCATGGCGTCCACAACGTTCGCGCTCAAACCGATGCCGATATCCAAGAAGCGTGCGATGGATTCAAGTACAATGGAACCCAATTGATGGAAGATTTATTTGAGGATGCAGCGGGAAGTGCGGACCTTGATGTGGTGAATATTTTTAAAAATATGTTCGGGCAATCCAAAACCCCCAAAGTCGAAGATCTTTATCTTTCCATTTATAAAAAAGTAAGAGCCGAACCCGAAGATACGGCGGTGAGAGCCACGGCCGAGGATTATCAATTCACGCAAGAACAAATGTGCGCGGTCTTGGGCGGAAGTTTCGCCCCCATTGCAAGTATGAACGAAAACGAAGTGGTTCCCATCACCGAAGCCATGGATATTTTAGCCGAAATGCAAGAAACCTATCGTGACCATTTGGCAGAGGCCCAAATGGCCCAGGAAATGCTCATGGACAGCTACATGCGTGAAATTTTTGCCAACGGCGACACCGGAGACTCGGGTTTTGATGTTCTTTATGATATGGAAATCATCGAATACCTCCTTTTTGGAGAAGCGGGATATGAAACGTCTTCTTCCGAGGGGGACGAGACGGATGAAACCGCGAATGACGATGGCTCCGACGAAGAAACCCCTTCAGAAAGTCCCGAATCCACTTCGGATGACGGGACCGACGCTTCCACCGAAGAATCCCCGGCTGAAAGCACCACTTCGACGACCGAACAAGAAAAAGACGAAGCAGTTGCTCCTTCTTCCTGTGATGCGGATCCGGGCCTCCAAAGCGCCTTTGCCGCGGTTGTACCGGAACCCTCCGAAGAAGAACCCGCGTCCGATTCTTCGGATCCTTCCACGGATACTCCGGATACGTCCGGCGATGGCACCCCGGAAGACGTCGCGGAAACCACCCCGGATGTGATTTTGCCCGCTCCGGCCAATGATTGGACTTCTCCCGAAGTGTGCGATTCCGTGTTTTGTCTTTTTATCAATTTCGTTAACCGTCCGGATTCTTCTTATACAAAAGCGGACAATTGCATCCAATGTCATGTGCAATACATTGTTGAAGCGCTCGAAGAAACGCTTTCGCAAAGCCTCACTCTCGGAAAAGTTTCCGGAAACATTATGGAGCCTCCGGTGTGTAAAAATGATTTGCTGTTGAGTCTTACTCAAATCGATCTCAATCTGTTTTTAATTCCCATGCCGATTCAAACGCCTCCGGCAAATGACATTGTTACGGGTCTCGGCTTTTGCGATGGCATCAAGGATTTTATGGGAGATAAAGACCCTTATAAACTTTCCATACAAAATTTATTCGATGGCGATAAAGGCACCGGAGGAGTGTGCGGAGTCGACCCCGACACCCTTGTGGATAAAAAATTAACGGAAGAAGAATTGGCGAAACTTCGAAGTTACGGGAACGGGATTGAAAATGCGATGAAAGACGCAACCACTCGTTCCGAAAACGGCACTTCCGTGAACGAATTGCTCACTCAAGCCCTCAATGATTACGATGCCCATATGGATGAATTTGAAAAAACATTTGAAGACAGTTATACCGTCACTCGTTCCGGAGCCCAAAATACGCTTTATCAAAGTTTGGGGGATGAAATGGACCAAATGACCAATTATTTCAGGGCTTTTTACGAATCCATTTCCATGACTCAAGCCGTGACCGAAAAACTTAAAAATAACTTTAAACCCGTCCCATAAATGGCTTCCCCTTCATTCAAATCCGGGATTTACCATCGATTCAAAAAACGATTCGCCCTTGTTTTGGTTGGACTTTTTCTAACCGGATCACTCCTCCCTTTTTCAACACTGGCCAAACCCGTCTCTTATGACGCCACCCAAGACGGGAATGCGTGCGGAGCTAAAATTCTTACTTTTTTGGTTTCTTTTTTGGGTTCGGATAATTTTACGGATTATTGGGCGGACTTTTTTGTACGCAATCGATGTCAACAACAAGATATTTTTGCACTTCAAGACGAAATCGATTCCTTGTTGAGAGAACTCTACGAAGCGGATTGTTCCATCCAAGGGTTTACGGAAATCCAAGATGAAATCCGTAAGAAAAAAATGGAGCTTTATTTTGTGCGCCATATTGTCCCCGCTTTCGAAGATTCATTTCTCGAAAAAGATCTTGATGCCTTGGATTATAAATTCATTGCCGAGGATTTGCTTCTGACGATGGACAAAGAATTTGTGGGTAAAAAGGGATGGCTGAAAACAGAAGAATTGGCCACGTTTTTTTCCGAATGGCAAACCCGTTACGAATATCGCATTGAGACTTATAAAGATTGCAACGACTCCCCTTGGCAAGAGGTGGGGGATAAATTTCGTAAATTATTGCAAACCTTGAAGGATGTAAAAGATCTTTTTTTATTTAAAGATATTAAAAAAACATGGGCCCCTTACAAAGAAGACATTAAAAAACAATGGGAACAAGAAGGTATTTTAAACGCCAACGGGGAATGGGCCGGAGGATTCGGGGCGACCATGGGCGCTTTTTTGAAAAAAAATATTGAATTGAATATCCGCAATCTGCCTTCCAAAAAAGACTTGGAAGATATCATGGCCAATTTTGAAGCGTTGGGAAATTTGGTGACCACAAGTATGGCCCAAACATCTCTGCAAGCGGCTGAGACGGATTTTCAAGTTCTTACGGATAAAGCCACGTTAAAGGCCCGTTATCAACTCCTTTATCAACAAGGCAATGTGGAGATCACGGCTCGACTTACCTCTAAAATCAAAACTCTTTGCCTCATTGTTCGTGAAAGCACCTCCGGAGGCAATGGAGTCAACTTAAATACCTTGGCTACGACGGCCAAAGAAATTCGAAAAAAACAAGGAAGCGGGAATCCCTAAAAATCATCCCCTCTTCTCAATTCGCATGGCTTTCACAATTTGGCCCACACTCGCCATGGCGGAATAAACCAATTGGATTTTGGATTCGCGAACTTGCTCGGGTGCTTTAATCATTACCGCCGGTTTTTCTTCCACCGCAAACGTTTTGGCAACTTCCACCATGCAATAGGGACACTTCTCATGACGAGAAGAAATCACACGACAACAATTTAAACAGTTGAAAATCATGGGGAGGAGAGAAATCCTAAAGGAGGGAAAGGATTAAGTGGTGTACTTTTTCAGAAAGTTATTCACCGCTTGGGGAAGAATACGATAGACACGTCCCACTTTCACGGCTCTGATTTTCTTTTGCTTGATGAGTTTCAGCACGGTGAGGTGGTGCACCTGTAGCATGCTCGCCACCTGTTCGGCCGTCAAGAGTTGCTCGGCCATATCACAGCTTTTAAAGAATCGAGTGGGTCCGTTTGATTAAACTTTATCATGCTCTATTTAATTAAATCAAGTCTTTTTATAAGGTTTTCTATTTTAGTAATTTTTATTAGTTTTTATCTTATTTTATTATTTTTTGTTAAGTTTTATTATATTCTATTAAACTATCTTCTTACGCTTAAAAAGCGCACCGCCTCAAGCGATCAAAAGGAGTGCAGAGTTAGTGGCCGAAATTTATGATTTATTCGATTTTTAATATTTTACAATCCACCAAATAGGGCGACTTGAAATTTGTCATCTCCCCAGCTTTTTTGCCAGGCACAACCAAAAGACGTGCTGACAAGGGCTTATCTAACTTAATTGCTAAAGTCGCCATATCGAGAAGTGTC
Source organism: Candidatus Gracilibacteria bacterium (assembly GCA_041658685.1). NCBI lineage: Bacteria > Candidatus Altimarinota > Candidatus Altimarinota bacterium. Next base: position 34,369 of record JBAZZS010000001.1, on the reverse strand, counting down.
GCTTCAATCTTTTCTGTTGGCGTGTCGCCTGCAATTGGGACAACATCTAGTCCACATCCGCACACTGCTGAATATAGAAGTAAATTTGTGACACTATAAGTTCCTTCGTTTGCCCTTGTTGCCAATCCTCTATCTTCTGTAACTGCGAGCATAAGACCAGAATAGCCGCATGTTTTCACGGACAAACCTTTGAGGACACGAGTAATTAAAGCAGAAATTGTAAGCGTTCCTTGATTTCCAAATTTGCCAAAGCCGAGTTTTTCATAAGCAAAAGCAATACTTTCATGTTCTGCGAGCCCAGGATTTAACGAAACATCTATGCCATTATATTTAATGCCAAAATCTTTAGAAATTTGTTGAGCCAAATTAGCGACCTTTTTTGTTTCTTCCTCGAATATTTGTTTTAGATTTTGTTCTGCTTCTGTGAGATTGTGAGACTTTGAAAATGCCTTCATGGCTAAATCTCCGCATTCCAAACCAATGCCGAAAGCGGTTTCCCCCTCATGAAATCCTGTAGGGAAGAATGGAATGCCGGGTTTGCAGTTTGCGGAAGCACAAAACCTGAAATTGCCATAACCGTTTTCGGTTTCTTCCGCTATACGCTTAATAACCTGAGCGGTTGTTTTTGCATTTTCAAAATCGATTCCATTTTCCTTGTCGCCGATTTTGGCGGAGCATGAAATTCGAGAAGTGACTTTATTAAATTTCGGGACGAGTTTTATTCTGGCTGGTGTTTTTGCATAGCCAAGATTAAAAAAACTCACATCAAGGCTTTGGCAAATTTTCTCTATTTTTTGAACCGCGCTTATAATTTCTTTGTCCGATAAATCACCAAGATATTCTTCCCAAGAATTAGTGGCTATTCTGGTCGTCTGAACTTCATAACCTGCTTTTTCAAAAACAGCTTTAGCCTTCTGATTAAATTCGGCGGTTTGCTTTATTTTAGCTTTGTTATTTGGAGATTGAAGCGACACGCCAGTTGTTATTGTTCTGATTTTCATGGTGGCAAATATTAAAAACTACATTGGTTTAAATAAATTTCGGTCAATAATTTCTCATAATCTCTATTTAAGCAACCGCTTCAACCACTTCCCGGTATGGGATTTTTCATTTTTAACAAGTTCTTCGGGCGTGCCTTGCGCCACAATTTCTCCGCCCGCGTCTCCCCCCTCCGGCCCCATATCAATAATATAGTCCACGGATTTGATCACATCGAGGTTGTGTTCAATGGCGAGCACGCTATTTCCCATATCTACGAGTCGCTGCAACACCTCAAGCAACCGTTTCACATCATCAAAATGAAGCCCTGTGGTCGGTTCATCCAAAACATACAACGTTTTTCCTGTGGCACGCTTCGATAATTCCGTGGAGAGCTTAATGCGCTGCGCCTCCCCTCCCGAAAGCGTGGTCGCGGGTTGGCCCAAATGAATATAGCCGAGCCCTACCGATGATAAGGTCTCAAGCTTGGTTTTGACAGAAGGAATGGAGCTAAAAAACTCGAAGGCTTCATCCACTGTCATCTCAAGTACGTCTGCGATGTTTTTCCCACGATAGGTGATTTCCAATGCTTCCTTATTATAACGACGGCCTTTGCACCCCTCGCACGTTACATAAATGTCGGGGAGAAAATGCATTTCTATTTTTTTCACGCCATCGCCTTCACATTCCTCGCAACGCCCGCCTTTGACATTGAAACTGAAACGGCCGGACTTGTACCCGCGCACTTTGGCCTCCGGGGTCATGGCAAAAAGGTCTCGAATATCAGTGAAAAGTCGCGTGTACGTCGCAGGATTGGACCGCGGCGTTCGGCCGATGGGGCCTTGGTCGATGTTGATGATTTTATCCAAATGAGAAATTCCATGCAGTTCCTTGTGCGCGCCGGCAACGGTTTGCGCGCGATTGAGTTTTGCGCTCAAGGATTTCACTAAAATGTCGTTTATTAGGGTGGATTTCCCGGAGCCGGACACACCCGTGACTCCGATGAACATGCCCAAAGGAAAAATCGCATCCACATTTTTAAGATTGTGCTCGGTGGCGCCCACGATTTTAAGATATTTTCCATTGCCTTTACGTCGTTTTTTAGGGACTGAAACTTGCTTGGCGCCGGATAAATATTGTCCGGTGATGGATTTTGGGTTTTTCATGATTTCCTCGGGCGTGCCTTCGGCGATCACTTCTCCTCCGTATTTTCCCGCGCCCGGACCGATATCAAGGATGTAATCCGCGGCCAACATGGTGTCGATGTCGTGTTCCACAATGATCACGGTATTGCCGATGTCGCGCAGCGCGATCAAGGCTTTGATGAGCTTTTCATTATCGTTTTGATGCAAACCGATCGTGGGCTCGTCCAACACATACAAGACCCCCATGAGCATGGCCCCGATTTGCGTGGCGAGCCGAATGCGCTGAGCCTCGCCTCCGGAGAGCGTATTGGCCGCACGATCCAAGGTGAGATAAGAAATCCCCACATTGTTGAGAAATTTTAAACGATGTTGCACCTCTCTTAAAATCGGTTCCGCGATTTTTGTATTCATTTCCGACAAATGCAACCCTGCAAAAAAAGCTTCGGCTTTATCGATGGAAAGTTGTGTGACTTCAGCGATCGATTGCCCGCCTAATTTCACACTTAAAATTTCTTTTTTAAGGCGTTGGCCTTTGCACACCGGACATTTTATAATGCGCATGAATTGTTCAATTTTTTCACGCACATAATCGGAATCCGTTTCCAAATAACGACGCTCCAAATTGGGAAGAATTCCTTCAAACGTGGTGTTGTAGGGACGTTCCGCGGCTCGAACCAAATACTGCTCGGCTCCGGTTCCGTACAAAATAATATTCATGGTTTCTTGCGAAAACTCTTCCACCGGAACCTCCATTGAAAAATGATGTTTGCGCGCCACAGCCTCCAAAATATGGCCGTACCAATCCAAATGCGAATTGGTGTTGGACCATGGCATGACCGCTCCTTCGGCCAGACTTAATTTTGGATTGGGGATCACGAGCAAAGGATCGATTTCGAGCTTTGTTCCCAGTCCATGACATGCTTCACATGCGCCGTGAGGGCTGTTGAATGAAAAACTGCGCGGCTCGATTTCAGGTAAATTCACGTTGCAGTCCGAACATGAAAAATTCTCGGAGAAAAACTCTTCTTTCCCGGTGTCATGATCGAGCACAATCATCATCCCCTCTCCATGTCGCAACGCCACTTCCACCGAATCGGCAAGCCGAGTGCGGTGTTCATTGGTGAGCGGAATTTCTTGCCCGGATTTCATGGTTTGAAATTTGGGCTTCATATCTTTGACCACCAAACGATCCACCACAATGTCGATGGAATGCTTTTTGTTTTCATCCAGAGGCGGGATGTTTAAAATACTCATCACTTCGCCATCCACGCGCACGCGCACAAATCCGTCTTTTTTCACTTTTTCGAAAATCTTTTCATGACGGCCTTTGCGGTCGCGAATGACGGAAGACAACAAAAGAATACGCTTTTCTTCCTCCATGCCGGCGATGTGATCCACGATTTGAGTCACCGTCTGTCGTGTGACCAATTTGTCGCATTTGGGACAATGGGGCTCCCCCACGCGAGCGAACAACAAACGAAGATAATCATAAATTTCAGTTACGGTTCCGACTGTGGAACGCGGGTTGCGACTCGTGGTTTTTTGATCAATGGAAATGGCGGGAGAAAGCCCTTCGATGGATTCCACGTCCGGTTTTTCCATGAGTTGTAAAAATTGACGTGCGTAAGTGGAAAGACTCTCGACGTAACGACGTTGACCTTCGGCATAAATCGTATCAAACGCGAGGGACGACTTGCCCGACCCGGAAAGTCCGGTGATCACCGTGAGTTTATTTCGAGGGATTCGGGCGTCAATATTTTTGAGATTGTGAATTTTTGCGCCTTTAACAACAATATGGGTCAGAGCCACGAATTTTTTGGATTAAATTTAATAAAAAATAACCTTAAACCCTTTTTTAGGGTCGCTAAATAGTTTAACATAAAAAAGCAAAAGATTAAAATGGGAATTTATGAAATGTAAAATTTGCCATCATTCCGGGGATTATCCCACCCACCAAGTTCAAGAAATGATGTTTGGATTCAAAGACTTTTTTACTTATTTTGAGTGCCTAAATTGCGGGTGCTTACAAATCGCCGAATTCCCCAAAGATGTGTCCAAATATTATCCTCCGGACTATTGCAGTTTTTCTCCTTTTTCAAAAAATCCCGTCAAACGATGGCTGAAAAAACAAAGGGATGCTTATGCTCTTTTTCATAAAGGTTTTTTTAAAAAATGGCTCCATTCGAAATTCCCGAATGAAATCTTAGAAAAAGTATCTCGATTGCCCCTCACGAAAACTTCAAATATTTTAGATGTGGGGTGCGGAATCGGATCCGTTCTTTATTCTTTGAGAAATCTAGGTTTCATGAATACCACGGGAGTCGACCCTTTTATCGATCACGAAATCACGTATTCCAACGGGTTAAAAATTTTCAAAAAAACTCTTTCCGAAATGCAAGGGACTTGGGATTTTATTCTTTTTCATCACTCTTTTGAACACATTCCCAATCCACAAGAAACGATTCAAGCGGTTTCCCGTCTTTTGGCTCCGGGGGGAATTTGTATGATCAGCATTCCTGTTTTTCCTTCTTTTGCATGGGAACATTATGGATCGAATTGGGTTCAATGGGATGCGCCTCGCCATTTTTTTCTTCACTCCGTAAAAAGCCTTAAATGGCTTTTGAATACGGCTAATCTTCATTTACAAAGCATCGTTTACGATTCCACCGATTTTCAGTTTTGGGGCAGCGAACAATATCTCAAAGGAATCCCGTTGAAAGATCCCCATTCTTACGGAGTAAATCCGAAAGCTTCGCTTTTTTCAAAAAAAACAATCCGCGAATTTCAACAAAAAGCCTTGGCTTTGAATGCAACGAATAAAGGAGATCAAGCCACGTTTTATATTACAAAAAACCCCATCACTAAAAATTAACAGGCTCGAACGGCAATCCTTTTACAAATCCTCTTCCGTCACCATCAATTTATCGTAGGCCTTGTGGTTTTCTTTTTTATTGAACAAATACGAAAGCAAACTGTAGCCGCCGATGAGGTAGGGCACAATAATGAATGTCCAACCGGCTTCCAGGAAAATATTAAACATTGCGTGCAAACCCATGGCCAGAACCAATCCTTCCATCATTTTTTCTTCGGCAAAAACCGGAGATACTTTTAAGTGTACACCCTTATGAAACCAATTCAGCAAGGGGTGACGATTTTGGCGCATTTCTTCTTGCAAAATAGGCTTGGCAAAATGAGCGACCCCATAGTAATAACCAAAAATTCCGGAAAACAAAATGTGAGCAAAGGTTGAAAAAACCGACCGAAAAATAAAAGAGGTGAACAAACTTTCAAAGCCCTGATAACTCCAAATGTAAAAGAAATACATGATGTTTTCCACGAAGGCGAACCCGAGCGCCGCGATGATGCAAAACTCAATGGCGTCGTCGATTTGATGCAATTGTTTTCGGTCCGTGACACGAACCGCGATATTTTTCATGTATTCTTCCAAAACTCCCACAAACATAAAAGCCAACACCCCGCCAACCGATACGTAGAGAAGATCCGTAAATCCAAAAATATTGGTGTTCATTTTTTCCGTGTAACTGAAAATGTTCAGGTTGGGGAAAAAGCGCCAACTCATCTTGTAAAGCATGATGGGGATCACGGAAACAATGCCGGCGATAAAGGTGTAAGCCACCCATCGTCTGGGCTCGGGCTGTTTGGTGTAAAAAATATAACCCCAAATGTACGCCGGAACGCAGGCAAGGAGAAAACAAACCGGGATCTGGAAAAGGGGTGAGGATAAGATGGATTGAATGAGAGGCCAGGACACGGGATAAAGGTTATAGACTTGAAGTGAGGGCTTAGAGAAAAAATACGGAATGCGGATACTCGCTACACTCGTGCCTACTTATCTTATGATTATACCATATTTTATCTTATTTAACAACTCATCCTTCTTTAAAAATGCCCCCTGTTCGTCTATCTTAAAAATAGGATATTTGAAGGACACGCTTTTAAGATCATTTTTGTCCAGAGAGGGAAGCCCGGGCTGAAAGCTTCCTCAAAAATTCCTTAAGAGTACCACCCTCAAAAAGTTTCAATTTCAATCTCAAAGTGTCCAGAAAGCGCCTCTCTAAGGCCGCAGACTGGAAAACTCGGTGGAACCACCCCTTCAAATGGGGTCCGAGCCCCTCAAATAGGGGTATTTTATCATTTAAAATCTCTAAATATGGATAAACAAGCAAAACTGGAACGCATTCGCCACTCCCTTTCTCACCTCATGAGCATGGCGATCATGGAGAAAAAATATCCGCAGGCCGGATTGGGCGTGGGGCCATCGATTGAGAATGGGTTTTATCAAGATTACGATTTACCGGAGAGCCTTTCGGAAACGGATTTTGGATGGATTGAGAAAAAAATGCGCGGCATGATTCATAAAAAAATCGATTTCAAGCAAAGCGATTCGGATTTTGCGAGTGCATTGAAATTCTACAAACACGATCCGTATAAAACCGAAATGATCAAAGACCTCAAGGCCAAAGGCGAAAAAAAATTGAGTTTTTACGATTCCGATGGATTTCACAATCTTTGCGCCGGGCCTCATGTGGAAAATACAAGTGAGATCAATCCCGAAGCGTTTAAAATCATGAGTGTGGCGGGTGCGTATTGGCGCGGGGATGAAAAAAATAAAATGCTCACGCGGCTTTACGGCGTGGCATTCGAAACCAAAGAAGAGCTCGATGATTATTTGGCTCAATTGGAAGAAGCCAAAAAACGTGATCATCGAAAACTCGGCATGGAGCTCGACTTATTTCAATTTCATGAAATTTCTCCCGGGGCCGCGTTTTATCATCCCAAGGGTGCGATTATTTTCAACGAACTCACCGCCTTTCTTCGCCGCGAATACCGCAAACGCGGGTACAGCGAAGTGGTCACTCCTCTCGTGTACGACAAATCGTTGTGGGAGCAAAGCGGACATTGGGAACACTACCGTGAAAATATGTTTTTGATGGAAGTGGATGGCAAAGAAGCGTCTCTCAAGCCCATGAATTGTCCGTCGCACATGCTTATGTTTAAGATGAGAACGCGCAGTTATCGGGATCTCCCGTTGCGCATTGCGGATTTTGCCATGTTGCATCGTAATGAGTTGCGCGGAGCGCTGGGCGGAATGACACGGGTGCGCAAATTCTGCATGGATGACGCACACATTTTTGTGGGGCTCGACCAACTCGATGAAGAAATCATGCGTTGTATCGATTTCACGCAATATGTTTATAAATTGTTCGGGTTTGATTTTCATGTGATGTTGTCCACGCGTCCGGAAAAATCCATGGGATCCGAAGAACAATGGAATACCGCGGAAAAAGCCCTTGAAAAAGCGCTTAAGGCCGCCAAAATTCCTTACGAGATCAATGCCGGAGACGGGGCCTTTTATGGTCCTAAAATCGACTTCCGTATCCACGACTGTTTGAAGCGCGAATGGCAATGCGCCACCATCCAAGTCGACTTCCAGATGCCTCTCCGATTTGAACTCAAATACGAGGCTCAAGACGGAAAATTGCATACGCCGATTGTGTTGCATCGCGCTTTACTGGGCTCGCTCGAACGCTTTTTGGCGATCTTGACCGAACACTACGCAGGCGCTTTCCCCTTCTGGCTTGCACCGGTGCAAATGCGTCTCTTGCCACTCGGTGAAAACTTCAATGACTATGCGGTTGAGGTCAAAAATAAGCTTTTTGAAGCCGGCTATCGCGTGGAAGTGGATGATAGCAACCAGACCCTTGGCAAAAAAATCCGTGAAGCGGAAACCCTCAAAATCCCGGTCATGGGCATTATTGGTGAAAAAGAAGCTGCAGCTCACTCCATCACGCTCCGCTACTACGGGCAACGCCAACAAGACGTGCTCAGCGTGGAGCAAGTGATTGAAAAATATAAGGATGCGGTGCCCAAATAGAATTAGGCCGCTTTCTTGTCTTGAATTAATCGGTTGGAGGACGTGATTCCCCTTAGGGCATTGGGGTCGCTTGAATCGCTGATTGCTCGTTTTTTTCGTTCCGATACAATATCAAACATTTTTTGAATCCCATCTCTTTCAATTGCATCCGGCAATTCTTTTTCCAAAAATACTTGCATCCGCGCTTTTTGAGCCTCTTGTCCTCTAATATCCGAATATTCAAGCTCTTCATACAATCCCTTTTCTTTCCAATCGATGTGGTACGCGTCACAAACCGCTTTCACCAAATTATCCAATTGCTCTTTATGTTCTTTAATTTTAACCTGACGATCCACGACAGCTCCTTCATCATATGTAAATTTACCCAATCTCGCTTTTCCTTCTTTTGTTTTATCTCTTCTCCCTGATAAAACGGCATCAAATAAATAATAAGAACGAACCGCTTCCAACATTTGATTCTTCGTTTCCTCAATAGCCTTCTTTGCGTTTCCATCCAATTCTTCCGCGCCTCCTTTAAGTAAGCGTTCCTGCAATTCCTCCTGACGATTACTGAGACTGATGATGTATTGATTGTATCCCGGGTATCCGTTTTTGTATCCTTCATCTGTAAAATATTTTTGAGTTCCGGTGAAAGCTCCGGTGAACGTTTCCACTTGTTCCAAGGTTGAAGCCGGCATATAGAGATGCGCATCATCGTGATCCATGTTTTGAGAACGAGCAATTCCTTTGGATAAACGTTGACGGAAACGTGGATCCACAATCATGTATTCCCATAAAAATTTGGAAAAGTTTTTTCCGGCCTTGTTGTCATTGGACTCATCTTTAAAGTGCATATCAATGAATGCCTGCAAATCTTCAACATTATAAACTTTCTTTGTTTCTTCCAATGTGATTTCTCCTTTTAAATACCGTGGATGAAACGGTTTCTCAAAAGGACTTGTAAAGAAATCCAACAACGGAAAGGAATTCAAATATTTTCCTTCAATTTCTCCGATACGATCCATTTCCAAAAGAGTCATCCCTTGCATGGGGCCGCTTGGACATTTGGCAGTGAGTCCTTCCATGATGAAGAATAATTTATCTTCCGCGGTAAGTTTTCCGGCTTTGATGGACCAATCGATCATTTCTTCATATTCATGAGGGCTAACGTATTTCCCTTCTTTCCATTCCCTTAATAAACGCTTCAATTCCCCGTCCAAACCTCCTTCTTTCAATCCTTTCGGGTTGACTTCCAATTGTTTGGCTTTGTTTTCAAATTTACTTTTCCCGCTTTCGAAAGCGCTGTGATTGTGAGCAAACCATTCCGCCCATGTTCCATCTCCCCACAAAGCATCCACCGAATATTTCACTTTGTCTTGTCCTGAGATTTGATGCCCCGGACTTGTAGGATCGTTTTGGAGTTCTTCGGTCAATTCAATATTTAATTTTTCTCCATCCACTCCGGGAGTGCTTGATGTTAAACGATTCAAGGTGGCCCACATTTTCATGTCATCCCAACGGAGTTCTCCTTTTTCACCCAACACAAGAAAACAAGCTTTTGCCACATCCGCAGTATCGGTGGTGTGCAATTTTTCAGACAACTCCCAAATACCCAACTGTTTATAAGATTCTTGATATTTTTGCACTTCTTCATTTTCCGCGCCCTGATAGATGCGTTTGAATTCATCCCCCAAGAAACTGGGGAGCATCTGGCCCACGTAACCAAAGCGTCGTTTACTTTTGCGTTCATGTTTGCGTTTGATGAACTCAATGAGCTCCTTCCCGAGATGGATAAGATCTTTCATGGAAAGGAACGTGTGTTGGTAAAATAACTTTTTTAAAGGCCCGTAATTGTTTTCCGGAGGCGTAAAAGGACTCATTTTTTCGAAAAAGCTTTTTCCATGATGGCCATGATTCCCGCCATGAGCGCCGTGTTCTCCTCCATGAGCGCCCCCTCCATGTGCCTCTTCTTTCTCCGGTGTTTCCCGACTCTTGATGCTGTTTAAGAATTTTTGCAAAATGCCATCTTTTTCCGCTTCTTTCAAAACTTCCCCCACGTTCGCGGCGGCGTTGATTTCACGATTGGCGGCGTCTTGAGCGTTGGCACGTTCCACTTTATTTTGTCTCACCCATCCCAAAAATTGAGGCAAGGTCATGCGCGTTCCGTCTTTGAACGTGATGCCATCGTCCTCTGCTTTTTTTATTTGAAATTGCTTGGAATCGCTGTCTCCGAATTGCAAAACCTCTCCCGCTTCCGCTCGAATCGGGGGCCAATCTTTGGCTTCGCGTTCCCACTCTTGATTTAAATTAGCGGTGTGATTGCGCAAATGCTCTTGAAGGGTTTTGATGTCTTTGATTTCCGGGATCGCGTCGTTGCGATGCGCCCATTTGGCGAATTCGCCCAAGCTGAGCTCGCGGGCGATGCGCGGGGCTGTCAAACGAGCACTGGGTTCTTGGTCCGGAGTTAATGTTACAACCGCTTTATCCAAAATCACTTTTTCATCATCGATGGATTGAATTTTGACCGTGTCGCGCGTGGGAATAATATTTCCTTCATCATCGCGAGAACGATTTTTTGTGTAATCAAGAGTTTGTCCGGCCTGCAAACGCATTCCCACTTGAGGGAGGCCCAAATTTTTCTCCAATTCGGCCTGATCTTTGACCACCTCATTGATGTCTGCGGCATCCACCCATTTCATAAATCGCCCGAGCGTGTAGCGCTCGCCGTTGTCCAAATAAATAATTAAAGTTACCGGTTGTTTCCCGATGCTATCTCCGTTGATGCCATCCACAATGGCCGCATCTTGAACCTCGACTTTTTTGATGGTGCGCGTGCCAATGTTGTTGTGAGCGGGATCAATGGTTGTGTATTGAATTTGTGTGCCGGCTTTCAAATTGATGCCGCACATTTTAGAGGATTCTTCGAGCATCCGATGTTTCAAGGTCTCATAATCGATGATATGAACCGCGGATTTGATCACCTCTCCGGCGGTTTTTGATTGTTGAATAAAATCCTGCTCGATTTGCCATTCTTCCCGTTTCAATCGCATAATGTTGGCGATTTGACCGGGGGTCAATGGAAGCGCTTCCAATGCGGTTTCAAAATTTTCAAAATCCTCTTTTTTATCAACAAAATTCTCTTTTTTAGTAATGGTAAAGCCTTGAATCATTTCAAGATCGTCTTGTTTTAATTGTGTGTCTTCATTCAATTTGCGAAGATAAGCGGTCAATCCGTCCCGATTGTTGCGATCACGATTATTGATTTGAACCAAATTCTTTTGAAGTTTTAAAATCGGTCTTGTGCGTTCTTGCTCCGGCAATTGTTCCATCATCACGTCCACGCCCACTAAAAGTTCCATGATACGGTCATGAATTTCACGGCGTTTTTTGGCCACTTCGTTCTCGGGTTTCTTTTGTTCCGGAGTTTTCTTTTTGCTTCCGGTTTCGGAAGAAGAAGCGGCCGAGGTTTTTGCCGGCCCCACTTCCTCTTTAAATTGAGTGGAATTCATTTGGGCCTTTGCAAGCCGTTGAGCGGCCCACTTTACCGCTTGGTCATCGGAATCGAGCAACTCCAATGCTTGTTCATAGGTGTCGCCATCGATCCCACGATAGGCCAATTGTCGAGCAAGCCCCTTGCTGTACGTATCGCCACTGCTCGATTCGGCTAAGGCGCTTTCAAATGCCGCGGGAGTCACCTCCTTGGCCATCAATCTTTTAGCCAATGCTTTTTCCACGCGATTGCCGTCGTCCAGGCAGTCGTAGGCCATTTCAAAAATTCCACCTTCAATCTTTTTCTCAGCCAACATTTGCGCCAATTTTTTCTTGGATTTATCGTCGGAATCGAGGGCTTCTCGCGCCAAATCTCGAACATCTTCATTGATGTCTCCGCTTGCCTGACGGCCATCGATTTTTGCTTCCAGGGCCGTGCGTTGTTCTCGATCCAAGGATTCGCCTTTTTTAGCCGCAGCCTCCGCATCCACATCCGGCTTGGCAGAGGAGGATGGAGGCGTCCCTCCGGCAAAAAACACGACCCGTCCATTCAGGGCGGGATCCCGTAATTGAGAATTTAAGAGAAGGAAAATCATAAAACGGATGTAAAGGGAATTTTTGGATTATTGTTTTTTCGGAGGCTCAGGGGGAGGGGTCTCTTCGGGCTGAGGCTCAGGGGGAGGGGTCCCTGCTGTGTCGGACGATTCTTTCATGGGGCCGCCGGGAACTGCTGTCGTTGTGGGGGCTGTCGATGTTTTTCCTGCTTCGCCTGCTTTCGGTTGAGCCTGGAAAGCGGTATTTACAGCCTCAACAAAGCTGGCTCCATCGATTGTGCCGTCTTTATTGATTTTGACGTTATTGAATATCGGATCTTCTATTTTTGCGTTTTTTTCTTTGCATATTTTCCCCGCCTCTTTAACTTGAGAAGCCTCTTCAGGGCTATGGACTGTAAACATTTCATTTATGATCTCCGAGGAAGGAGCATCTAACTCCTCCTGAGATAAAGCCGCTTGGACTGCTCCTTTTTGTGTACTATCCAATTGCCCCACAGTGGTAGCGGCTGCGGCCGCGGTAGTGGCTGCCATTATCGCCTCTTTCCCGGCCTTCAATTTTTTCGTTCCTTCCTCTTTTTTCTTTTGAGTCTCCGCTTTCTCTTCTTCGGTGGGTTTAACCGGTTCGGTTGAGTCCGCGGATTTTCCAAGGTCTTCGTTGGTCACTTCTTTTTTATCCCAGTCGCCAGAATTAAACCCTCCCTCTCCAAAAATGGCTTTTTCTATCTTTGGATTTGTTTTTAACAATCTTACCAAAGCGTTAGTATCTTTCCCCTCGATAGCTTTATCTAACTTAGCGTAGTCATCTGCAGATAATATTTTTTCCAACTCCAAAGTTTTTTGCACATTCGAATCCCCTAACATTTCCACCCAATTCTCAACCCCATCCGACCCTTTCTTGGCGGCCAAACCTTTTAATTCCGCATGAATGTCAGCTTTAGAGCCTTTCTTTACTCTACTCTCCACCTGATCTGCATAATCCTGAATCGGAGTACCTGCTCCCCATATTTTTCTCGCATCATCTTTGTTTATTTGATCACGCTTGGCCCCAAGCCCTTTAAGCTTACCAATGCTTCCAAATAAGGCGCCTCCCAAACTCACTGTTTCCAGTGCGTTCCCTTTAGCATCTTTTTTCCCACCCGGGACCGGGATCACAGTGGCATACAAGGGAGATTCGGCCAAGAATTTTCCAACGCTTTCTCCCGCACCTTTAATGGCCTGGGTCCAACTGCTTGCAATGGTTTGGCTGGCTGCGGCAAACACCCCCACCCAAATGATGACCACCGCGCAAATCGCGACCAAAAGATCTTGAAAATCACTGATGTCTCGTCCAAAAGTCCCACTCACGTATCCTTCCATCGCATCGGCGTCCCCCAAATCTTCGAATGTGATTTCTCCGATTTTTCCCAACCATCCTCCGGGCTGACTGCCTTGAAGCGTTGCCAACATGACAAATCCAACGGAGAAAACAACCCCCATCATAACCGGAGCGAACAGATGTTTAAAAAAAGTGGTTTTTAAATTCAATTCTCCTCCTCCTCCCAAGTTGGCCAAATCCGGGAAAACAAACAAAAGCACCACAAAAGGAGATAAGGCCAAACAAATCCATAAAATCACCAACCGGGCCGCCATAACCACCACCACGGCCACAAAGGCAAATCCAAACAATAAAAACAAAAGAATTCCAAATAACGTTTGCATGCTTAAAGCCGCAAATTGATCCACCGCGGTTTTCCCCGAAAGCTGTGCGATGTTAATGTCCATCACTTGTCCCATGTTCACCATCAAGACCAAGTCCACATTGTGTGCGCCAAAAACATTAAAAAAGCTGTCTCCGAATTCATTGAATTTTCCCGTATAAAATTCTATGTCCGTGTCCCCTTCGGCTCCGGTTCCTTCCCCGGGTTTGCAAAAGATATAGGATAAAATTTTCCCATCGTCTATTTTCAGGGAATTGGTCTTCGGGGCTGAGTACCCCTCGGAATTGGGCTCCTCCCATCCTACGATTTTCGAACACAATCGCTCATTTACCCCTTTTACTTGATCGTCCCATTCTTTTAAATCCGTGGGCAATGCATACACCGCATTGGTTAAAACATTGGTGGCATCGATCAAAACTTTCCCGGCCAAAAACGAAAAATTCACGGCAATGAGTCCGATCACAATTTTGGGGAGAATGGCTTTGAGAGCATAATTACTCCCGTCCCCCGCAATCCCCAAAACATTGTATAAAGCAATCACCACCAAAGCCAACACAAAGAACATATTGATCCAATTTCGAATTTGCACCCAAATTTCAAGCAATTTTGCTTCCATATCCGGCCCGATCAAAATATCGGGATCCATGAGTTGCGAAATCAACAACATGAGCGGGTATAAAAGAAAACTCAAAAAATTAAATCCCATGGTGGTGAGGGATGCAACGGATTGAGCGATGTTGCTCATGGTGTTGGTTGAGGCCTCGGCATCATCGACGGCAAATCCCATTTTCGGAAAGGCGAAAAACGTAATAAACAAGAGACTCAACATAAGGCCCGCCCTCCACGGAGTTCCGATTTTTTTTAATGATTTTTTAAGCGAGTGAAAAAATTTCATTGGAATTAGGCCAAAGATAAAAAGATGGAATGAAGCATGTGTCCCGCAAAGGCGACCGATTCGCTTGGATTGCTCATCTGGTTTAAAAGCAGTGTTCCGACTCCTCCCGCCCCGACCGCCGCTGTGCCGCCAAATCCGATTTTGACGAATTTGGACATGGGATTTTTTTGCTGAGTCGCGGGTTTGGCTTGTTGATAACGCATGGCCTGTTGTCGTTTCTTTTGTTCCGTTAAAACGTCTTCCGCTTGTTCCCTTTTTTGATCCAATTGTTTGCGTTGTTCTTGTTCCGGACTCCAACGATTGGGGGTTTGATCGGGTTGAGTTTCGCGAGGGATTGTTAAAGTAATATTCCCTCCGGTTTTCCCCATGGGACTCACCGGCATCGAAGATTGACTCATTCTTTCTGAAGGGAGCGTTGCTTTTTCACTTGAGACCCTTTTGCTTGAAACCCTTTCACTCGAATCTTTCGAGCCTTTGGCGAGGAGGTGAGCCGGGATGTCCTCGGTTTGCGTTTCAAC
Organism: Candidatus Gracilibacteria bacterium; assembly: GCA_041658685.1. Classification (NCBI taxonomy): domain Bacteria; phylum Candidatus Altimarinota; species Candidatus Altimarinota bacterium. The sequence continues at coordinate 19,218 of JBAZZS010000001.1, read as the reverse complement.
GGGTAATCCTTTTTCGGTCGTTGATTTCTGTCCGACGGTCGGGATTATTTCCGGTACAATCGGCTGACTTTCGTTTGGGATCAACGGTTTTTCATTATTTTCAGTCGCCGTTTTTTCTCCTTTTTCTCCTCCTTCTTTTTCTTCTTCTTTCTTTTTCTTATCTTTTTTCGCTTGTTCATCCACGGCATCGGCAGCCACCAACGGAATGGTTAATTTTTCCCCTTGTCCTTCAAGTTCTGTTTCTTGGTTTTCGGCCGTGCTTATCCCCACCGCAGTCGCAGAAGAAATGCGGAAGGAGGAGCTCACTTCGCTATCGCTTCGTGAGTGGTGCGTTGTTTGCGCCACTTGAAGCCCGAGACTCGCACTCGCGGAATTCCCCAAAAGCGTTTGAGCTTTGTCCACCGGGAGATAATAATCTTGTTTCTCTCCTCCCATTTCCACAAGCATCAATTCGCCGCTTTCGGCTTTTTTACGATAAATTTCGGCGTCTTCTTCGGTGAGAAGTCCGTCTTCAAGATCGCGATCAATACAATCCAGAATTTTTTCTTTCTCGGTTTTGGGTTCTTCTTTTTTTTCAGTTTTAGCTTCCGGTTTTTCTTCTTTCTCTTCCGTTTTTTCTTCTTTTTTGCTCGGATTTCTCATCTCTTCTCTTAATAAAGGAAGCCATTTTTGCTCCAAGCGCGTGGCCGAAGTCCCGACAAACGTGTGGCCGTCTTCGTCGGTCATTTCAATCGGTTTGTAATAGGATTTAAGGCTCTTGAATGAGATCGAATGTTCTTTTTGATTTTCCGTGGTGGTCCCGGCAAAAGCGTAAGATCGATCCAAAATGACGTTGATTTCATCTTTTATTCCGCGCTCTTTTAAAGCTTCCATGTCTTCCAATGAAAGATACGTTTTTTGACCCGCGATTGTGACCAAAAACAACCCCCCTTCTTGTTTTAATAAATACAGATATCCCAAAGCTTCTTCGCTTGTGATGCGGCCCGAGGTATAGTCAATCATGATGAGGCGACTCATCGTGCGATTGGCTTCTGAAAGGGTAAAAGAGGGAGACATGGGGTGAAAATAAAATTAGGTAGAGGAAGAAGAAGTGGAAGAGGGATCAAGTCCGCGACGTTCCCGGCTGCCGGCTAAAACTCTCTCCATTTCCCCGGCATCCGCGGCACTGAGATCGTAACGCATGATTCCAAAGGCTTCCGCAATTATTTGCTCGGTTTCATGAGGAGAACATCCATCCAATCCCGTTTTTAACTCAAGGGGTAACTTTCCGTCCGAACCGACAAAATCTTTTGACGAAAAAACGTAACGAGCGCCTTTATTTGCCGCTTCATATTGAGCGGCGAGTCTGTTCGCTTTCGATAAAAATTCCGGTCGTTCCATAAACTTGAAAATCCCCTTAAAATCTCCTTTTAATTGATCCAGTTTTTTCAAAAATTTCCCCCTTCGTGTTTCATCCGTTTCTTTTGGTTTTTCTTCTCCGATTTTAAGAATATTTTTCGTCACAGCTCCTTGTCCAATGCCCCCACTCATATGGTCAATGGCTCCGGCACTGATCGCCACACATCCCATCCAAACGGGATCCGCCATAATAGCGGGCCATCGCTCGGGATGCGACGCATGCAAAGCAAGAGAGAACCCGGCTCCAATAAACCCGATCCGTCCGATTATTTCATAAATTATCCCGTTGGAAGCGGTGAGATGTTTTTTAATCCAATTTCCGCCGCCTCCTTTTTTCATATAATGCTCCATTTTTTTACGAACATTTATCATTATTTTGCGCGCGTTATGAATTTCTTTTTTTTCTTCGTCTTTCATGGGAAAGCCCAATGTTTCCAAAAGAGATTCAACCTGACCGATATCCAAAAACCCCATGGCACTTAAAGTAAGGAGGCCTTTATGGGCTTGTTCTTTTGAAAACGTATCGTTTTGATTCGCCTTTTCAACCAAACGTTTTCCAAGTTTAAATCTTTGAGCCGGAGTCATAAGATTGAGAATCGCGGTTTTCCCGGCGACTTCGATCGCTTGCACCGAATCTATGGTTCGATCCAACCGTGTGGTATCGATGCTTCTTTCCCCCATGAGCTCGGTCAAGCCACCCAAAATCATTTCATAATCTTGATCTCTTAAATCCCTGCCTTCCGTTAATTTTACGATGAGCGCGGACAGGCCTTTGTCTTTTAAAACATTCATATTTTGCTTCAATCGTGAGAGCTCCGACCCCGTATCGATCACTCCTTTTCCAAACCCCTCGGTTGTGCTTGAAAATTGATTCACCGTGTCATTCAATTCATTTTGAATTTTCAGATGTAATCCCGCAACCTTACGCTCGTATTGCTCTTTTAGGTTTCTCAATTCCTGAGGATCTTGTGTGTCTTTTTTTCCGGTTTCAAAATCCCGATCCATTGTTGAAATTTCTTTCAAACAAGAAAGCGCGGATTGATTGATACGATAAATAAACATATTGGCAAAATCCCCGAACACGGTGGCCTCTCCTCCTGTGGTCACCTCACTTCGATTGAACAATGTTTCTTTTGCGTCTTTTATGAAATCTTTTTGGCGTTTCACAAAATCTGCCCTGATGGGGCTCCATAATTCTTTGCCTTGAGGACTGAGCTGTTTTTCCCAATATTTTATTTGTTTTTCTTGTTGTTCCCGAGTTGTGATCTCCGGTCTCGAAGAGGTTTCCGCAACTTGATTTGAAGGATTTTCCAGCCTCCACACCAAGCGTTGCGGTTTTACGATTTCGAATTGAGATTTAAACAAATTCATCTTAAAAAGCGTTACAACTTAAACGAACGAATAATAAAATCGACAAAAGACTCCCCTCGCCCCTCGTATTCGGGAATATGACGAATGAGGATGGTGCGAACTTCGCCCGGATCTTGGTCGCCCAATTGGATGGACATTTCCCCCATAAATTTTTCAGTTAAAAGCAGTTTCAACACATTGACGACCGGCGGTCTGGAGATGATCCAAAACGTTTTGATCCGGTTGTAAGGGATTCTTCGACCCGCCACAGTGATGCCAAAACCATCCACTTCAATCCGAATATTCCCGGGCTCTTTGTGGTGGGTGATGCTGTAAACGCCGGCAAACACGATAAAAGCCACGGCCATGGTCCAAGAGTTGGTCCAAATGGCGTACAAAACCAAAAGTACGATCAAAGCCCCTGCGATCATAAACCATAATTGACCCTTGGGGTGCTTGATGTATTCGGGCGCCTCCCAATTGAGCAGGACGTGTTTTTGGCTTTCTTTTGAGGAAACCTCGACGGCTTCCACAGGAATTTTTTCCACGTTTATTTTTGTTTAAATTTTATTTGTGTGATTTTTTTGTTTTTTAATCTAATTATTTTACCAAATTTACCCCGTTTTAGCAAGCCAAAGGCCTTGTCACAAAATAAACCGCGATTTTTGCATCACTATTCCGGATTTTTCTCAACGTTTCCCAAACAAATCACCATGTTGTCTCGACCAATGATTTCATCGCCCAACGTGTAGCCGAGCAATCGTTCGATTTTATCCGTTTGAGCGCCTTTGAGTGTTTCCACCGCACTGCTGTCATAATTGATCTTCCCAAAACCAATTTTTTTACCTGTTGGATCTAACATGGAAACAATGTCTCCACGCTTAAAATGACCTTCCACAAACCGGATTCCGGCGGGAAGAAGGCTTTTCCCTTTGGTTGTGAGCGCTGCGACCGCGCCTTCATCCACATGAAGCGCCGCACTTTGCTTGAGATTGAGCTGAAACCAACGACGACGTGCCTCTCGGGGAGATGCTTTGGTGGTAAAAAGCGTTCCATGGTGTTTTTTCCCTTCAATCAGGTCTACTAAAACATTGGGAACCCCTCCGCGTGCGATCCACACTTTAACCCCGGAGGCGTTGGCGTATTCCGCGGCTTTTAATTTTTCCAACATCCCTCCGATGCCTTTTGAGGTTCCGCTCCCTTTGGCCGCAGCTTTGAGTTTTGCAGTGATATGATCCACGGTTTGGATGAGTTTTGCCTCCGGGTTTGACCGAGGATCCGCATCGTAAAGTCCGTCCACATCAGTGAGCATGATTAAAGTTTCGGCGGTCAGAAGACTGGCGATATGGCCCGAGAGTTTGTCGTTATTTCCGAATTTATTTTCATTGAACGTGGTGACATCATTTTCATTGAGAATCGGAATCACGCGCATTTTAAGCAAAAGATCGAGGGTGTTGTACGTGCTTAAAAAATGGTCGTGTTGCTTGAGATCATCGAGCGTGAGAAGAACCTGGCCGATCACAATCCCATATTTGGCGAAATTATCTTGATACGTTTCGAGAAGAAAGGTTTGCCCCACGGCAGCAAGGGCTTGGCGGTAGGGAATGGTTTTGGATTCTTTTTTAAACGTGATGCTTTTGCGGCCTGCGGCCACGGCTCCGGAGGTGACGATGATGGGCTCGTGCCCTTTTTTGTGAAGTTCAGCGATTTGCGCGGTCATTTGCGAAATAAACTCCGTGTTCAAGGAGTTGTCCGGGCGAGTCAGCAGGTTGGAACCGATTTTAACAACAAAGCGCATACATCTACTTTAGCACCTCCGTTAAACTCTTCAAAACTCTCAACGCCCCGGTGAAATCTTGTGACACGGTCCATTCGCTGGGCACAATGATGCATGGGATATTTCCTTTTTCCGCGGCATGAAGGCCGATACTTGAATTTTCAAACACCACACAATCCGCGGGAGCCACTCCAAGTTTTTTTGCCACTTCCAAAAATAAATCGGGCGCGGGTTTGTTGTGCGCCACTTCATCCCCGCCCAATGCCACCTGAATATACTTTTCCAATCCACAGGCCTTGATCGTATGTTCATATTCGTGATGATATCCTCCGGTGCCAATGCCACACGGGATCCCGTGTTCTTTCACAACTTTTAAAAACTCCTCAGCTCGCGGCATGAATTTGAGCCCCGCTTTTTCAGCCAGTTGAATGTAAAGATCCTCTTTCTTTTTTCGCACTTCTTTAAGCACTGCGGGGTCTGTCACCCCCATTCGATTCAAATGATAAACCGTTCCATAATGGATTCCGGAAAGCCACGAATCGATGAACAGTTGGCGCGTGACATCAATGCCATAAGGCGCCAAAACCGTTCGATACGCTTCCCAGTGCACGGTCTCCGTGTCTGCTAAAAGCCCATCCAGATCACATAAAACGCCTTTGCATTTTAAGATCTCCGGAATCGACGAATCCAAAGGAATCACAAGAGAATGTTAAAGCAAAATTATTTCGTGAAAGGAACCAATGCCATATAACGCGCATTCTTGATTGCTTTTGCCAATCGCTTTTGAAGCACCATCGGAACTTTGGTGTAATAGCGAGGCTTGATCCTGCAATGAATGGAAAGGTATTTCTTCATCAGCGGGACGTTTTTGTAATCAATGTAGTGCGTCTCGGGAAGACAGAAATTGCCGAATTGTTTGCGATTTTTTTTGTGTGCCATAGTAAATTTATAGGTTAAGGTCATCTTTGCCACTCAACAATTCTTCGAGCCGTTTGTCGAGTTTGCTGAGTTTTTCGGAATTGTTGATTTCGAGGTCATCGAGTTTCACTTTTTTCTTGGGTTTGGGCGCTTCTTCTTCTGCAGGTTCTTCTTTTTTAACTTCTTTGGCTTTGATTGGCTTTTCTTCTTCAACTTCTTCAGGTTCAACTTCTTTGGGCTCGGGTTTCGGTTTGGATTTGGGTTCTTCTTTTTCAACCTTAGGCTCAACTTTTTTCACTGGTTTCGGTTTGGCCTTGGGTTCTTCTTTCTTCTCTCCTTTTTCTACAGGTTTCTTTTCCTGTAATGCTTCATCCAAATCATAATGTTGAGGCACGTATTCATCCGGCAATTTCACCAACAAAGACCGCACGATAAAAGGCGTAATCTTGAGCTGACGAATCATTTCCGGGACTTGGGACGGGGCTGCATCAAAATCCACGACCACGTAAAAACCGTGGGTCTTTTTCTTGATGAGATAAGCCAATTCTCTCTTGCCCCATTCTTCTTCATTCCAAATAGAGCCGCCATGATTCTCGATCAGGCTTTTTAATGCGTCGAAGTCTTTTTTGTAATCGACACTCCCGACATCGGGGTCGATGATCGCCATGACTTCGTATTTTAGGCGATCCGCTTCAAGGAGTTCTTCGTCCTTGTGCGCAGAAGGATTCTTGGTCATATAGAGTCTTTTCTATGGATAGATAGCTTACGGATTTTCCGCAAGCAGAAAAGTAAAAGCAGAGGGAAGATACCAGAGGGGAACCTTGAACGCAAGGGGTTTTACCTACTTCTCCCCTTCCTTTTTCAACGTCTCCAGTGCCTGCAACGCCTCAAGCGGGGTCAGGCGGTTGATGTCCAGGGCTTTTAAACGTTCGAGCGCGGGATGAGTGAGACGGCCCTGTTCTCGTGTGATGAGCGCGCTTTTTTCGGGTGCAGAATCGAAAAGTTTTCCTTGATCAATGCCGGGCACGGTTTTCATCTGGTCGCGAATGCCTTTTTCGAGCACTCCTTCCTCAAGATCTTGCAAAATGAGCTCGGCTTTTTGCACCACTTCGTTGGGCAAGCCCGCCAATTTGGCGACTTCGATGCCGTAACTTTTATCAATGCCGCCTTCTCGGATTTTGTGAAGGAAAACCACGCCGCGTGCCTCGGTTTCCTCTACGGCCACACAAAAATTCTTGGCGCGAGGGAGGCGTTCAGCCACCGCGATCAGCTCGTGATAATGCGTTGCAAACAAGGTTTTGGCGCCGATACGGTCGTGCAAATACTCGAGAATCGCCCATGCAATGCTCACCCCATCGTACGTGCTGGTCCCTCGTCCCACTTCATCCAAAATGATCAAACTTTGAGCCGTCGCGTTGTTCAAAATATGCGCCGCTTCCTGCATTTCCACCATGAACGTGCTCTGCCCGCGAAGGAGATTGTCGCTCGCACCCACTCGAGTAAAAATACGATCCGTGAGTCCGAGTCGTGCGATTTTGGCCGGCACATACCCGCCGATTTGCGCCATGAGCGTGATGAGCGCCACCTGGCGAAGAAGCGTCGACTTTCCACTCATATTTGGGCCGGTGAGCAAGATGATTTGCTGATCCGAATCATTAAAAATCGTATCATTGGGGACAAAATCGTTCGCCGCACTTCGCGCTTCAATCACCGGGTGGCGACCTTCGCGAATCTCAAACGTGTTGTCTTGAGTGAAAATCGGGCACACGTAGCGATTGCGTTGCGCGACTTCGGCTAAATTGAGGAGCACGTCGAGTTCGGCGATGGCTTCGGCGTTTTGCTGAATCCATCCGAGTTGTTCCATGATTTGGAGGTGCACATTTTTGAATAATTCATACTCGAGGGCTTTGCTCTTTTCCTCAGCGCTCAGCACTTTTTCCTCATACGCTTTGAGCTCCGGAGTGATGAAACGCTCGGCATTCACCAAGGTCTGTTTGCGAATGTAATCCGCAGGCACCTGACTCAATTTCCCATTGCTGATCTCAATGTAATACCCAAACACGCGGTTGTACCGCACTTTTAAGGAAGAAATCCCGGTGCGTTCGATCTCCCGTTTTTGCAAATTTTGAATGAAATTTTTGCCTTCGTGCGATAAGGAGCGCAATTCATCCAATTCAGGGTTGAATCCGGGCTTGATGAATCCTCCATCTTTGAGCCCGAGAGGTGGGTCGTCGAGGATGGCGCTTTCGATGAGAGCAATGAGATCGGGAAGGGGCTGTAATTTTTCTTCGATTTTTCGCAAAAGAACCGGTTGGGCCTTGTGAATTAACGTTTTAAGTGCCGGAATTTGCAACAACGATAATTTAAGCGCAATCAAATCTCGCGGCGTGCCTCGATCGAGTGTGAGTCGGCTCAATACGCGTTCCAAATCGAGAACTTTTCCAATCTCCTGTTGAAGCGAATCGCGCAACGATGAATTTTCATAAAACCAAGAGACCGCTTCGAGGCGTTCTTCGATTTTTTCACGATTCGTGAGTGGGCGTAAAATCCACGACTTGAGCAAGCGTCCGCCCATAGCTGTGGAAGTCCCATCCAAAACTTCGAGCAACGAGCCCTCTTTTTGGCCATCATGAGCGTTTTGGGTGAGTTCAAGATTTCGTAAAGTCGCCTCGTCGAGCATCATGTAATCTTGAAGCGCATAAGGTTTGAGCCGCTTCAAATGGCTCAATGTGGTTTTTTGAGTTTCCTTTAAGTAGCGAAGCAACATGCCTGCGGCCTGAATCGCGAACGGCCATTTTTCAATGCCAAAAGCCTCGAGACTTTGCACTCCAAAATGTTGAGTCAGTGTTTCATAAGCGGTAGGAAGCGCCGGATAGGGATACACATGCAATCCTGAAAAAGCCTCCAACAAGGTTTTTAAATTTTCTTCCGCAAGTTCTTGAGGCAAGATGCACTCTTTAGGATTCAAACGATGCAATTCTCCGGCGAGCTCGTCATAGCCGTGGAGCTCGGTCACCAAAAAAGTTCCGGTCGTGACATCGATGCTCGCCAAGCCAAAATAGTCGCGCTTGGGAAACAGAGCGATGGTAAAATTATTCTCTTTGGTTTTGAGTAAATTTTCACTAAAAGTCGTGCCAGGCGTGACTACCCGAATCACCTCTCGTTTCACGATTCCGGGGAGCGACGGGTCACTGAGTTGCTCGCAAATCGCCACTTTTTCCCCGTGTTCCGTGAGTTTGGCCAGATAATTTTCTACGGCGTGAAACGGAATGCCACACATCGGAGTCTGATTGCGGTGAGTCAGGGCAATTCCGAGAATTTTAGCCCCGCGTTTGGCATCTTCTTCAAACATTTCATAAAAATCACCGAGTCGAAAAAACAAGATGCAGTCCGGGTATTGGTGCTTGATCTCGAGATATTGACGCATCATCGGGGTCACCTTATTAGGTGTTTCCGAGGCTAGCGAAAAAAGCGGTAAAGGCTCCATAGTGGCCTTATTGTAGCGTTAAACCCCAGGTTCGCAAAGCGCAAAAACATCGATCGCCGGTTCTTCATACGGATGTACTTTTTTCACCGCAGTTAAGATTTTTTTGAGGTCTTTTTTGCGACACACGGTTTCAATACGTTCTTCTTCAACTTCCTCTAATTTCCCCGGAGTTCCAATGAACGGATTCGTGCCTTCCAGTCCCCGAAATCGCCCAATTCCCTTCACGGAAAACGAGCAACAATCATAATTCCCAATATGCCCGGCCCCGGCCTTTGCCAAGGCTTCGCGAATCGCATCCGCATATGAACCTGGAACGTACACAACAATTTTAACGAGAGATTCCATGGGATTATTTTAGCTAAAAAAAACCCCACTGTCTCTCTTTTTTAGACGATGGGGCTGCTACGCAAGCTGTCCGTAAATTCCTGCTACATAAATTCCGCTTCCACCTCATACGGTTCATCCGCATCCGCCACTTCCGGCACGGCGGCCAAGGCTGCGGCTTCCGGAGATCCGGCCGCCACACCTTCGGGCAAAATCACTTTCGCCACTTTCCCGGCCGCGGCTTCCAATTCCGCCAAATAAGTTTTAAGTTTGGATTTTCCAACGCCCACCACATGAGACAGTTCACCCTCGGTTTCAATCCCTTTGGTATAAGGCGAGTAAACGGTTTCTTCATCAAACATCTGGTTCATCTTGAACCCGATTAAGGTACGAATTCCAAGAATATTAGCGGTTCGCGGCACCCAAAATTTGAGTTGCAGTATCAATCCGCCTTCAGTGAATTTTTTAAATATAATCGAATGTTTTGGTTTTTCACGCACAAGAGATTCACTCTTCAAAATCGCTTCCAAAATTTGAATCGCGACGTTCAAATCGGTTCCATACCCCACTTTCACCTCCAATTCGATTCGTCGAATTTCGGTTCGTGAATAATTTTCAATGGACTGACTCATGATGTCCGAGTTGTAAATCGTAATGTCGCGCTGATCGAATGTTCGAATTCCGGTGGATTGAAAATCCATGCGCTCCACTTTCCCGGTGTATTTTTTTATTTTCACCACATCGCCAATCTTGAAAGGCGCTTTGAAAAAAATCAAAATCCCGGCCACGTAATTTTTAATCACATCTTTAAGTCCGTAACTGAGGCCGAGCACCCCGACGCTGACGAGAAGACTGATGTCGAGGCCCACGGTTTTGAGTGCGAGCGTCACGCCAATCACCAGGATGAATCCGGACAACACGCGGTCTACAAAATTGAGCGCGGTTCGTTGCTCCAGATGCGTGGTTTCAATCCTTGAAAAATATCGCTTAACCCATTTCATCGCAAAATAAGCCGCAAGTACAATGAGTACGGCTTGTACCATTTCGAAAAATTTACTCAAGATGACTCCGGTGATTTCCGAGGCATCAACTCCGCCTCCGGAGCTGGAAACGGTTTCGGTGGTGGTGGAATCAAAGGCACCTGCCATGATTGTTGTTTTTTAGGTTTGTTTTTGATTTAGGTTCGGCTTGGGCATTTAAAATCATAATAGTATAGCAAAAAATCAGGCTTAGCGCCTTAAGGTTCTATTGTCTTAATAAGTATTTTATATTTTACCAAATAAAGAAACCAACCCTTTCTCTACCGTAGATTAAGATTTAACCTTCTTCACCTTTAATGAAAAAGCAAGTGCTGTGCCTTCCTTGCAATGACGAAATGTATTACAAGCTGAGTCACCATTAACATCATCATAGTATACGACTTTAATACCCCATCCAGTCGGATTCTCTGATTTTAAAAAGATTCGGCGGAGAAAATGAGGGTTTCTTTTTTTATATTTTTTGAAAGCCAATGCCCATTTTTTCCCTTGCTCTTCAGTCAAGAGCTCTACCCCCATAATTGTTGCAAAATCTACGGCATTACCAGAAGTATATCCCCCCTCTTTTTCCTTAGAACATTGTTCTCCTAATCTGTCATATGTAACATTAATATGAGAGATGTTCCGTGACCCAAAGTAATAAAAATCATCATCTTCCATATATACATCAGGCTGGTAACTCTCTTCTTCCATCTGTTGCAAACTCCACAGTGCTTCCGGATCCGCAACAAGTGCTTTTTTAACATCATCCCATTCCATTTCTTCATGATCTTCCGAGTCTTCCTGGAAACGTTTTTCAAGACTATCCATCAATGATTGATATTCTTCTATGGGGTGTTCCTTAAAACGATTTCTCAATGCATCAGCCAATCTTTTAAATGGTTTTCCTTCAGGATAAGCATGCTTAAGATCTTCATACACATAGCTTTCAAGCCACTCTGCCGCACCATCGACCCATTTTCCCTGATCTGCCTTCGAGAGAGATCGCAAATAAGATGGAGATAAAGGCTCTGCAAGCGGTGGTACTGTTGGCATGGGCTTTTCAACAATTGATGGCGGAGCTGGCGACGGCAGTGGCGGTGGCGCTGATCGAGCCCCCCTTGACGGTGAATTAAAAAGTCCCTGACGAAATATTTTTGTTTTATCTGCTAATTCGACCAATTTAGTATTAATTTCTTTAAGTCTTGCATTGACTTTTTTTAAATATGACAATCGTTCAGGCTTTATTTGCCCATCTTTTTCTGCCTGTCTTAATTCTTCCTTAAACGTACGAATGGCTTGGTTATAAAGTGGAGTTATATCATTTAAACAATCACTGACTTTCTCCTCTGGAATATCCGATCCTGAAAAAACATCGCGATATCTTGCATCGCTTATGCCTTGTTCCAATAGGCTCATGGGCCTTTCGCAACTTACGGTCGATCCCCAAAGAAGTTGAAGGACTTTGCCTGCAACTCTACCTACCGTTTCTACTACAGGTATGTCTTGCCGCCCAGCTTCTAATCCTGCCAGAATTTTTTCGTCTTTGGCTTCAATTATTTCTAAATTTTGCATAATTTATTTTAGATTCGGCTCGGGCATTTAAAATCATAATAGTATAGCAAAAAATCACACTTATCGCCTTAAGGTTCTATTGTCTTATTGTTGTTTTATTTCAGAAAAAAATGCGCGTGCAATGCCGTAAAGTTGTGCCCGGGCACAACTTTTGCCTTATTTTTTGGCTCAAATAAGCCATTTTATTTTTTCCTGGAGCCGGGAATGGGAATTGAACCCACGACCTACGCGTTACGAGTGCGTCGCTCTACCACTGAGCTACCCCGGCAAATCGCAAGGGAGCACCTAAGGTTCTCCCTTGCGGGAACCCTCTCCCAGCTGATGTTCGGCTCGAAAAGTTTCGCGTAACTTTTCTTCACCTCACCTTATTTTTTAAAAGAACAATTTAAACTATGCTTACCTTAGCCCACGAGACCCGTAAGTCGCTCAGTTGGGGAAAATTCATTCTAGGAAACCATTTGTCTTCCTTTTAAGTTGCTGTTTATTTCAAGTCTTTATTCTTGTAAAAGTGAAAATCCGGAATTTTGTTGGGAAGAAAATTCGGGATGCAGACACTCCGCTGCGCTCCGTGTCTTAAAGCCCCGTTATTCTACGGTTCTCGTCCTTTTTTTTCAAATAGAAAAAAAGTGTCTTAATAATTTCTCACCAGCCCGGTCACCACGCCCTGGATCTCCAGGGTTTGTTCCGGATAAATATCCTCATAATCCGGATTTTCGGGATGGAGATAAAATTGTCCTCCTTTGGCTTTTTTATAACGTTTTACTGTATTTTCTCCGTCCACCAAGGCCACCACGATGTCGTCATTCCTTGGCTCTTGTCTTGGAGCCACCAGCACCATATCCCCTTCATGAATTCCGGCATTGATCATGCTGTTTCCCGTCACTTTTAATAAAAAATAGCCATCCCCCACATTCATCAAGCCCTTTCCCATTTCAAAAGTGCCCAAAATGTTTTGTTCCGCCATCACCGGTCCTCCGGCCGGGATCGCGCCCAGCAACGGGACATTTACAATATTTGCCGCAGCATCCAATTGTCCTCGAATTTTATCCAAAAGCTTAATCCCGCGTGGAGTATCGTCTTTTTGAATTTTCCCTTTTTCTTTTAAGGCGGTTAGGTGTTTTAAAATACTGTTGTCCGAGCTCACTCCGAATTTTTCCCTCATCTCCCTCAAGGTTGGAGACGATCCATGCTCCCATTGATATTGCTCAATAAAAGCCAAAAGTTGAGCTTGTTTTTCTGTTAGGGCATTGTCCATAAATGAAATTTTAAAGGATAAAAAGGAAGAAAAGCGCTGTATGGTTCGAGGGGGATGGAATGCGGGGGGAGCGCACTTCGCTTCGCTCTGTGCGTACTCACCATGACAGCGCTAAAATAAAATTTAAATCAAGAAAAAAGCGTCATTTGATTCCTTCCATTGAGTGCTTTCAATCGACTCTTGTGTCGCTCGGCATAAATCCGTCGTAAAATCGAACGACGATAATAATGGGTATAAGAACGATAGGTTAAATATCCCATGAGCAAAGTGCCCCAATACAGGATGAAAAAAGTTTTCATAACGAGAGAGTTAAAGATAGAAGTGAGCTTATCCTCACCTATATTAGGTGAGCAAACACTCACCGTCAATGCTTTCCCGTTGACGCATCTTTTTTAAAATGTTTTAAAGCAATTTTTGTCTCTTGGCTTCCCATAAATTCGCTCCCAACATCAATAACATCACAAGGGTCGGAAGCAATATAAACCCGCTGAAATGAGTCCACGTTTGCGTCAATCGAATCACAAAGGAAAGGAGGAAACTCACGGTTAAAATATGAAAACCCATTTTGTAGCAATCTCCATACGTCAATTTCGTTCCTAAAATCGCCGCTAAAATCACCGCCAATAATGCAAAGAAAAGAAGATAAATCATTTCCAAGGCAATCATGGCAAGATAATAGCCGATCACTCCTCCAATCGCAGCGACGATAACGAAAGGCTTCAATGTGTTTTCAAGAGACAACCACATCACGCCGATCATCTCTTTCGTCACTTGCCCGTCAGGCATGGTTGAAAGGTCATAAATTTTTACCTCTTGTTCGCTTTTCACGAAAACGCTGGTTTCTCCCATCCAAATAAAGGTTGCGTATTTTTCCATTGTAGGAATGTCAAAAGGCGTTTTTGTATCGATCACAATTAAATTTTTCATATCCGTCCCCGCGACACTTAAGTCCCCCCATGATTCCGGGATCGGAACGAAAAACGGCTCGGGGGCATTGGTGGAAAATTTCCCTCCTTGCATGGTGAGCACCAAATCTTGAGGATAATTTTCCGGAATGCTTCGAAATTTTGCAATGGCTTCATTTTTATATTTCATCACGAAAACTCCACCCACGGCCAATAAAATAAATAGGATCAACGTTAAAACTCCTAAAAAATACCTGAACGCTTTCCAAAATGAACGCTGAGGGATTGTGGCGTAAAACTTAGGGGAATAAATCGAGGCTGGAATGGCTTTTAAAAAGCCAACTTTTTTGGTTTTTTCCACCTTTTGGGGCGCAACCGGCTTGGGGGATTTTTTGAGAGGCATAGTGAGGAAATAAAGGATAAAAAAATACAAAATGCTAGAAAATGAAGAGAAAAAATGCTTCGCATTTTTTCTGGTGCCCTCGGCAGGAATCGGACCTGCATCTAAGCCTTAGGAGTGCCTTGTTCTATCCATTGAACTACGAGAGCAATCTTTATATATTCTACGGCAAAAGATCTCTTAGGAAAAACTGAAATTCAAAAAAAATACGGGGAAAAATTCAAAATGCGGCACTTCGCTTCGCTCCGTGCCTATTAGCCCAATTGCGGCATCAAGATCACATAGCCCGTAGTTTCTTCCGGCATTTCTTTGCGATTTTTGATCCCCCATTTTTCGGTGGGCTCCACATGAATTCCCATTTCCTTGATAAAAACATCCAACGGTTCGATCGCTTCTTTCAATCCGTCGATTTTATAGTGCATTGGGATCACAATTCTCGGTTCCACTTGCTCAATCACTTCGTGCGCGGTCTTGGCTCCAATCATATCCCCTCCGCCCACGGGAAGAAGCAAAACATCCACATCCCCGATGGCTTCGATCATTTCTCCGGTCAAGCGCTTTTCCAACCCTCCCAAATGACAAATTTTAATGCCATCCATTTCTATATGCGTGACTAAAAGTTGCGAACGTTTGAGGTCTGTTTTCTCTTCGGGCTTTAAAAAACGAGAGATCTCAAGACATGTGATCATGACTTCTTTGGACTCATATTCTCCGGGCCAATCGAAAACCTTCACGTTTTCTCCTTCGACTCCGGCCACATTGTTATGATTTTCATGCGCATGACTCACGGTTACGATATCCGCCTTGAATTTAGGTGGAGTTAAACCGTTTGCTGCGCTGTAGGGATCCGTCACTAATGTGGCGGAAGAACCTTTGATGGTGAAACAAGATTGACCGTGCCAAATGATTTCCATAGGAGTTTTTTATAATCTTAAATAAGCCGGCTTATTCTAGCACATCAAACCGCTGGCGCAAATTTTAAGAATGCAAAAACGAGTCTATTTATGTTATACTGATCAGGAAGAAAAATTTATTTTTCCCATCTTCTCTCCTATTTTTTATCCTCCCCCGATATGGCCATTATTCAACGCGTGCTTGCCCGTGAAATTCTTGATTCCCGCGGAAATCCAACCATCGAAGTCGAGCTTTTTGCTGAAAAAAACGGGAGAACCTATCACGGCCGCGCCATGGTGCCCAGCGGCGCTTCCACCGGTGAACACGAAGCGGTAGAGCTCCGCGACAACGACCCCAAACGCTATCTTGGAAAAGGAGTTTTGAACGCGGTCAAAAACGTAAATAAAGAGCTCAATACTGCGGTAAAAGGCATGGATACAATGGATCAAAACGCGCTCGATTCCAAAATGATTGAACTCGATGGGACGGAAAATAAA
This sequence comes from Candidatus Gracilibacteria bacterium, assembly GCA_041658685.1. Lineage (NCBI taxonomy): Bacteria > Candidatus Altimarinota > Candidatus Altimarinota bacterium. The sequence goes on along the minus strand of JBAZZS010000001.1, from coordinate 3,422 downwards.
GGTCGACTTGGGGCTAATGCAATTCTTGGAATTTCGATGGCCAATGCGCGTGCGGCAGCGGATGAAAAAGACGTCAGTCTATTTAAATATTGGAATGCAAAAGCGCATGTTTTGCCTGTGCCGATGATGAACATCATGAATGGAGGAAAACACGCGGACAGCGGGCTCGATATCCAGGAATTTATGATTTTGCCGGTGAGTGCCCCTACGTTTGCAGAGGCGCTTCGCATGGGAGCTGAGACGTTTCACTCTCTTAAAAAAATTCTCCACGATGAAGAATTGGGAACAGCGGTTGGGGATGAAGGAGGTTTTGCCCCTAATTTGCCGCACAATGAAGCCGCGTTTGACTATATTTTAAAAGCCATTGAAAAAGCGGGATATAAACCCGGGAAAGACATTTATCTCGGAGTAGATGCCGCGGCATCCGAATTTCATGGAAAAGATGGCTATCATATTAAGGTGAATGGTAAACCCGAGGTGCTTTCTTCGGCACAAATGGTGGATTTTTATGAAGGTTGGGTGAAAAAATATCCGATTCTGACCCTTGAAGATGGGCTCGATCAAAACGACTGGAAGGCATGGCAATCTCTCACTTCTCGTTTGGGGAAAAAAATTCAAATTGTAGGAGACGATCTTTTAGTTACCAATGTTAAAAAACTGCAACGCGGGATCAATGAAAGCACCGCCAACTCCATTCTCATCAAACTCAATCAGATTGGAACGTTGAGTGAAACCATGAATGCGATTTTACTGGCGCACGCCTCCAATTGGACCGCCGTGGTTTCGCATCGCTCCGGGGAAACCGAAGACACCACGATTGCGGACTTGGTGGTGGCCCTGGAAACCGGCCAAATCAAAACCGGCTCTCTGTGTCGCACCGAACGCATCGCCAAGTACAATCAACTTTTGCGCATTGAAGAAGAACTGGGAAAAGACGCTTTTTACATTGGGAAAAAGGCGTTTTATCAGATGAAATAAATCCTTTACGTGCTAAGCCAAGTGTGGCAAACCCACTTTCGTATTGAGGCTGACGAGCATGGTTTCATGTCGATCAATGGCGTGGTTTGTGCAGACTCTTTCTTGATCCCATCGTTCCAAAATGGCCATTACCCCATCTAATTTCGTATAAACCTCATCTTTAAATTCGTAAAATTCCTCTTTAATTACGAAGGTATTCATAAGCCTCTTGTGCTCTGCGAATTCTTCAAGGATGCGCTCGAATTTTCGATCATGCTTCTCAAGTTTCCCCAAAATTAAATCAATTTTACTCTCTATTACGGAATTTTTTCTCGAGACTGATTTTTGCTTTATTGCTGGCATACATTTTGAATAAAAAATTCCTGAAAAGTTAATTCTGTTGCAAACTTTAGGCCAAGTGTGGCAGTCCCACTTTCGCATTGAGACTTAAAAGCATTTCTTCATGGCGCTCAACTTTATAATTCAAATGAGCGGTATTTCCATCGAGCCGTTTTAAAATCACCATCATTTCATCCAATGTTCTAAAAATCCTAACGAATTGTTCATCATGATATTCCAACTTTAAATGAACGACCTCAAACTGTTTATCATGGTCATCCAATTTTTTATAAATTGGTTTTAATTTTTCTTTAAATCCCTTTTTAAGGCTCCTCTGAAAACTCACTTCCATTTTCTTAAGATCTTTTTTAAAACTTCCTTCCATTTTATTGAGATCTCTTTTAAACGCCCCCTCCATTCTATTGAGGTCTCCTTTAAACGCTCCCTCCATTCTTCTGAGGTCGCTTTTTGTTGCCGGTGTTGTAGCGTTTCTCCTTTTCATTTGAAAATCTAAAAATGAATCGTGGGCCTTGAATCGTAAGTTTTTTAATGTGCAGGGTCAAGGATTTTTATGCCATTTCAACTTGTCTAAATTCTTGTTTTTATGCGGCGTCTACGGTTCATTAAAATTTCATGAATAAAAGATTAAAAATGTGCAAAAAAAATACACACGAAATCGTGTGCGATAATTTTCCCGTATAACAGAAAGGCCACTCCCGAAGAGGCCCTTTCTATTAGCAGTTTATTTTTGTTTTTGTATTACTGCTCAGAGGTTCCCAAGAGAGTGGCGAGAAGGTGATCCTACCCTTCCTTATTTCCGCTGTGCTTTGGTTCAGTATATAGGCCTGACCATAGCCGCTTGTTTAGTGTGCGTCCGTGTTGAGCACCTTACGGGTCAAATCGACGGAAACACCAAGCTATTGAAGTGTCGGGGTTCCCTGGTCAAGGGGACTCCCATCACAAAGCGGAAAGGGAGAAATAGGGACATTTCCTGAAAATAGATTCTGTTGTCCCGAGTTCTCCGCCTCCGCTTTATCGCCTCCGGTCGTCATATAAAGACGGATGGAGGGAAAGAGGGGCGAGACGCGATTGAAGCGTGATGTGAAAGAACTTTTTTTCCTATGCGTTTTAGGAAGGTTTGATACGCGAGAGAAAGTTTTGTTTTTGTTTTGACTTACTTTGTTTTTCTTTTTGTCTTTATTTCAGCGTATCGTGTTATTGTATTCGCGAGTTAAGCCTACGTCAAATAATTATCCTGGCGTTGAGTAGATAGATATTTTCTAATTTAAAGACTTAACCTGCAAACAGGTTTTATTTTCTTGCTTTTTCTGTTTAAAAAAGGCATTTTTAAATCCAATTTAAACTTATTTTTTATGAAAAAACCTTTTCGAATTGCAGTCCTTGCCTCCACTCGCGGCACCGACCTTCAGGCTATTATTGATGAACTCAAGGCCGACAAGCTGCCCGGAGTCGAACTTTCCGTGGTTCTCTCCAATAAAAAAGACTGTTATGCGTTGCAGCGGGCACGCGAACAAGGGTTTAAGGCGATTTTTGTGCGTACCAAGGGACGCACGAGAGAAGAATTTGACCAACGCATGCAGGAAATTCTCGAGAAATATCAGGTGGATCTAATTGTGCTGGTGGGTTATATGCGCATCTTAACCAAATCGTTCGTGGATCATTTCCGCAATCGCATCTTGAATGTGCACCCCGCCTTACTTCCTAAATATGGCGGCGGTGGAGCTATGGACCTCAATGTGCATGAAGAGGTACTCAAAAATGGAGATAAGGTCACGGGTATGACCATCCACTTTGTGAGTGAAGTGTGTGACGAAGGGCCGATTGTGGTTCAAAAAGAGGTGGCCGTGGATCCGGATGACACCCCGGACTCCTTAAAAGATAAGGTTCAAACCCTAGAGAAAAAATGGTACCCCGAAGTGATTCGTTGGATTCAACACGGGAAAGTGGTGGTGGGAGAGTAAAAAAATCAGACAAAGTGTGCCCGGGCGGGATAGTTAACGAAACTTGGTTGAAGAATATTTTCTTTTAAATCTGTAAAAGTTTCTTTTTTGTGTCATTTTCTCGTGTATGAATAAAAAACATGAGAAATCTTCCTGCTGTAGTGC